>CAMBFS010000021.1 GCA_945865755.1 Klebsiella pneumoniae
TTCGTGCCCGCCAAGTACCGGGTCACTTGATCATGGCTCACTTCCCCTTCCAGCAGTTCGCTGAGCCCCGTCGCGGTGGTGGCCCCAAAGGACGCCAGCAAGTAATCGGAATACAAATCGGCTATCGCTTGTGCTTTCATATCGGCGATTCTATACCTTTTTTGTCCCTGGCGCGTAAGGTGAGATATTAAGATTCTTTGGAAAACTCTGCCCGCAGTATGGAAAGGGGAGGGAGCTGTCTAATGAAGCCTGCTTCTCACGCTCCCCATTCGCAGGGAACGGTGGCGACGGCTGTCGACGTCTCCCTTATTGAGCAGTTACGCGCGCTGGCGGTTCGTGGCCTGCAGCGCATGTACCGGTCGGATGAAAGGTTGTTTGTCTTTCGCGTGCGACGGACGCCTACCGGGGTCGTCTCGGAGGGACTGAGCCCACGCTATACCGCAATCACGTTGATCGGTTTAGCGGGAGAGGACGAATCGGTGTCCGCGACGGTATTGGCCGGGCACAGTACGCGAAACGTGTGTGAACGGCTGCTGAGCGACATTGAGCAAATGAGTAACTTAGGTGACGTCGCGCTCACGTTATGGGCAGCGCGAGCAATCGCACATCCCGCTCCGCCGTCAGCATGGGAACGTCTCTTAGCTTTGTGTCCAATAGAAGGTACATATCCGACCGTGGAGCTGGCTTGGACGCTGACCGCGCTCTGCATAGACGAAGAAGCGCCAGTCGGGGATTTGCGCGAGCGGATTGCCCACCGACTGCTCACCGCGTTCGTGCCGCGGGCGGGAATGTTTCCTCACCTCGTGGGAGACAAAGCGTCCGGTTTGCGTGCTCATATCTCCTGCTTCGCCGATCTCGTGTATCCCGTGCAGGCGCTCGCGCACTATGCCAAACTTACGGGCAATAATGAGGCGCGCGACGCCGCGTTGCGGTGCGCCAATCAGTTTTGCGCGCAACAAGGTGACAGCGGGCAATGGTGGTGGCACTATCATCTCCAAACCGGAGAAACGGTTGAGCCATACCCGGTCTACGCCGTCCATCAGGATGCCATGGCGCCGATGGCGCTCTTTGCCCTGGAAGAAGCGAGTGATGCCGACTTTACGCCTTACATCAGCAAGGGACTCGCCTGGTTGGCGCGGTCCCCAGAACTTGATGGCGGGTCGTTGATCGACAACGACGCCGACCTGATATGGCGCAAGGTGGCCCGCCGCGAACCCCGTAAACTGGCGCGTTATCTGCAAACGGTGACGAGTCGAATACATCCAAGTCTGAGAGTGCCCGGGCTCGACCTGTTGTTTCCGGTTGGCACGATTGACGATGAAGACCGTCCGTACCATTTAGGGTGGCTCCTCTATGCCTGGCCCCTGGCGCGGGTCGCACGCTGGAAACAGCAGGAAGAAAGTCAATGAGTGAGGGAGATACCCAGCAGCTTCCCACGCGTCTCCTTTTTGGGATTCCGATTCATGCCTTGACGATGACGGAGGCGCTTGAGCGGATCGACCACGCCATTACGTCTCGCGGTCGTCTCCAGATTGGCGTGGTGAATGCGGCGAAGATCGTGAACATGCACCGCGATAAAGCTTTGCAGGAAGATGTGCTTTCGTCCGACCTCATCGTGGCGGATGGGATGTCCGTTGTCTGGGCGAGTCGCCTTCTCGGTCAGCCACTTCCAGAGCGTGTTGCTGGTATCGATCTGATGCTGCGGATGTTGGAACGTGGCAACCAACGTGGCTATCGTGTCTACTGTCTCGGGGCGACGGATGAGGTGCTGCGGAAGACCACGGAACAAATCGCCGCGGATTATCCCAACGTCATAATTGCTGGGCAGCGGAACGGATACTTTAGCGTGGATGAAGAGCGAGCTGTCGCGGACGATATCAAAGCGGCACGACCTGACATCCTCTTTGTCGCCATGACCTCGCCGAAGAAAGAACAATTTTTGGCACGTTGGAGCGAAGAGCTGGCCATTCCGGTCTGCCACGGAGTTGGCGGGTCGTTCGATGTGGTCGCCGGGAAAGTTGAGCGCGCACCCGAAAGGTGGCAAGCCCTCGGTTTGGAGTGGTTGTATCGAGTCAAACAGGAACCTCGACGATTGTGGAAGCGGTATCTGGTAACGAATATCATTTTTTGCGGCATGGTTTGCTCGGAGTTTTTGAAACACTTACGTCCGCGCATCCGCAACGCGCTCACCCGTTGATCTTTCCTTATGATCCGCTTCACGCTGCTCTGGTTCTTTGTCCTCGCCGTCTGTGTGTACGCCTGGAAAGACTGGTACAAAGCGCTCTGTGGGCTCATCCTGCTCATGGCGGTGATTGAGCATCCCGATATGCCCAAAACGTTGTTGGGCATCCAAGGGCTGAACCCGTGGAATATGGCACTGGCCAACGTGGGCGCGGCCTGGGCCGTCAGTCGGCAGCGCGAAGGGCTGACCTGGGACATGCCGCGCCCTGTGAACAGGTTTCTGGTTCTCTATTTTGGCATTATTCTTGTCGCTTTCTTGCGGCTGCTCTTTGACCGCAGCGGCCTCAGGGACGAAACGACAGGATCGTTGATCAGCGAATACTTTATTAACTGTTTCAAATGGCCTATTCCTGGCCTGCTGCTCTTCAGTGGCTGTCGCAGTCGGTCGCGGTTTGTGTGGGGACTAACCGCTGTGCTTGCTCTCTATGGAGTTCTTGGTTTGCAAGTAATCCGGTGGGTCCCAATGAGTATGGCAATGAGCAGCGGGGAGCGATTCGAGAACCATGCGCAGAAAGTGCTTGAAAATGAGGTGGGCTATCATCGGGTGAATCTCTCAATGATGCTCGCTGGGGCGTCGTGGGGAATCTTCGCCGTGCGTGCACTCGCGAAAAAACGCTTCCACAGTGCACTCCTCCTCCTCGCCAGCGGCATGGTTGTCTATGCCCAAGCGTTAACGGCGGGGCGGATGGGCTACGTTACCTGGGCGGTGGTCGGCTTCATTCTCTGTCTGGTCCGGTGGCGGAAATACCTGTTGTTCGCTCCGGTTGTCGCACTCGTCATTGCGTTCGCGTTGCCTGGCGTTGTTGAGCGCCTTTTACAAGGGTTCTCGGAAGAGACGCAAGATACCAATTCCCGCCTGGATACGGGAGGGGCGAGTGAGGGAGGCCCCGATATGTATACGGTGACCGCGGGCCGGACGTTCGCGTGGCAATTCGTCATTCCGAAGATTACCGAGGCTCCTCTCCTTGGATTTGGGCGCTTGGCGATGCAAAGAACCGGAATCACCGCCTCACTGTGGGAACAATATCAAGAAAATTTCCCTCACCCCCATAATGCCTATCTCGAACTGTTGCTCGACAACGGACTCGTCGGCTTCTTGGTGATTATTCCTTTTTATCTTCTCGTGTTAAGACAAGGGTTCACGCTTTTCCGGGATTCGCGTAGTCCAGTATTCGTTGCTATCGGCGGAGTGTCATGCGCTGTCGTGCTCTCCTTCTTAACCTCGTCGTTCGCCAGCCAGACTTTCTACCCGCGTGAGGGGTCGGTTGGTATGTGGTGCACGATCGGGTTGTTATTGCGCGTGGCGGTGGAGCGCTCTCGCGTGCTTGCCGCAGGGGCGACCGCAGTTACCGCCAAACCCAGTGAAGCGACGCAGCCCGTGGTGAACCGCTTTCATCAACATTTGCCTCAGGCCAGAACCGTGAAGACAGCGAAAAAACAGGAAAAAGCATCAACCGCAGTGAAGCCCCTTGACGAGCTGCTCTGGCGTCGCGCGGCATAGGAAATCAGCGCATGAACCATAACCGTGGCCTTCCTGCTTCATGAAACAGAAAACTCGTCTCATTTATATTCTTGCCGCTAGTCATTCCGGCTCTACCCTTTTGGCCTTCTTGCTGGGGAGCCACCCCGAAGTCTGTACGGTGGGAGAACTCAAGTCTCCCAATCTTGGTGAGATTGATCGGTATCGGTGCTCATGTCGAGCGCTGATTAAGGAATGCCCATTTTGGGTTGGTATCAGTCAGGATATGCAGCGCCGCGGATTCCCCTTTGATATGGCGAATACGGGGACCGACCTCACTTGGGAGGCAAGTCCGTATGTCCGACGGCTTTTACGGCCTTTACATCGTGATCCTCTGGTTGAGCGTATCCGTGATATCGCCCTGGCGCTCTCGCCGCGGTGGCGCTCTCGGCTCCCACAAATCCAGGCGCGGAACGCGGCATTGGCGGAATGCGTGGGGGCGCGCACCGGGAAACGTATCATCGTCGATTCCTCGAAGGTCGGCCTGCGCTTAAAGTATCTCTTACGCAATCCGGCCTTAGAGGTGCAAGTGATCCGCTTGATGCGTGATGGACGTGCGGTCACCCTGGCGTATGTCGATCCCGCGAATTTCGCCGATGCCCGCGACCCCTCGTTCCGCAGTGGCGGGACGGGGAGTGGCCGGGCGCCGGCGCATCTCTCCCTTGAGCGTGGGGCACGGGAATGGCGGCGGAGCACGGAAGAAGCCGATGCCATTGTCAAACACCTCGATCCGTCTCAATGGCGAGAACTCCGCTACGAAACCCTCTGTGCTCAGCCAGAGGTGGTACTCCAAGAACTCTTTACGTTCCTTGGTGCTGATCCAGGCAAGGCAACTCTGGACTTCCGTTGCACCGAACATCATATCATTGGTAACGGCATGCGAATGGATTCGACCTCGGAAATCCGCCTTGATGACCGTTGGAAGTCCGTCCTGACCACCCGCGACCTGGAAATTTTCAATTCCGTGGCCGGTGCCACTAATCGTCACTTAGGGTATCACTAGTCAGGGGAAGAGGTGGATGGCAATTCCCATGTCGTCGGTCGCGTTGCGACGCATCCCATCCCCCTATCGGGCGATCCTAGCGATATGCAGCGACTTGGATGAGACCCCGGATCGTTCGGTTTACTGGGAAAGTCTGCGGTTCTTGAATACCACCGAGCGGACCGCGATGGGACAGGGGGTTGGTCTAGAAATCGGCAATAGCATCTACTTCGATATGCCAGCGCAACAATTTTCCTATTGGAATACCGATGATAGTGGGCGGGCAATGGTGCGCGCCCTCATCCACTCCGGGCATATTGATTGTCTCCATTCTTTCGGTGACCTCGCCACGACTAGGGTACACGCGGAACGTGCCCTGGCGGAACTCTCCCGGTATCAATGTCAACTCGGGGTGTGGATTGACCACGCCGTGGCGCCATCCAATTTCGATGGCGATATCATGCGAGGGGTTGGTGACGTCCCCGGGTCTCCGGTCTACCACGCTGACCTCACCTGTGATTTTGGCGTCCAGTATGTGTGGCGGGGGCGGGTCACGAGTGTGATTGGGCAGAATGTGAGCCGCAGCCTCCGGGGTATCTATACCCACAGACGTGTAATCAGCTCTATAAAAACCGTGGCTAGAGAGTATGTGAAAGGGGTGCTTGCTCAGCGGGGGCATGCGAAGTATGCCATGCACGGTCCCAACCAGGTCCTCCGGGCAACCCAGCTCCGTGATGGCCAGCCAGTGTGGGAATTTCTGCGATCCAATCCCCACTGGGGAGGAGTCAGTTGTGGCGAGACCGCCGCAGGGTTGGCGGATGTACTGTCGGAGTCAATGCTCACGCGTCTCATTAAGCGTGAGGGGGTCTGTGTGCTCTATACGCATCTTGGGAAGATCAAAAAATATACTGAGCCATTTGGTCCGCGCACCCGTGAAGCCCTGCGTCGGTTAGCAGGGCTGGTGGGTGACGGAAAAATCTTGGTCGCGAGCACCCGCCGAGTGCTTGACTATTGTCGAACCGTGTCCACCGTGAAGTTTTCGACCGTGCAAGACGGAGCTGTGACGGGGATTGATATTACGATGGAACGCCAATCCGCAGTGTCCTCACGGCAGGTGCTCAGCGAGTTGAGCGGGCTCTCTTTTTATGTTGCTGACCCGCGGCGTACCCAAGTGCGGGTGAATGGCCAGCACATGACCGAGTTACAATACAACAGCCCTGACCACACCGGACGGCCGAGTATTTCGTTCCCGTGGCGACGACTGGAATTGCCGGCCTTGTGATTTTTGGTCTCGACACGCGAAGGATAAGAAGGGCACTATGACGCAAGACAACGAGAAAGACATCAAACATTATGAGTGACAATGAGTGACAATGAAAAAGGTGCTCCTGCGCGGACCGAAGATGCGTCTGGCCGTGACCGGTTGGCGTGGAATGTCGTGGTTGGTTGGGCTGGACACTTGGTGTTTATCGTCACCGGCTTCGTGATGCCGCGGCTCATGGATCAGCATGTTGGCCAGAGTGCTCTGGGGATCTGGGATTTTTCCTGGTCGCTGATGAACTATTTCAACCTAGCCGGTTTGGGGGTCGGGGCGTCGGTCAACCGCTACATTGCGATGTACCGAGCGGCGGCGGACAGTGCCGGAGTCCGACGGGCGGCGTCTTCGGTGTTGTGCGTCCAGCTTGTCGCCGGCCTGATCATGCTGCTCTTGTCTTTGTTGACGGCCTGGCTGTTGCCATTGTTGTTCGCCGAGCGATTTAGTGCCGATATTGATGCCGCACGCTGGGTTGTGGTGCTGCTCGGTGGGAGTCTTGCCGTACACATGGCGTTTGACACTTTTGGCGGGGTGGTGACGGGGTGTCATCGCTGGGACCTTCATAATGCGATCAACTCCGGTTCTCATGTCATCGCCGTGGTGGGGATGTTCATCGTGCTCATGCTTGGGGGAGGGTTGCGGGGTTTAGGCATGGTGCAACTAGGGGTCACGGTCGCTACGGAAGTGATCCGTGCCCTTGTCGCGTATCGCGTATGTCCCGAATTGCGGGTTGGTTGGGCCTATGCGGAGTGGGGACAATCCCGTGAGATGCTCGTCTTTGGCATCAAGAAAGTGTTGGATGGCATCTCCAGGTTGTTGCTCATCCAATCCAACAGCATTATCGTGGCCAGCTATTTAGGGCCGGTGGCTCTTGCCGTTTACGCACGGCCCAGCGCGTTGATTCGCCATGTCGAAACTCTCGTGAATAAATTCGCGTTCGTGCTGACGCCGACGGCGAGCTCGTTACACGGAGCTGGTCGTGAAGAAGACCTCCGTCACCTCTTTCTGCAAAGCTCTCGCGGCGGGGCGTTTCTGGTGCTGCCGATGAGTATCGGGTTGACGATTTTTGGTGATGCTCTCCTGCACTTGTGGATGGGGCCGCGCTACGTAGCCGGGAATGTGATGACGATTCTTGCCCTCGGCTACATTTTGCCGGTGTCTCAACAACCCGCCAGCCTCATTTTGGCGGGCATGAATCTCCACGGACAAATCGCCGTGGCCATGCTTGGGGCGGCAGTGGGCGGCATTCTCATGGGGATCGTGACCGTCGGATTCTTGGAGTGGGGGCTCGAAGGCGCGGCGCTTTCCGTGGCCATTCCCTTGATGATCGGCAACGGGCTCTTCGTCCAACTGTACGTGTGTCGTCGGGTCGGCATTCCGCTAATGACGTATTTCCGTGAGACTTTTACCGTTCCTCTGGCCTGTATGATCCCATTCTCGGGGAGTTTGCTCGTGTGCCGGGCCCTCTTGCGTGAGAGCCCTTTGGCGACGGTCGGAGTGGGCAGTGTGGTCGGGGCGCTGGTCCTGGGCTCTCTGTATTGGCGCTACGCGATTCCCACTCGTACCCGTGAACAGATCGGTGGTCTGCTGGCCGCGCGACTTGGCTGGGTTGGTGCAACCCTCCGACAAAAAGCGAAAAGAGCATGAGCGGTGCCTACGGTTCCTCCCTCTGGTGAGTGATAGGGGCGAAATTAAGATTGGCGCGATCCGGCCAACCATATAAGGGTAATCACCGCTGCGGACGTCCGACCTGAAGGACCCCCCATCCTATGCGAACAGCTATGAAATTAAATCCTGTCGCCACCGAAATCATTCCTCCACCTGCTTCTCCAAGGGAAGGGAAAGCCGGCATCCCTGAGGGAGGTCCTTCGACTTTGGGATTGCTCAGGCAATGGGTGCGTCGCTGGGGAGTTCAGTACGGTTTACGGCTGTTGATGGTGATCTACGCACTATTGATGCGAATCGCGAAAGTGGTAGGACCCCCAAAACGATCGGCGGAGGGCGAGCACTATGACATCTTACTGACCGGAAGCTTTTACTCGGACAATTGGGTGATGTCGCACTTGGGTCCCTTGGCGATGTCGCTGCGTTGTTCCCGTCTCCGCATCGTGTCCACGTGGAAAGTGCCTCCAATGGAGAAGGTTGAGGTGATCTACCCACCACCGTGCTTGACCCGCGTCGTAGGGGAAACTTCTGCTCGCCTTGCCACTTTCATTTGGACGGGGTTACGCACCCGCCCGCATATCGTCGGCGGGTTTCACCTCCAGATGAATGGCTTGATCGCCGCGTTGTTAGGAAGGTTGAGTGGCTCCCGCTCTCTATATTTCTGTGTCGGCGGGCCAGCGGAGGTTATCGGTGGCGGAGTGCTCTGTGAGAATCGACTCTTTGGAAAACTGGAGCTGCCCGACCCCGTCATTGAGCGGCAGCTTCTGCGTGCAGTGGCTGCTTTCGACCTCGTGATTACGATGGGGAGTCGCGCCATCAGTTTTTTTCGCCAACACGGTGTGGAAACGAACTTCCAGGTTGTTTCAGGTGGTATCGACACTCAGAGGTTCCAGACGTCGCAAATAGTGCCCACCACAGATTTGATCTTGGTTGGTCGGCTTGCTCCAATCAAACGTATCGATCTCTTCTTGCGAGTTGTCAAATGCGTACAAGAAAGGCTGCCAAACGTTATGGCAACAGTGGTTGGCGATGGACCGCTTCGTGGCAACCTTGAGCAGCTTGCACGAGAACTGCGAGTCGATTGCAATGTGAATTTTGTCGGGCACCAGAGCTGCGTTGAAATGTGGCTCAAGCAAGCGAAAATTTTCGTCCTGACCTCGGATTCGGAAGGATTATCGTTGTCCATGATGGAAGCCATGTTGTGTGGTCTTCCCGCCGTGGTGTCGAAGGTTGGTGACCTAGTGGAGTTGGTGGAAGATGGGACAATATCCGACCAGCGCCAGCTTGTCCCGCCCACACAGAGGTCAATGGTGCAGCCTTCCCACAGATCGTTCTCGTTGCGGTCAAGCTCCCAGGTACGCGCGGCTTTATCGAACATGCCGATCTGGGTGACGCCTCTTCCCGTCCAATCGCCGACCACGGGGTGGGTACCTGGGGTTCCAAAGGTGACGAGCCCGCCTTGGGCGCTGTCATCCCATAGCCCATTGCCATTCAGGTCGAAATACCACTGGCCGGTACTTGGGCGATACACGCCGATACGTATTCCGGTCTGTAGGTTGAAGGTGGCGGTGACGGATCGTGCGGCCGTCATGGTGACCGAGCAGGAGCCGGTGCCGGTGCAGTCGCCGCTCCAACCCGTAAAGGTGGAACCAGCGGCTGGGGTGGCGGTGAGAGTGACGGCGGTGTTGGCGGCGTAGGCTTCGGTGCAATCACTGCCGCAGCTAATGCCGGCCGGACTGCTTGTGACCGTGCCACTGCCGGCGCCAGACTTAACGACGGTTAACGAGTAGGTCGTTGTTGGCAGGGTGAAGGTCGCAGTGACGGATTGCGCGGCGGACATGGTAACCGCGCAGGTGCTCGTGCCGGTGCAGCTTCCGCTCCAGCCAGTAAAGATGGAACCGACAGCGGGTGTGGCAGTAAGGGTGACGGCGGTGTTCGCGGTATACGCTTCGGTGCAATCACTGCCGCAGGTGATGCCAGCGGGAGTACTGCTGACGGTGCCGATCCCCGTACCGGCCTTGGTGACCGTGAGGAGATACGTCTGGGGAGTGAAGGTAGCGGTAACCGATTGTGCGGCTGACATAGTGAGAGAGCAGGTGCTCGTGCCGGTGCAGCTTCCGCTCCAGCCAGTAAAGATGGAACCGACAGCGGGTGTGGCGGTGAGGGTCACGGCGGTGTTAGCGGCGTATGCTTCCGTGCAATCACTGCCGCAGTTGACGCCTACCGGGTTACTGCTGACCGTACCCGCACCCGTGCCTGCCTTCGTGACCGTGAGGGAGTACGTCTGGGTGGTGAAGGTTGCGGTGACGGATTGCGCGGCGGACATGGTGACCGAGCAGGTGCTCGTGCCGGTGCAGCTTCCGCTCCACCCGGTAAAGGTGGAACCAGCAGCCGCTGTGGCGGTGAGAGTCACTGCGGTGTTATCGGCATACGCTTCGGTGCAATCACTGCCGCAGTTGACGCCTACCGGGTTACTGCTGACCGTGCCGGTACCCGTGCCGGCCTTGGTGACAGTGAGGGGATACGTTACTGGGGGGGGCGGTGTGGTGCCAATCGGGGTGGTCATATCTGTCTGAAGTTCAGAGGCAGCCAATGCCCGATTGTAGAGACGCACTTCGTCGATCTGTCCTTGAAAGTATTCTCCCCATACGCTGTTACCACCGATCCGTAGAGCCCCGGTGGAAGTTTCGATTGTCCCTACTTGTGCTCGACTCGCGACCTGTGCACCGTTGACGTACAGGCGCAGTGTTGTGCCATCGTAGGTTGTGGCTAAATGACTCCAGGTGTTGACCGCCAAGGCGGTTGGAGCTTCGGCATCATACACGACAGCACCGGCTCTGATCTCGCCAGCGGGAAAATTAGTGGAGCTTCCGGTTACGGCGTAAAGGGAGTAGGCAAGCTGACTCGGTTGCTCCTTCATAATGACCGAGCGCCACCCGCTGGTCGTGGCAGGAAAAACCCAGGCTTCTAGCGTTATCGTGGTCGTCAAATCCAATGCAGCGGCATCGTTGACGGTGACGATATCGTTTACCCCATCAAAAGTGAGGGCCGCACCAAACTTCCCTGTCGACGTCCAGGTTGATCCGGAGATTGTCCCTGTGTTGCCCTGCCCGGAGGCGTCGGTTGTCGAGGTTCCGCTATTTTCGTTAAAACCGTAGGCGGCAATGAGACCGGTCAGGTTTGGTGGCGGAGCTGAGTTGCTGACGGTCACCGTTACTGTTGCACTGGTCGTCGCATTGCCAGCCGCATCGCGAGCGATAGCAGTGAGTGCGTGTGAACCATTAGCGACGGTGGTGGTATTCCACGAGACAGAGTAGGGGGTCGTCGTGTCTTCGCTGCCGAGGTTCGCCCCGTTGAGTCGGAATTGCACGCCAGCAACGCCTACGTTGTCAGAGGCGTCAGCGGAAACGGCGACCACGGTTCCGGAGACCGTCGTCCCACCGGTAGGTGCAGAGAGGGAGGTGATGGGGAACTGGGTATCTGGAGCGGAGTTGCTGACGGTCACCGTCACGGTTGCGCTGGTCGTCGCATTACCCGCCGCATCGCGAGCGATGGCGGTGAGCGAATGGACACCATTGGCGACGGTGGTGGTATTCCACGAGAGAGAGTAGGGGGCTGTCGTGTCTTCGCTGCCGAGGTTCGTCCCGTCGAGTCGGAATTGCACGCCAGCAACGCTCACGTTGTCAGAGGCGTTAGCGGAAACGGTGATTGCGGTTCCAGAGACTGTGGCTCCACCGGTAGGTGCGGAGAGGGAAGTGGTGGGGAACTGGGTATCTGGTGTCGCTGTTGTTCCACATGCTTCGTTGCTGTAAGCAGAGTCGCCAGCAGTGTTATAGGCACGGACGTGGTAGCAGTACGTCGTGCTGTTCGAGAGCGTGGAGTCAGAGTACGTTGTTGTATTCACTGCGGCTGTCGCGATCTGGGCGTAGGTGCCCGTCGTCCCGGTTTTCCGTTCAAGCTTAAAGCCATCTTCATTTGAGGATGCGTCTGCCCAAGAGAGGGTGAGTTGTGCTGCTATCGCTTCACGTCCGCTAGTGAGAAAAGCGAGAAGGGCAACAGAGAAATAAAGGGACCGTAGGGAAAATTTTCCCCAATAGCGATTCATGGAACCTCCTTAACCAGTCTGTGATAATCAACAACATCGGCGCGATCACAGACCTTTGAGGAGATTCTGTGTGCGCCCGGTAACCCTGCGACCATGACCCGTATTACTACGAGAGTTAGGCCAGTGGCTTTGCGTCCCACCCTTTCAGATGGTTTGCCTTTTTCAGGCTCGAAATCTGTACTTCATTACATTATTACATTGGTTCCCCCCATTGTGTATTGCGGAGAAAAACCTTCACGGAGAAAGTCTTTCTAGATTTCAAGAAACGGGCTTATCAGTTTTCTATAACCCCCACGGTTATGGCTGATCGCCCCTCTGTTTTATGAAATCGTGAGGAAGCAGAAAACCTTTAACCAAGAGGGAAAATTTTTATGCTTCCTGATTTTTCCTTATGGTGTCACTGCGGTATTCATATCGGTCGTGATCTGGGCGGCGGTGAGGGCGCGGTTATAGACACGAACCTCATCGATCCGTCCTTGGAAATATTCGCCCCAGACGCTATTACCCCCAATGCGTAGGGCACCCGCGGAAGTCTCGATTGCCCCTGCCCGTGCTCGACTTGCCACCTGTACGCCGTTGACGTACAGGCGCAACGTCGCGCCATCGTAGGTTGTGGCCAAATGACTCCAGGTGTTGACTGCCAGGGCCGTTGGGGCCTCGGTATCATAAACAACCGCACCAGTTCTGATCTCGCCAGCCGGGAAGTTAGTGGAGCTCCCAGTTGCGGTGTAGAGGGCATAGGTGAGCTGGCTCGGCTGTTCCTTCATAATGACCGTGCGCCACCCGCTGGATGTAGTGGGAAGAACCCACGCTTCTAACGTCATGCTCGTGGTCAGGTCCAGAGCACCGGCGTCATTGATGGTGACCAAGTCGTTGACCCCATCAAACGATAGGGCCGCACCAAATCGTCCTGCCAGCGTCCAGGTGGCCCCGGAGAGGGTGCCCGTGTTGTTCAAGCCCGATGAGTCTTTAACCGTGGCCCCACTGCCCGCCGCAAAACTATAGGCGGCTACGAGGCCATTGACTGGCGCCCTAAAGGTGGCGGTGACGCTTCTATTGGCGCTGAGTGTCACGGAACACGCGCCGGTTCCCGTACACGCGCCACTCCAGCCGCTAAACACATAGCCCAAGGCTGGGGTGGCCGTAAGCGAAACCGCGGTGCCGCTCGCATAGGGCTCAGAACAATCCGTGCCACACGATATCCCCGCCGGAGAACTCCTCACCGTGCCACTGCCCACTTTGGCAACGGTCAAGGTATAAGTAGTTGGGGCCGTTGCGCTAAAGGTGGCGGTGACACTTGTATTGGTATTTATAAGTAAAGTGCAGGTGCCCGTTCCGCTGCAGCCGCCACCGCTCCAACCGCTGAACGCGTAGCCTGAGGCCGGGGTGGCCGTGAGGGTGACTGAGGTCACACTCGTGTACGTTTGGGAGCAGTCACTGCCGCAGCTAATCCCGGCGGGAGAGCTACTCACTGTACCATTGCCGTTTTTTGCGACGGTTAGCGTGAAGGAAACCGTCGCTGCAGTGGCGCACGCTTCATTGGAGTAAGCGGAGTTCCCGGCCGTGTTAAAGGCGCGCACCCAGTAGCAGTAAGTCGTTCCTGCGGTGACTGTCATATCAATGAACGATGTGATGTTAGTGCCCACTTGGGCAATTTGTGCGTACGTCCCAGTGGTGCCAGTTTTCCGCTCAATTCTAAATCCGGCTTCGTTGGTAGATTTGTCACTCCAGGTGATGGTGAGTCGTGAGGCCGCAGTGGCTATTGTGGATTGCCCCAGAATCAGACCGACTGCAATGAGAAAACAACCTATCCATCGGTACCCTATCAAGAAAAACCGCATTTCTAAACCTCCTTCATAAATCTGCGCGAGCACAGACCTCTGAGGAGATTCTGCGTGCGCCTGGCAACTCTGCGACCTTGTCCTGAACTGTTTCCAATTCAGAGTGTAGGCCAGTAGTTTTGCGTCCCATCCTTTCGGATGGTTTGCCTTTTTCAGGCAGCGATGCCTGTATCTAGCATTCCTCGGTATTTTAACGAAATGTGCGCTTGCCCCCTTACCGCAATGCTCTCTTGTCGTATGTAATCGCCGAATGAGAGAAAAACTTTAATGGGAAATTTGGGATACCTCAATGGGAAATTTGGGATACCTCATGTATTGGTAGCACGTCTGTGTTGAGGATGGTTTTCCCCCGTGGGATCAAGCAAGTAGAACCGTTCCTTCGACGCAACGATATCCGAAGCGCAAAATTCCGTTTTGCGTGCTCTGTTGGTATTTGCTCTCCGGAAGGTGTGAGAAACGACTATGAGAAGAAACCTGTTTGAGACCTACGTGATTTTTGGTGGAACCGGCTTTATCGGGACTCATTTCGCTACCCAACGATCGTATGTGGGGTGACTCTCGGATGTTACTCGTTCATAGGAGTGGGGGTTGGTTGTGACGCATGATGTCCCCGACTATGCAATGATGCACGGCAATCCAGCATGTTTGAGAGGGGTGGACGTGCTACTACGGGATCAAGTTAAACCTTATGTCAGGATTGCGGGCGACGTTATCACAAAGAAGGACTGACCGTTACCGAACTTACCTGCTCACCTTACGCGGAGGCCTGTAGGGCGATGGCATGAAGTTAAGGGGGAGACTGTCATTGCGAGGAGTTGGACGACGAAGCAATCTCCAACAAAACAAAGATTGCTTCGCTGCTCGCAATGACACGGTTGCTTAACTTAATGCCATTGGCTTGTAGGGGCGTGGTGAGGTGAACACCTCGACGAGGGCGTGAAGGTGAATTATAAGAAGTTTGGTGATTTATTGGCGGAGGTGAAAGCGGTGTATGGGGAAGAGTACCCACGAAAACCCCGAAAAACAGAGAAAAGGGGAACCTAAAATGCCACGCACGTTACCGTTCGACACTGCAAAAGATCACCTGCGAGAACTAGTTGCTGGGATGGTTCCCGGTGAAGAACTGGTGTTGACCTCGCAGGGTGAGCCGATTGCGATCGTCATCCGTCCGCCCCGCACCAGTTGGCCATGTCAGCCCGGTTCAGCCAAGGACACCAAATACTGGATGGCCCCGGACTTCGACGCCCCGCTAGGAGACTTTAAGGAGTACCTGGAGTGACGCTTCTCCAAGGCGAGAGCAAGATGAAAACCGTGGCAAAAAGACAACCTGACCGTGTCGAAGTACCGCTGCTTGATCTCAAGGCGCAATACCACGAGCTTGAGCCTGCGATCATGGAAGCCTTGCGAGAGGTGTGCGCCAGCCAACACTTCATTCTTGGGCCGCGTGTTCAAGAACTTGAGGAACAGATTGCGCTCTACTCGCAGTGCCGCTATGGCATCGGCGTCTCATCGGGAACCGACGCGCTGCTCGTCGCGCTGATGGCCGTGGATGTCGGTCCTGGGGATGAGGTGATTACGACGCCGTTTACGTTCTTTGCGACCGGTGGGGTGGTGGCTCGTATCGGTGCTCGCCCGTTGTTCTGTGATATTGATCCGGTGACGTACAATCTCTCGCCGCGGGCTGTTGCCGACTTGATAGCGCAGCACTGTGAGTTACGCTCTGGACGCTTAGTCAACCGGCAAACCGGGGGCACAGTGAAAGTTGTCATGCCGGTGCATCTCTTTGGGCAGACGGCTGACATGGACCCCTTACTCGACTTGGCGCGTCGTCATGGATTGAAAATTGTTGAGGACGCTGCTCAAGCTATCGGGGCGGAATATCTTGGTGGTCGGCGTGCCGGGAGCATGGGCGATATTGGCTGTTTCTCATTCTTTCCCAGTAAGAACCTCGGCGCATTCGGGGATGCGGGTATGTGCACGACCAACGACCCGACCGAGTCCCGGGCTATCGTCACATTCTGAATCAATACGTCCTCCGCGTGTCGGCGACGCAAGTGCGGGCGACGATTGCGGCCAGTGATATTACTACGGCGGGGACGGCGCAGGTGACAGTGTTCACTCCCGCTCCGGGTGGTGGGACCTCGAACGCTCAAACCTTCACTATTGCCAGCGTCTCTACTACTGGGTTAGTCGCGTCCTATAGCTTTAACGCAGGCAGTGGAACCACGGTGGCCGACGCCTCGGTTCACCTGGCAGCCACCTACGACGGTGCGACCCAGCGGTTGTATGTGAACGGTGTTCAGGTCTCGAGTCGCGCGCAGACCGGGGCGATGACAACGTCAGCCAGTCCGTTACGGATCGGGGGAAATGGTGTGTGGGGAGAATTTTTCCAAGGCCGTATTGACGAAGTGCGGATGTACAACCGCGCCTTGAGCCCGGCGGAAATCCAGACGGACATGAACACGCCTGTTACTCCGTAAAAGGCACAAATGCGGGGAGAGCGACAAACCTGGTTATGTCTCATCGACCGCGTGTGTTAGACTTGGACAACCAAGTTCTACAACCCGGAGACACGGTATGCCATCACAAGCCAAGGCCCGTCTGACTGTAGAGGAATATCTTGTCATAGAACGGCAAGCACCCGCTAAGAGCGAATATTTCGACGGTGAAATGTTTGCCATGGCTGGGGCAAGTCGGCGACATAACCTCATCGCCTTAAATATTGGCGCAGAGCTGCGGACGCAACTGCAACGACGCCCGTGTGAAGTGTATAGCAGTGACATGCGTGTCAAGATCAGTCGCACCGGACTGTATACCTATCCCGATGTTGTCGTTGTGTGTGACGAACCGCTCTTCGAGGAGGCCGATGTCGATACGCTCCTGAATCCCATGGTGCTCGTCGAGGTGCTGTCGCCCTCCACGGCAGATTATGACCGGGGAGAGAAATTTGAACATTATCGCGCCCTGCCGTCCTTGCAAGCCTATCTCCTTGTTGCTCAGGAACGGTGCCATGTGATGTATTACACACGTCAACAGGACAACACCTGGCTCTTGGCGGAAACATCCGACATCCAAGATGGCATTCACCTCCCTGCGATAAGTTGTGATCTGCTCCTGTCTGAGGTCTATGCCAAAGTGCGGTTCGACCGGTGAGAGTGCGTGCTCTCGGTTCTCAGTAGTCAGCTATGAGCGTAGAGCAGATAGCCCGTTCGTTTCACTCGCTCTCTGGCGTATGGCTCATTCGCTCTACTATGTCGTGCTGGGTAGGGAGGTCGGTTGCGCTTAACTGAGGCTCTCCTTAGAGTGAGTGAGGATAAACGTTGTTCAAAGGAGTCTTCACCTTATGAGTGCTGCACAACCGGCGGTATCCCACATTGCAACCACCCAGCCTCACGATATGGAGCGTGAAGTCGAGGAATTCGTTGCGAATGCCCAGGAGTGGTTGGATACTCCCAATGATCGCTTTGAAGGACGTCCCCCGCGGGCTTTACTTCATACCGACGAAGAACAACGCCTGCGTGAGATCCTCGACTCCATCAAGCATGGAATGGTGGCGTGAAGCTCCTCTTTGAGACCTGTGTGATTTTCGGCGGAACGGGGTTTATCGGAACTCATTTCGCCGCTCATTTGCTCGCGAACAAACTGACCGAACGGGTGGTCCTGGCTGATGTGCGTCTTTCTCCGCGAGAGGCATGGCCGATCCCGCTTCAAGAGGCAGCTTCACATGGACAAGTGCGGACAATCCAGATTGACGTCCGACAGCCCATTCACCACGCGGAGTTACCAAATCACGCTGATCTCGTTGTCAACTTAGCGGCTGTCCACCGCGAACCTGGGCATGAGGCCTACGAGTATTTTGCCACGAATCTTCCCGGGGCCGAGCACGTGTGCGAGTGGGCGGAACAGGTGGAATGTCCGTGGATCATTTTTACGAGCAGCATTGCTCCGTATGGGCCAACGGAAGAAGAGCGGGATGAAAAGTCGCTGCCAGTGCCAATTTCCCCCTATGGCGCATCAAAACTCGCCGCGGAGAAAATCCATCTTGGCTGGCAACGGGCCGGACAGGGGCGTCGGTTGACGATTGTTCGACCGGGAGTGGTGTTTGGTCCAGGGGAGGGTGGCAATGTCTCACGGATGGTGAAAGCCGTCTTGGGTCGTTATTTTCCCTATATGGGCAACCGACAGACGCGCAAGGCTGGGGGCTACGTGAAAGAGCTTTGTCAGGCGCTCACCTGGGTCATGCAATGGCAAGTCGAGAAAGGGAAAGAGACGATGTTGTTCAACTTCACGATGGATCCCGCGCCGACGGTCGAGGAATATGTGAACACGATTTGTCGAGTTGCTGGTGTAGAGCGTTTCGTGCCTAGTATTCCCTATCCACTGTTGCTCGGCGCTTCCTATCCAATAGCAGCACTCTGCCGTCTCTTAGGAATTCATCAACCAATCAGTCCCGTGCGGGTTCGCAAGCTCGTCCGCTCGAACAACATCATGCCAAAGTTTTTGCGGGACCACGGGTATCCGTATCAATACACGTTGGAGCAAGCGCTGGCGGATTGGCGACGTGAGAAGCCGGAAGAGTGGAGGTAGGGAGCTGGGGGGAAGCGTTCAGCTTTCAGCTATCAGCTATGAGCATATAGCGGATAGCCCGCTCGCTATGCTCACTCTATGGCATATAGAAGGTCTTAGGAGATGAAAGATCTGCCTCAACTAACTTTGGATTTGAACGTGGAAGAAATCAAAGCTTTGGTTTTCCAGTTACCCCCTTATGATTTCTTCACTCTGGTTGACGCTCTCGACGAACGAGCAGAAACGATTGCTATGATGCGACTCTCAGAGACAGGATTTAGAGAGTGGAGCGAACCGGGAGAGGATATCTACGATGCCGAGAGCTAAGCGTGGAGAGATATGGCTGCTGCGCTTTCCTTTTAGTGACCTAACCTCGGCAAAACTTAGGCCCGCCTTAGTGTTAGCGGTACATGGAGAAGACGTTATGGTCGGCCGTCAACGGTCATCTTCACCGGTCCTCGGTCGGTAGTCGTTGGCTAACTCTGTATCGGCGGAAGGTCCGTCGTGGAGCGTGTGTGATCCCTTATACAGGAAAACCTGGTAGTGAGATGTCGAAAACTGATCGCATTAAAGAAGAGATTGGGTGGCTGAAGGTGGTTTTCGGCATTCTTGTCGCCATAGACATCTCGCTAATGGCGTGGCTGGCGCAGAACTTTAGCAGTCCCAACCGTTTCCAGGTCTTGGTGGCATTGGCCGCCGTCGCGCTTGTCACGGTTGCGGTTGTCTGGGTAAATCACATGGCGTATGCTCGCATCAAACAATTGGAGGAGTTGTAATGGAATGGGTTCCTGTGGTTGCACTGTTGATTCTCTTAGTGGGGTTGGGTCTCGTTGTACGTGAGGCTGCCCTTCACAGCAAAGAGTAGCCGTCTATAGCGGTTTACGCTTGTATGAAGAGAGCATTTTCAGATCCCCTCTCCCCTTGTGGGCAATGGCATTAAGTTAAGCAACCGTGTCATTGCGAGCAGCGAAGCAATCTTTGTTTTGTTGGAGATTGCTTCGTCGTCCGACTCCTCGCAATGACAGTCTCCCCCTTAACTTAATGCCATTGCCCTTGTGGGAGAGGGCTAGGGAGCGGGGTAAAGTCGGCAAAGAACGTATGCTCGCCCAAGCGAAAACCGCTATAGGAGGCGGATTTACAGTCCATCCTCTGAGCGAAGCTTACGAGCCCACTGAAGCCTGTTGTCTTTCGTTACAAACCTAGAAGAGGACGTTCAGCCCCGCTGATTACCGTTGGGGTGAAGATAGAGAACATTTTGTTGGGGAGAATGGGAATCTTTGATCGCTTCAAAGTCTGCTCTTCATGGCACCCTCCTTGGCATTGAGAACTGCTCTTCAATCTACAACGCCAAGAGGATACCATCCCTCACGCTATGAGTGACAGAGCACCTGCGTAAGGTGAGTTAAGGCAGTTTTTGTCGCAGGAGAAATCACCCCCACGCCACCCCTTGCCGGGGACTGAACTCCCCGGCTACCTTCATGGCCGCGCTCCGCGAGGCCCGAGACGCCGCAGAGCGGCATAAGAGGGTAGCCGGGGGTTTCAACCCCCGGTTTGCTGCGAGCAGCGCCTTTCGGCTTAACTTATAGCGGTTTGCGTATGAATGCGTTCTCGGAACTCCGCCCTCTTTGCTGCTTTTCTCGACAGTTGTTGGCAGGCGAGACGCCTACTCTCCCAGGAGAGATCGTATTCAATTGAGAACCGCTATAATGCTATTGCCCGGCTGGGAGAGGGAACCTGGAAGCAACCTCGCGACTATTATCGAACAGGGACTGAGGAGACTCAACGGACCTTCTCTGGCTGACGACTGAAAACTGATAGCTGACCGCTTCCCCTTTATCGCCCTCTGGGCAAACCGAGCACCCGTTCGGCGATGATGTTGCGTTGAATCTCCGAGGTCCCGCCCTCGATCGAATTGGCTTTCGCGCGTAGAAAGCCATATTGCCAGTAGGCATCATCGGCCAGGCTTGATTCGCCCTGATACAGTTGCGCGCGGGCGCTTTGCATGTCTACCGCCAACTCCTGTAACCGTTGGTTAGCTTCTGCCCATTGCAGTTTTGGGACCGACCCTTCCGGCCCCGGAGGATTGCCGCGTAAGAGGCGGGTGAGGGCGCGGTAGTTGTTGAGTTTGAGTAGCTCCGTGTCGATATAGGCTTGCGCCAGTTTCTGCCGCATCAGGGGGTCTTGGGACACGACTTCTCCATAGCGCTTGGTCTTTCGTGCTGTTGCCACCATGTCTTCGTAATGTCGTTTTTGCGCGAAGGTGAAATAGAAGCTCAATCCCTGACGCTCGAACATGAGCGAGGTGACGATCACGCGCCAGCCTTGGTTGAGTTCGCCCAAGAGCTGATGCTTGGGCACTTTGACCTCCTCGAAAAACACTTCATTGAATTCGCTGTCGCCGGTGAGCGTGCGTAACGGTTTGATGGTCACGCCGGGGCTTTTCATATCCACGAGCAGGCAGGAGAGTCCCAAGTGTTTGGGGGCGTCGGGGTTGGTGCGCACGAGCAGGAGGCACCAATCGGCGTAGAAGGCGAGGCTGGTCCAGACCTTTTGTCCGGTCACCACGAAATAATCACCTTGCTCGACGGCGCGGGTGCGGAGCGAGGCGAGGTCGGAGCCGGAATTGGGTTCCGAGTAGCCCTGGCTCCAGATATGGTCACCACTCAAAATGTGAGGCGAGTAGGCGCGTTTTTGTTCTTCGGTGCCGTGGACGATGATGGTCGGGCCGACGATTTCGAGGCCCAGGACATTGAGCAGGGCGGGAGCGCTGGCGGCGGCCATTTCCTGATCGAAGATCATGCGTTCCACCATGGATGCGCCACGCCCGCCATACTCCTTGGGCCAAGAGATGCCGGTCCAGCCGCCATCATGGACGTGGCGTTGCCATTGTTTGAGAAAGGCTAAGTCCTCAGGCGCGGCTTGTGGTTGCAGGTGGCGCAGACCGGTGTGCGGGGGGACATTGGCGGCGAGCCAGGCGCGGAGGTCGGCGCGGAATTGTTCTTGTTCGGGTGTGAAATTGAAATCCATGGGGTGTCCTCCTTGGGGAAAGTCGTCAGTAGTCAGTAGCCTGTATGAGGTAGGGCGTTGTTATCTTGGATGAAAGTAGGGTGTACGTGTTTTTTTCGTGTCCTATTCCTGGTATAGGCATCTCATGTCACTCACAACGGAACATGTTCTTAAAGACGTGCTTGCACTCTCCGATGACCAACGCGCGGAACTCGCTGTACGCTTGCTGCAAAGCCTTGACCGTGAGGTAGATCCAGATGCCGAGGACGCTTGGGCCGCAGAGATTGAGCGTCGATGCGCCGCATTGGACGCAGGAGAGACAACCCTCTCCGATTGGCAGGACGTGCGTCGTCGCATTGAGAAAGAGCTACAGCGTAGTAATGACATTCATGTGGTTGCGATCGCTCATACCAGTCGGAAGCCTGGATATTGGCGGCACCGTCAATGACAGCTAACTACTGGCCACCGGCTACTGGCTACTCCGTTTGTAGCCGCTCTTTCACCAACTGATTCAACAACTTCGGGTTCGATTTCCCTTGCGTGGCTTTCATCACTTGGCCAACGAAGAATCCCAAGAGCCCCTCTTTACCGTTGCGATAGGCCGTTACCTTCTCGGGATTGGCGGCGAGGACCTGGGCGATGTGGGCGGAGAGAGCATCCGTATCGCTTACTTGAGTTAGCCCTTGTTCGGTGACGATGACAGCCGGGGTTTCCCCGGTTTTCCGCATTTCCTCAAAGACCGTCTTGGCGATGGAGCCACTGATGGTGCCTTCGTGCACGAGCCGCACCAGGTCCGCGATATGCTCCGGTGGACATGGCCAGGCGGTAATACGTGGCCCCGCATCCTGTTTTTCTTCGCGAATGACGCGTAGCACGCTTTCGATCACCCAATTGCTGATGGCTTTGGGCGCGGTGGGATAGGCCCGCACGGCTGACTCGAAATAGTCGGCGATCTCTTTATGCGTGGTGAGCAGATCGGCGTCGTAGGCCGGCAGTTGATAGTCACTCATCAGTCGGTCGCGACGGACGGCGGGCAGCTCAGGCAGAGTGCGACGAATTTCCTCAATCCACGGCGATTCGACGACCAACGGTAAGAGGTCTGGATCGGGGAAATAGCGATAGTCGTGCGCGAACTCCTTGGCGCGCATGGACCGTGTGACTTCCCGGTCCGCGTCCCAGAGTCGCGTTTCTTGCAGGATGGCGCGGCCCGCGTCGAGTTCCCGTTGCTGGCGGCCAATCTCGTGCAGAATCGCTTTTTCCACGGCCCGGAAGGAGTTGAGGTTCTTAATCTCGACTTTGGTGCCGAACTGCTCGCGTCCTTGTGGGCGGAGGGAGATATTGGCGTCACAACGAAAACTGCCTTCCTCCATGTTGCCATCACACACTTCGATGTATTGCAACAGCGCATGAAGGTTACGCAGATAGGCCCCGGCCTCTTCAGGCGAACGCATATCCGGCTCACTGACGATTTCCAGGAGGGGGACCCCGGTGCGGTTCAGGTCCACCAGGCTAGCGTCGCTGTGGGCGTCATGGATGTTCTTGCCCGCGTCCTCTTCCATGTGAATGCGCGTGAGACCCACGCGTTTTGGTGGCGCGCCCTCGACGTGAATGTCGATATGTCCATGTTCGGCGATGGGCAGCTCATACATACTAATCTGATAGCCCTTGGGCAGATCGGGATAGAAATAGTTCTTGCGTGCCCAACGGCTGACCGGCGCGATCTGACAGTGTGTGGCGAGGGCGGTGCGGATGGCGAATTCGACAACCCGACGGTTGAGGACCGGCAGCACGCCGGGCAGCCCCATGCAGACTGGGCAGGTATGATGATTGGGTGGCGCGCCAAAGGTGGTGGAACAGCCACAAAAAATCTTCGAGGCGGTGAGCATTTGCGCGTGCACTTCAAGGCCAATGATCGTTTCATAAGGCATGGGGAGTTCCTTCAGTTCGCGGGTTCCTCATTCGATGAGTTACAGCGGCGGGCGTTGTTGATGCCAAGCGGTGGATTGTTCATAGGCATGGGCGATTTGCAAGAGCCGTTCTTCCGCGAACGGTTTGCCGATGAGTTGGAGACCGATGGGCATATTGGCGTTATCGAATCCACAGGGGACGGACAACGCGGGCAGTCCGGCTAAATTGACGGCGATGGTGAAGATGTCGGACAAATACATGGTGAGCGGGTCCGCTGTTTTTTCTCCGAGGCGAAAGGCCGTCGTTGGTGCCACCGGGGTGACGATGGCATCACAGTGTCCAAAGGCGGTGAGAAAATCTTGCCGCAGGAGCGTCCGTACCTGTTGGGCTTTGAGGTAATAGGCATCGTAGTAGCCAGCGGAGAGCACGTAGGCGCCTAGCAGAATGCGTCGTTTGACCTCGGTCCCGAAGCCGTGGGCGCGGGTGTGGGTATACATGGTGGCCAGGTTGGTGGCATCCGGGGCGCGCACGCCATATTTGACGCCGTCGTAGCGCGAGAGATTCGAGCTGGCTTCGGCGGTGGCGATCACGTAGTACGCGGCGATGGCGTACTCGGTATGGGGCAAGGAAATACTCACCGGCTGTGCCCCGAGTTTTTCCAATTGGGTGACCGCGTTACGGACCGCGGTTTCAACCTCTGGTTGCATCCCTTCCATGAAATACTCCTTGGGAATGCCAATTTTGAGGCCGCGCACATCTTGTGTCAGCGCGGCGAGATAGTCAGGAACCGGCAGGGGAGCTGAGGTCGAATCGCGCGGGTCATGCGCGGCCAGGGTTTGCAGGAGGAGGGCGCTATCGCGAGTATCCTTGGTGACGGGGCCGACCTGATCGAGAGAGGAGGCATAGGCGACAACGCCGTAGCGACTGACACGTCCGTATGTGGGTTTGAGGCCGACCACCCCACAAAAGGACGCGGGAAGCCGAATGGAGCCGCCGGTATCGGTTCCCAGCGAGGCCAGGGCTTGATCGGCGGCGACCGATGTGGCTGATCCCCCTGAGGAGCCACCAGGGACACGTGATCGGTCCCACGGGTTGCGACTGGGGAAGAACGCGGAGTTTTCATTCGAGGAGCCCATGGCGAACTCATCGCAATTCACTTTGCCGAGAATCACGGCGCCCGCTGACTTGAGGCGCTGGACCACGGTGGCATCATAAGGCGGGATGAACTGTGACAGGATGCGCGACCCGGCGGTGGAGCGGACGCCGTGGGTGAGGATGACATCCTTGATCGCCAGCGGGATGCCGCATAGTGGAGAGGCCGCGGATTGACTGGCGAGCTGTTGATCGGCTTGGTGGGCTTGCGCGAGCGCATCATCTTCACAGACGGTGAGATAGGATTGAATCTCGGGGTCGGTGGCGCGGATACGTTGCAATAGGGCCTGGGTTAATTCCACCGCGCTGATGTGGCGTTGTCGCAAGAGAGTGGCGGCTTCGTGAATCGTCAGACGTGCGAGTTCCATAAGAAAAATGTCCGTTCGTGCGGGGGAAATCGTGGCGGGTCACAGTGTGACACAGCCCGGAGCAGGATTCAACGGAAGTCGGGGCCGGCCCGCGCGACTTGCGTGCGAGGCGCGGCATCGGCTAGGGTAACCCTCATGCCGGGCGCGGATCATCGTCAATTGCGAGGTCGCCGAGGAGAACAGGTCGCCGAGGAGTTCCTGCGCGCGCAGGGGTATGTGATTCTCGTGCGCAACTATCGCGTCTCCTTTGGCGAAGTCGATATTATCGCGCAAGATCGACAGACGTTGGTGTTTGTTGAAGTGCGCACGCATACTGGGGCGGCGTTTGGTGATCCGCTGGCCTCGGTGAACGTGCGGAAGCAACGGCAGATCGCCAAGGCGGCCTGGCACTATCTGGCGCGTAACGGCTTGCTGGAGCGAGAAGCGCGCTTCGATGTCGTGGGGATTCGCTGGGAAAACGAACAGGCGCGGCTGACCCATATCAAGAATGCTTTTGAGCTGCCACGGTCATGGTAGCGCGCGGTCGTGGCGCGGGAGGAAAGGACGATGCGAGGGAGAGGCGGATTTTTGTTCATCCCGATGTTGCAGATGTTGATGTTGTCGATGGTGGTGAATCCGAGCTTTGGCTATGAAGAAATCAGCGTGACGAACGGTGGCACCATCGCGGGACAAGTGCGCGTGTCTGGGGTGGCGCCGACACCAGGAAAGGTCGAGATCACCAAGGATGAGGCGACCTGTGGAAAGACCGAGAAAACGGAGGAAAAACTCCTGGTCGGCGCTGACCAGGGCGTGCGGAACGTGGTGGTCTCAATTGAAGGGATTGGGCGCGGGAAACGACAGCGGAGGGAAGGGGGGATCATCGACCAAAAGGACTGTCGCTACGATCCGCACGTGGTGTTGGTGCCCGTGGGCGCGAGTCTGACGATAAAAAACTCCGATGGTATTCTGCATAATGTGCATTCGCATAGTGTGGTGAATCCCCCATTTAACAAGCCACAACCAAAGTTCAAGAAAACGTTGAAAGAGACTTTTGCCAAAGCCGAGATTCTGCGGCTCACCTGCGACGCGCACACCTGGATGTCGGGCTGGGTGGTTGTGCATGAACATCCATACTACGTGGTAACGGACGAGCGGGGTAATTTTTCCTTGACCGAGATTCCACCAGGGGAATACACGCTGCGCATTTGGCATGAAACCCTGGGCGAAAAACGTCAGCCCATAACCGTGAAATCCGGGGCCAATGAGTCTCTACGGATAGAATTGAGATTACCTCACAATTCCTAGAGCCGCGCGTTTGTGATGTAGGCGTGATTTCTCGGATACGGAGCTAGCGCGCGGACGACACTGTTTTGTTAAGCGCAAGCAACGACCGAGGATTGCCATGCCTCAAATGTCAAAACTTCTTTTCTAAAACATAAATTGACTATAGTCAAAAACTGAAGTTCCACAAAGCCATTCTCAAATAAAGCACATACTTTTTAGTATTTACTGGGCAGACTAAAGGTGAATTTTATTGGAATAATTATTTTTGACTATAGTCAATCTATGTTTTTATGAATAAATCGCATCGCTGAAATAAAGGACCGGGGGAAAGCAAGCCGGGGGTTTCAACCCCCGGCGAAGGGTGCCCGTGGGGGTAATTCCTTCTGTGACAAAAACTTCCTTAACTTAATGCCATTGCCTCTATAGGAGCGCACAACCCGACCGTTCGATAAACCTCAGTCGCTCTACACATCCAGTAACTGAAACTCCTCAACAATCCCCATACTCCATACGGCAGCGTTCTGATCCTGCTTGATCGGATTTGGTTCACGGCTCGCTCGGCAAAAAACTCGGGGGCGATGGATTCAAGAGGATATGTCGGGCGCAACGTCAAGGCTCTCGGAAAAAACAAGCCGCATGCGAAAGTAAAATATACCAAAAATCCTTATCGCGATTCATATTTTGACCATAATATATCTTATCAGACATAAGAGGGAGGCGGTTTCCACCGCTACCCTATTTCCCTACCCGCTCCCCCAAGACATCCGCGAGCGGATGATTGGCGTCTTTCGCGATGAGCTTTTCGTAATATGTGACCGCTGCCGCCTTATCGGTTTTTTCCACCGCCAACCCCGCCTGCGCGAGCGCTTCACTCTGAAACGGCGCTTCGATCTCCCCCGCCTGATCGTACCACCGTCGAGCTTGCGCCTGGTCGCCACGCTGCGCGGCATCTTGTGCGAGCTTGATGAGAATCATTTGTTGAAGATAGCTGGTCTTTTCTCCGGCATTCTTGGCGAACCCGAGCGCCTCTTCATATGCCTTTTTCGCATCGTCCTTGCGCGCCACTTTCACGTAAGCCTCGCCAAGATAAAACATCCCCAGCGCTTGCGCCTCGGCTCCCATCGCCGACGCGCCCCTGACCTGTTCAAGATGTGGAATCGCTTTCTCGCCATTCCCAGCCTGGACCTCGGCCATCCCTACCCGCAAGGCTTCAAGGGCAACCTGTTTGCGATGCCCCAGGTACCACATCCCAACAACCACCAGCACGATCAACGCGCTGACGCCCATCAACAATGCACGATACCGCTGTATCACCGTCAACACCGCCGCGCCAAAACTCTCCACATCCACAACCGTTTGCGCGCGAGCCGGAGTCATTCGGGTTCTGACTTCAGTAGCCATGTGTCTCCACCACCTCACTACATCTTATACTTGAAATCGTCGGGCGACATTTTTTCCAAGATTTCCGCCCATTTGTCCCGCGCGACATTCGACAAATTATGTTCCTGCGGTTCCTCGGCTTTTTGGTGCACGCTACTGGACGCTTCCAACACCTTTTTCGCCACGAAAATCGGGCTTTTTGCTCGCAATGCCAGGGAAATGGCATCACTCGGCCGCGCATCGACCGACACCTTGCGCCCGCCAACCTCAAGGTAAATCACCGCGTAGTAGGTGCTGTCCTTCAGATCAGTAAGCTCAACGGACTCAACCATGCCGCCTAAGGCATCGACCATGGTACGTAACAGGTCATGCGTCATCGGCCTAGCCATCTTGATCCCTTCCAGTTCGGTCGCCATGGCCGTCGCTTCCATTAGTCCAATCCATATCGGCAAGTTCAACTTATTCTCGCTGTCCTTGAGAATCACAATGGGTGTCTTCGTCACGGGATCAAGAGTGAGTCCCCCAACACGCATTTCGATAAAGTCTTCTCGTCCCATACGCCATTCCCCTGTCTCGGATTGAGGAGGGAAGCCCCCCCCTAATGTCACATCTATGGACCAAACCCGTGCGTGTTAGGCCGTAACCAGCCGATCCACCACACGGTAGAGTTGATTGAGATTGCGGCACTCTTCAACCAAGTCGCAGTACGGTGCGTAGCGGTCCATCTCACTGTCCCCAAATCCCCATGTTAACCGACTTTCCGGATTGAGCCACACAATCTGTTTGGCGCGCTGGCGAATGTCCCGCAACACCCACTCGTGCGGAAGGTTATAGTTGTTCCGTGCGTCCCCTAATACCAGTACCGTGGTCCGCTTATTGATGGCGGACAGGAAGTCGCGGTGGAATATCTTGAAGGCGCGACCAAAATCGGAGTGGGCGTAGAGATTAATCATGTTGCCGCGCAACGCCAGATCAATCGCCGCGTGAATCTCGTTATTCTCGAATAGTTTGGTGACTTCACCGAGATCCGCCACGAAAATGAAACTCCGGACTCGCGAATACAAATCTTGCACGGAATAGACGAACTGCAACATGAAACGTGAGACATTACGAACCGAGTCCGACACGTCACAGAGAATCACAACCTGCGGTTTCTCTTTTTTCCGCCGCTCCAACACGATTCGGAATGGTATCCCGCCATACTGCATGTTTTTCCGCATGGTCTGCTGAAGATCGAAATGGCCGCGTTTCGCGCGTTTCCGCCGAATCGCGATCACATGCTTCAACCGTTGCGCGAGCTTGGCCACCGCTTCCTTCATCTTGCGGATTTCATCTTCCGACAAGTAGTAAAAGCTCTTATCCGCCAACGTGCGCATCTTCTGTTGATCGCGCACTTGCGGGTCCTGTTTCTCAAGTTCGGCTCGTACGTAGCTGCGGACCATGTGCGCCAAATCCTGCAACCGACGATCCAAATAGGCCAACATCTGCTCAACCTGCTGGGGACTGAGTCCGGCTTTTTGCAAGGCTTCCTTTAACCCTGACAGCTCTTGCATGAGTTGCCCGAAGCCTAACTGCTGCGCGACCGCGTTGGCGAACTGTCCTTCTTGAAAGGAACGTTGGATGTTTTGCAGGTTGGCTTGTTGCGCGGCTTCACGCAACATCTTCTCTAACTGGCCGGTGTTATTGTTGAGCAGAGCCTTGGCGAGCTCGGAGAGTTCACCGCCCATGTTTTTGAGGGCTTCTTCTAATTGCTCAAGGAACTTCTGAAATTCCTCTTCCGACATTTCCATCGCGGCCATGGTTTCGGCACCCGCCGCTTTAATGATTTCACCCAAGCCCGTGAAATACATGTCGAAGAGTTCATCGTACACCGAAATATCAACAACTCGTTTCACTAAGGTCGCACGCAAGGTGTCCTTGAGGAGTTGCCGGTTGCGGATACCAATCAGTCCCAAGGCGGAAAAGGTATCCATGTTCTCCGCGGACGAAATTTTCAACCCGTTTTCTCGTAGGAGCTGGGTAAATTCAATAATTTTGTCATCCATATCCGGAACTCGCTCTCCGAGGATTATGT
Source organism: Klebsiella pneumoniae (assembly GCA_945865755.1). Lineage (GTDB taxonomy): Bacteria > Desulfobacterota > Binatia > Bin18 > Bin18 > JABFSC01. The sequence goes on from CAMBFS010000021.1 coordinate 29,386, forward strand.
GGATTAGTGGATTAGTGGAGGAGATCTTTGTCGCTCTGAGCCGTGGGTGTCTTGGCTTTCGTTTTCTGCTTTTGCAGATATTCCTTTAACTCCGCCTCTGCCTTACGCACATCCCCTTCATACTTCATAATCGTATTGAGGGTCTCATTCACCACCTTCTCATCCAGATGGGTCACATTAAGGAGGGTCAATGCTTTCGCCCAGTCGAGCGTTTCACTAATGCTCGGCGCTTTTTTCAGATCAAGCTTGCGAATCCCTTGCACCACCTCGACCACTTCTTCAGCCAGCCGCTCGGCAATGCCCGGCACTTTCATCCTCACGATTTCCAGTTCTTGTTCACGCTCAGGGAAATCAATGTACAGGTGCAGACAGCGCCGCTTGAGCGCGTCCGACATCTCACGCGCGTTGTTACTGGTCAGCACCACGATGGGAATAATTTTCGCCTTGATGGTCCCAAGTTCGGGAACGCTCACTTGAAAGTCACTCAACACTTCCAACAGGAACGCCTCAAACTCACTGTCAGATTTATCGATCTCGTCGATCAAAAGCACTTGTTGCGTGTCCGCCGAAATGGCTTGCAACAAGGGACGCGGGAGAATGAACCGCGGAGAGAAGAAGACACTGTCCTCATTCCCAATCCGCTCAACCGCTTCCTTGAGCGTCTTGGTTCCCGCAATGACCTCGCCAATCTTGTCCTTGAGGATTTGCGTGTACAGAAGCTGCTTGGCATACTCCCATTCGTACAGCGCTTTCGCCTCATCAAGGCCCTCGTAGCATTGCAAACGCACCAGATTGCACCCCGTCGCGCCACTGATGACTTTGGCCAGTTCCGTCTTTCCCACACCAGCCGGCCCTTCCACGAGAATCGGTTTCCGGAGGTGCGTGGCCAAGTACACGACCGTGGCGATCCGCTGGTTGCAGATGTAGCGTTGCTCGGAAAATTGACTAATGACATTCTCAATCGAAGTGAACATTCTCCCTCCCGGCCCCAATTTTGCCCCACCCTAGCACATGCAAAAAGAAGAACACAAGGCGCGTGCGGCACTGCAAGAACAGAATTTTCTCGTACTCACGCGCGTTTCCTCACCCCTTGCGCGCGCCCAGACTCTTTCCTTATAATCCGCCACCACTATGTGCACCCTCGCCTTCTACTTTCAGGTGTTTTCGCGCTACCCCATCGTCGCCGCCGCCAATCGAGACGAGTCCCTCAAACGTCCCTCGGCCTCGCCTTTGCGCCTGTGGGACACGCCCTGGATTTACGGCGGTCAAGACCTCATCGCTGGCGGCACCTGGCTGGGGATCAATGAACATGGCATGATCGCCGCCTTGCTCAATCGTCACACCGGCGCCACGGCGGATCCGTCCCGTCGCTCGCGTGGGCTCCTGTGTCTCGATGCCCTCAAGTACACCTCGATCGCCGATGCCCTCGCCTACGTGACGTCGCAGTCTCCCCAACAGTACAATCCGTTTAACTTGCTGATCGCCGACCGCACCGCCGCTTATGTGGTGTACGCCGAGGATGAGAGTTTTGAGATGGTGACGCTCACCCCAGGCTTCCACTTGCTCACCAATCGCAATCTCAATGACCACCAGTGCCCACGCATCGCCCGCTCGCTCCAGAATTTTTCGCAAGTCAGCCACACTCTCTCGCCAGCGGTGCGCAACGTGAACGACATCTTCACACACCTCCATCCCCTCCTCGCGCACCACGCCGCCGACCTTGACCCCCGTGCCAGTGTCTGCATTCATCTCGACGGCTACGGCACCTGCTCGTCCACGCTCCTCGCGTACGCCGCCGCCGAAGAGCGCTACAAGTACGCCTTCGCGCCTGGCGCTCCCTGCCGCCACACTTATAGTGAATTGCTGCCTCCGGGAACGTTGGCCAACAATCCGCCGTCCACCACATAAGAAGCCCCGGTCACGAAGTCGCCCCCCTCGACCAAGAAGCGCACGGTTCGCACCACCTCCGCGACACTGCCCAACCGCCGCAGTGGTATCTGTCGCAGCAACACCTGCGTGTCCTGCTCGTCATATTCCTCCGGTGGCAACACCGGCCCCAGCACGACTTCATTCACTTGCACCCGTGGCGCGAGCGCTTTCGCCAACGCCAGCGTCAACCCATGCACTCCGCCTTTAGACACACAGTAAGGCAGGTAACCCGGCACCGGACGTTGGCCGCTCCAATCGCCCAGTTGAATAATTTTCCCACCGTCAGCCGCGCGCATCTCCCGCCCCAGCGTCAGCGCGAAAATAAAGGGGGCGGTCAGATTCACACACATCATGCGCCGCCACTCCCTCAGTGACGTACTCGCGAGCGGCGAGGGGCCAAACAGCGCCGCGTTGTTCACCAGAATGTCAATTTTTCCATCGCGCGCCAACATGCGCGCTTCTCGTGCCACACGGAGCGTCTCGTCAGTCCGAGACAGATCCCCTCGCACGACCGCCACCTGCCCACCCATCTCCCGAATAGCCACCGCGACATCCTCCCCTGATGATGAATTGACATGCACAATCACCTGGACTCCAGCCTGGGCCAGCATGAGAGCGATGCCGCGCCCTACCCGTTTCGCCGCGCCGGTCACCAATGCGGTTTTTCCAGCCACCCTCATGACGACTCCCTCTCCTGGTGCGACGGCATTAAGTTAGCGAGTTTTAGGTTCCGAGTTCCGAGTTCCAAATTCCCTCTCCCGGCTGGGAGAGGGCTAGGGTGAGGGGGATTCAGTGAGCTTTCCTTATTTTTTCCTGGGACTCGCAATCCGTCGGCGATCATGTTCCGGCTTAACTTCATGTCATTGCCTCCTGGGGCACCGGCAGTTCCACGCGAAAGGTCGCGCCCCCATCAGGATTGTTCTCGGCCACGATCCGTCCGTGGTGCAGTTCGACGATCTTTTGCGCGAACGTGAGTCCAAGTCCCGTGCCTTTTTCCTTGGTGGAAAAGAAGGGAGAAAACAGCCGGGGAAAATCCGCCTCGGCAATACCCGCCCCCTGATCCCGCATGGCAATGTCCACGTGCCGCGCACTCGCACCAAGCGTCACCACCACCTCCCCGATCGCGGGCGAGGCTTCCACCGCGTTCTTGAGCAGATTCAACAGCGCTTGTTTGAGCTTAATGCGATCCACCGCCAGGAGAGCCAGCGGGGCCACCGTCTCCTCGCGAGCATAGATCATCGTGACACGTTGGGCGTTGGCGGCGGCGCGCAACTCCTCGACCACTTCACTCACCAAGGGGTCGAGCGCGCAGGGTTCACGATGCAGCTCAAAATCGCGCGAGAACACCAGCAGGTCGGACAAGGTGCGATTCAGGTCATTCAAGGTATGATCAAACTGCTCGACACGCCCCTGCGCCTCGGTCACCACGGCGGTCGGCGTCGCCCCTTCTTCTTGCAACACCTCACGCAACAAATCACACTGCAACCCCAACAATCCCACCTTCTGTAAGATTTGATGAGAGATCGCCGAGGACATTTGCCCGATCGCCGCCAGGCGCTCATTGCGGGCAAGGTCGAGGTTCATCCGCTGCAAGCGGCCATGTTGCTGCTCCAGGGTTCGGCGTCGCGTCGTCAAGGTGCGCACCAAGACATGCGCCGCGCCCACCGGCAACAGCCCAACGTACAATCCACTGATGCCGAAGGTGTTCAACCCCAGGGTCAGAATCGCCACGTGCGGGGTCACCAGCAACAACCCCGTGGCCAACAGCGCGGGTAAACTCGCCGCCAACTCCACGCTAGCGGAATACTGCATGCCGTAACGCAAGCGGTGTTGCGCGCCATACCCCAAGGCGAAGACGCTCCAGCCGCCGATTTCACTCATCACGAATCGCGACAAGGTTTCCACGTCATCCATCCGCAACGGCAGATGCCCGCCCGCCAAGCGAAAGATCGCATAGCGCGCGCTGAGCGCCACCAACAAGATAGCCGCCAGGTCAAAAACCCGGAGCAAGGGGTGAGCATCGCGCCGCACGGTCTCTGGCACGGTCACGAGTCCCCACCACCGCAACCCTCTGGCCAGCGGCGCGGTGAGCACGATGCTGGCCACGATCAACGGCAACGCGAACAGCCCAACGGCATACAATAAGGTGTTTGCCACCGTCAGAAACAGCAGGGACAAAAACACGTCCTCGCCCATATCGACGAACAGCAACAAGCCCACACACAGGAGCGGAAAAAAGGCGACGTACCACGCGAGCGAGCCGAGATTGAACGCCACCAGGCCAATCACCGGCAGCACCACCCCCGCGCTCACGGAGATCAGCGTCCACGACAACGCTCGTTCTCGGTCCACAGCCGACATCAATCTCTCCCAGTGAGGAAGCGGTCGATCCAGGGAGTGCGCCGCAACAGCAAGAAGCCGTATGCGGGATTGGCGGCATCGAAGTCGTGGTCGCGCAACGCGGTATTGATCCGCACGGCCAGAAACTCGTGCCGCTCTTGGACGGACGCCTCACGCTCGCTGGTCGCGAACGACTCGTATTTCACCAGCAGTCGCTCGACGATGTCCCAGGTCGTTACGATACGCGCGGCGGCATACTCTGGCCCAGGGCCAGTGGAAAACTCGAACGCCACCACATAACACCAGCGCCCATCATGCCGCTGCATGCCGAGAAAACGGGTCTGGAGTTCCGCGCGTAACCACCCGCGCAGCAATTCCTCTTGTAGTCGCTCCACGAGGCCGTGAATGCCGAATGCCGTCAGGGACGACGTTTCCCCCCATCGCGGCAGCACGTCATCTGGAGCAATGTCACCGATCAACGGCAGCCCCCACACCGTCCGGCGCACCCGCGCCCGCCCATCATTCCATCCGCGCCGGAATAGCGCTTCCTGAAACCGCCCTTGCCCGGGTTCCCACTGAAGATAGAGATCAAACGGCTTGCGAAACTTGAAGGCCGCCCGCAGCCGTTGCTCAGTCCCTTCCTCCCCGGTCGCGACGATCCAGCTCCCACTGTAGTCGGTGATTTCGGCATAGCGGCGCTGCCACGACTGCGTGAATCGCGGCAGATCAATCGTCGTGCCGCTCGGCGTCACCGAGGGCGGCTCCTCACCCGTCGGCTCCCAGGAAAAGAGTTGCGTCGGCAATCCCACATTCACTTGCAGATTCGTGTACAGCACCTGTTGTCGGGCTTCCCCCCCGACCCCGCGCAACGTCAATTCGGTGGGAATGCCGGTCCCGCGCTCAATGATGAACTCGTAGGTCGAGACCAGGTTGTCACGAAAAGGAATGAGAAACGCGGGCACCGACAGGCGCATTTTTCCTTCGGCCAGATAGGGCGCGACCATCCGCACCTCAATCAGCCGCATGCTGCGGTCAGTCACTGGCCGTTGCGCCAAGGCGGCCAAGGCCGTCAGCCAATCGCTCATGTCTCGCACGGCGGGCTGGAAGGGTTCGCCCAGCTCGGTCGCGGGCACACTGATGGTGAGAAAGTCAAACCACTCGCCCAGGCGCAGCATGAGGTTCCCTTGGTTCCAGCGTGGGCGCGCCAGCAACGCGGCCCCCTTGTGCAGGCCCGACTCCCAGCGAAAGGACAGAAATCCAGGTTTGCGAAAGGCCACCTCGATCCGCTCCTCGCGGGTTTCGCCATCCGCTTCTCGGACGGTATGCAGGACCGTGCCGCGATAATCATCCAGTCGGTAATATGCCTCTCGGCACTGCGCCAGCACCTTGAGGACCTCATCCAACTGGTCCACGCCTTTCGCGTCTTGCGCCCACCCAGATGTCGAACACAGGGAGAGGAAGAGGGTCAAAAGGAACGGCAGTGCTCTCATCGCGCGCTCCCCAGTCCCGCCTTCAGCGCGAGCACCGCGGCCTTGGTCCGATCATTCACTTGCAGTTTACGAAAGATGCTGGCCAGGTGCATCTTGACCGTCAATTCGCTGATGAACAGGCGGTGGCCAATCTCTTTGTTGTTCGCGCCGGTGGCGACCAGGCGCAGCACTTCATCCTCTCTGGTGGTCAACGTGCGGACGATTTGTCGCAACTCCTCGGTCTCTTGGTCACGTTGGAACTCGCGTAGGAATTTTCCGGCGATCTCCGGGTTCAGCACGATCTCGCCCGCCGCCACCTTTCGCAGGGTATCGAGAATGTCGGTGGCGCGCGCGTTCTTCAACAGATACCCGACCGCCCCAGCCTTCACCGCGCGGAAGATCAAATCCGGATTGTCGTAGCCCGTGAAGATGACGACTTTCGAGGCTGGCGAATGCTTACGCACGTAGGCCGTCGCCTCGATCCCGTCGCCGTGCGGCATTTCGATGTCCATGAGGATGATCGTCGGGCTGGCCTCCTTGAGCATGGCTTCCAACTGCGCCAAATTTTCCGCGCCGCCCACGATCGTAAAATCGGGTTGCTTCTTGAAAATTTGTTGAAGTCCCGACAAGATCATCGGGTGGTCATCCACGATCAAAAGCGAAATTTTTTCCATAACGTTCCCCGGATTCATCCGCCACCAATCCTTAAAGGCCGTTCTACGGAACGGCACGCCCGGCAGGATATGAAGCCCCCTCCCCCAGGTCAAGCAAGTCCCGACAGACGACGGGCGACCGAGGACCGAGGACCGAAGCCAAAACCCAAGACGGCAGGAAGAGAAATGGCGGAAGCCAAATTCAATCTTTCCGCCATTTATAAATATATAATTACTAAATTAAACTTACCGTTCGCTCATTTTGAGAACAACTTCTAAGAATTGCTAAACTGAGTTATTCCAATGGGTTAGAAACGATAGGGCGTGGTTCTATCAGAACTACCCTCTTCAGGTTGGTGTCCACATAGTCCTTGAACTCACTCGTTTCATAA
>CAMBFS010000022.1 GCA_945865755.1 Klebsiella pneumoniae
CCCAAATCCCGGGTGGCATTGTGGAAAAAGAAGCCTCGATTCATCTCTCTAACCTGATGCCGATGTGTGAGCGCTGTAACGCCCCCGTCCGCATTGGCGTGCGGACTCTCCAAGACGGGAGCAAGGCCCGCGAGTGTCGGCGCTGTAAGGAATTATTGGATAAGTAATATGGCGGCACGATTGAAAGAACTGTACCACCAAAAGGTGGTTCCGACCCTGAAGCAGGACCTCGGATACGCGAATATCATGCAGGTCCCGCAATTGAAGAAAATCGTTGTTAACATGGGATTAGGTGGCGCGGTGGAAAATCCCAAGTTGCTGGAATCTGGAGTGGCCGAGCTGACGCAAATCACCGGACAAAAGCCCGTGGTGACGAAAGCTCACAAGTCGATAGCGAACTTTAAACTCCGTGAAGGGGTTGCGATCGGCTGCGCGGTCACCCTGCGTGGAGCGCGAATGTATGAGTTCTTTGATCGCCTGGTGAACGTGGCATTACCGCGTGTTCGTGACTTTCGTGGCATCCCAGAGAACGCGTTTGACGGGCGGGGCAATTACTCGCTTGGGATTCGCGAGCATGTGATTTTTCCGGAAATTAACGTCGATAAAGTAGAGCAAGTGAAGGGGTTCACGGTTTCGTTTGTGACCTCGGCGAAAACCGATGTCGAAGGGCGCGCCTTGTTGCGTGCGCTCGGGATGCCCTTTCGGAGTTAGGATTGTATGGCACGTACCTGTTTACGCATTAAAGCAAAACGCACCCCGAAGTTTGCCGTTCGGCAAAACAACCGCTGCGACCGATGTGGACGCCCGCGCGCTTTTTACCGACGCTTTCGCCTTTGTCGCATTTGCTTACGAAACTTCGCGCTTAAGGGACAAATCCCTGGGATGACGAAAGCAAGTTGGTAAGGAGGAGGGCATTATGAGAGCAGATCCTGTCGCCGACTTGTTGACCTGTATCCGTAATGGTCTCCATGCTCATAAGGAGCGTGTTGACGTGCCGTGGTCGCGACTAAAAGAGGCGGTGGTGAAAACCTTCATCCAAGAAGGGTTCCTGAAAGAGTACAGCACCATTGAGGATAAAGGTCATCAACTCCTCCGCATTTGGCTGAAATACGATGCGGCTGGACATCCAGTGTTGCGTGGAATCAAACGCGTGAGCAAACCAAGTCTCCGCACTTATGTCAGGGCGGATGAAATTCCCTCGGTACAAAATGGCCTGGGGGTGAGTGTGCTCACGACTTCGCGTGGGGTTTTGCCTGATCGCGAGGCGCGGACGTTGCACGTCGGCGGCGAAATTCTTTGCAGCATGTGGTAGTTCGCAAGCAGAAAGAGGAAAAACACCATGGCGGGGCTCGGAAGCTGGCCAGTGCCAATACCAGATAAAGTCAAAGTCTCCGTACAGAATGGGCGTGTCTCCATACAAGGGGCAAAAGGACAGCTTGAAATGCCTTTTGATCCCGCCATTTCTGTGAAGGTAGCGGATAATAACATCGACGTCGTTCGGTCTGAGGAGTCTCGTCGCGCGAAAGCCATCCACGGGATGACGCGGAAGATGATCGCGAATATGGTCGAAGGAGTCAGCAAAGGGTTTAGTCGCACCGTTGAAATCAGCGGCGTTGGCTATCGTGCTGAAGCGGTGGGAAAATCGGCGATTCAGTTTAGTCTCGGTTACTCGCACCCGATTTTGTATCAACTCCCTCCAGGCATACAAGCGAAGATTGATCGCCAAACGGTGATTACCCTCGAAGGCATCGACAAGCAGTTACTCGGTGAAGTGACGGTAGGCATTCGCCGCCTCAGACCCCCAGACCCGTACAAGGCAAAAGGGGTGAAGTTGGCGGAGGAAAAGATTCGCAGAAAGGCCGGCAAAACCGCCGGAGCACGGTAAGGTTCTAGAGTTATGGCACGAACACTCAGGCGTGAACGCGCGCGAACACTTCGTCAACAACGAGTCCGCAAACGAGTCCGTGGGACTGATGCACGGCCACGGCTGTCCATCTATCGCAGCGGACTTCACATGTATGGACAAGTGATTTCCGACGAGAGCGGAAAAACGCTGGTGGCGGTCTCCACCCTTTCCCCAGATTTTGGTGAGGGGAAGAAAACCACGAATATCGACGCCGCCAAAGAGGTCGGAACTCTACTTGCCCGTAAGTGTCAAGAAAAGGGTATCGCCAAAGTCATCTTTGATCGGAACGGATTTCTTTATCATGGTCGAGTGCGCGCCTTGGCCGAGGCGGCACGTGAAGCTGGGTTGCAGTTCTAATACTGGACACAGTCGTAAGTAAGGGAGATCGAACGCGTGGCAATTATCACGGATCGTGTGAGTCCAGACGGACTTGAACTCAAAGAGAAGGTCGTGCACATCAGTCGCGTCAGCAAGGTCGTCAAAGGTGGACGACGATTCAGTTTTAGCGCGGTGGTGGTTGCCGGCGATGGAGCTGGGCACGTCGGTTATGGTCTGGGCAAAGCCCATGAAGTCCCCGAAGCGATTCGTAAGGGGATCGAACAGGCGAAAAAATCCTTAATCCAAGTCCCATTGACTGAAGGAACGCTACCGCACGAGATCATTGGCAAGCATGGTGCGGGACGTGTGTTCATCAAACCTGCCTCACAAGGAACTGGTTTGATCGCCGGTGGTGGAGTTCGGGCGGTCATGGAACTGGCCGGGGTGCGAGATGCGTTGACGAAATGCTTAGGGTCGAGCAACCCGCATAACTCGGTCAGAGCGACGCTTGAGGCATTACGAAACCTCTCGATTCCACAACGAGTCGCGGAACGACGTGGGAAAGCCCTCGCCGAGCTCCAGGGATAAAAATATGGCAGTGGACGCGAAAAAATTAACAATTACGTTGAGACGCAGCGGCATTGGATGCACGCAGCGTCAACGCGAGACCCTGCGCGGTTTGGGATTGACCCGCATCGGCAAAACCTCTGTTCGTGCTGATACTGTGAGTCTCCGTGGCATGTTGCGTAAAGTCGATCATTTGATTGAGGTAAGAGAAAATGGATCTGAGTAACCTTCGCCCAGCTGCGGGGTCAACCAAGAATCGCAAGCGCCTTGGGCGCGGTCCGGGATCAGGGCATGGGAAGACTTCCGGGAAGGGGCACAAAGGACGAAGCTCTCGCTCGGGCGGTAACACTCCTCCCGGATACGAAGGCGGGCAGATGCCGCTTTCCCGACGCCTCCCAAAGGGTGGATTTCATAATCCGTTTCGTAAAGAATACGACGTCGTGAATCTGAGCAGCCTCGAACGCTTCTCCGCTGGGGGAGTAGTCGACGCCGCGACACTACGCGAGGCCGGACTCGTCGGTGGGAAACGAGCGGTCAAAATACTTGCTGACGGTGTACTCACCAAACCATTAACCGTGAAAGCCCAGGCGTTCAGTAAACAAGCCCGAGAAAAAATTACTGCCCTGGGAGGATCGGTCGAGGTCGCCTAACGATGCTCGCAGGGTTTCAGAACGCGGCGAAAATCGCGGAACTCCGTAAGCGTATTTTCTTTACGCTGATTATGCTCGCCGTCTATCGGGTCGGTGTCGCCATTCCGACACCGGGAATCGACGGGCAAGCACTTGCTGTTTTTTTCGAGCAGGCGAGCAGCACCGTCTTCGGCTTGGTCAACCTCTTCTCTGGTGGGGCGCTTGAGCGATTTTCGATTTTTGCCTTGGGCATCATGCCCTACATTAGTTCGTCGATTATTATTCAACTGTTGACCGTCGTTGTCCCCACCCTCGAACGTCTCTCTAAAGAAGGGGAAGTAGGCAGACGGAAGATCACTGAATACACTCGTTACGGCACCGTTGGATTGGCCCTGCTCCAAGGCTTTTTTATTAGCGTTGGCTTAGAGCAAATTCGCACGCCGAGCGGAGGGTCCGTAATTTTCGATCCAGGGTGGAACTTCCGCATTATGACGGTGATCACCCTGACCTCTGGCACTGCCTTCATCATGTGGCTTGGAGAGCAGATCACCGAACGCGGGATTGGCAACGGCATCTCCCTGATTATTTTCGCGGGTATCGTGGCGAGTATTCCGTCAGCGATCACTTCCACTATTGAGTTCGTTCGCGAGGGAGAGATCGGTGTGATGGTGGTCGCGCTTATCCTCATATTGATGGTCGCGGTGGTTGCTGCGGTGATCATCATGGAACGAGGACATCGACGTATCCCTGTGCAATATGCCAAACGGGTCGTTGGACGACGCATGTATGGTGGACAAACTTCCCATCTTCCCTTGAAATTAAACACAGCGGGCGTCATCCCTCCCATTTTCGCATCCTCAATTCTAGTGTTTCCGACTACGATCGCTGAATTCTCCGAGTCCTCGTGGGCAAAAAACATCGCTGACCTGCTCGCGCCTGGAGCTTGGCTATATAATCTGAGTTACGTGGCCCTTATCATCTTCTTTTGTTATTTCTACACGGCAGTGGTGTTCAATCCGACTGACGTTGCCGACAATATGAAGAAAAATGGGGGATTCATTCCTGGAATTCGCCCTGGACAGCGAACAGCGGAGTATCTCGATCGTATTCTCAGCCGGTTGACCTTGAGTGGAGCACTCTACATCTCGGCGGTGTGTATCCTACCTACGTTGTTGATAGGCTTCTTTAATGTACCCTTCTTTTTCGGTGGTACCGCGCTCCTCATCGTGGTCGGAGTTGCTTTGGATACCGCCGCGCAAATTGAAACCCAGGTCCTGATGCGGAACTATGAAGGTTTTATGAAACGGGGACGCATCCGTGGCCGAACTGGCCGGAGGTAAAGAAGAGCGATGCGTGTCGTCCTAGTTGGTCCTCCTGGGGCAGGAAAAGGGACTCAAGCTCGATCCCTACAAAGCACCTTTGGGATCCCGCAGATATCCACTGGAGATCTGCTGCGTGAAGCCGTGCGAGAAGGGATATCCTTAGGCAAGCAGGCGCGGACGTATATGGACAAAGGGGAACTTGTCCCTGACTCGGTGGTGATGAGCTTGGTCGTGGAACGCATGCAGCAGCCAGACTGTGCAAAAGGATTCCTCCTTGATGGGTTCCCGCGCACGATTGTGCAAGCCGACGCGATCGCCGCTGAACTTGACCGTAGCAAGCAGCATTTGGACGCAGTGATCAGCATTGTGGTTACGCGGAAAGATCTCGTGGAACGCCTGAGTGGACGGTGGGTCTGTCGTTCGTGTCAGGCCATGTATCATGAGCGATTTACCCCGCCAAAAACAAACGGTGTATGTGACGCCTGTGGTGGGGAATTGTATCAACGCAGTGATGATATCGCGGAGACCGTCAATGCGCGCCTTGAGGTGTATGACCGTTCGACCGCTCCCTTGTTGACGTATTATCGAGAACGAACGTTACTCCACGAAGTTGATGGAATGGGAACACCAGAGACTATCGCGCAACGTATCATTACCATGCTGAAAACCCTGCCCGCTCACGCTATCGCATGATCTTTCTCAAGTCGCACCAAGAAATCGAGATCATGCGTGTGGCCAACCGGGTTGTCGGCGAGATATTAGCAGAGCTGCGGGAAGTCGCTCGTCCAGGAATATCGACCAGCGAGATTGACCGTCTCGCCACGGAACTGATTCGGAAAAAGGGAGCGCGGTCTGCATTCAAAGGGTATCAAATTCGCAACGGCACCGTCCCGTTTCCAGCAACGATCTGTATTTCGTTGAATAATGAAGTCGTTCACGGCATCCCTTCCGCGCAACGAGTGATGAAAGACGGAGATGTTATCAGTTTCGATTTTGGGGTCATCTATAAGGATTTTTACGGCGATGCGGCAATGACGTTCGCGCTAGGAAAGATATCGGCCGATGCTACTCGGCTCATTGCCACAACGGCGGCGGCTTTGGAAGAAGGGATCGCTCAGGCGACGGTAGGCAACCGCTTAGGCAACATTTCCGCGGCGATTCAGAAACGGGCTGAGAGCGAAGGATTTTCTGTCGTCCGAGAATTCGTTGGACATGGGGTTGGACGCAGATTGCATGAGGACCCGCCAGTACCAAACTACGGTGTTCGTGATCGTGGGGTGCGGCTGCGCGAAGGCATGGTGATCGCCATTGAACCGATGGTTAATGCTGGAAAACCGGACGTGCAATTACAAGATGATGGGTGGACCGCTGTCACCCGAGATGGCAGTTTATCGGCTCACTTCGAGCATTCAGTAGCGATCACCGAAAAAGGCCCGCTCGTGTTAAGCAGGCTCTAAAAAAAAGGAAAACGTGTTATGAAAGTACGTGCATCAGTCAAGCCAATCTGCCGAAAATGCAAGGTCATTCGTCGATCCGGTGTGATCCGCGTGATCTGCGAAAACCCTCGACATAAGCAACGACAAGGATAAGGACCCCCCGCTACGGAAAATGGAGAACTGCTATGGCGCGTATCTCGGGCATTGAACTGCCACGAAACAAACAAGTCGAAATTGGGCTCACCTATATTTATGGAATTGGCAGAGCCAGTGCGAAAAACATTCTGGCGGAGGCCGGAGTGGTGTTCACCAAAAAGACGGACGACTTGAGTGACGAGGAAGTCGTTAACATTCGGCGCGTGATTGACCAAGGATACCGCGTGGAAGGCGACCTGCGGCGGGACGTGTCGGGTGCCATCAAACGTCACGTCGATATTGGTTCCTATCGTGGTCTCCGCCATCGGAAAAATTTGCCGGTGCGAGGACAACGGACACGCACCAATTCACGGACGTGTAAAGGGCCACGGCGAACGGTCGCTGGCAAGAAACAAGCGCCGAAAGGAAAATAGCTCAGGCTATTCTCATTCTAGGCTATTTCAGAGGAGAGCATTCATGGCGAAAGCCGCGGAACGTAGCGCCCCACGCAAGAAAAAAGTCCGAAAAGCAGTGCCCGAAGGCATTGTCTGCATTCATTCGACGTTTAACAATACGATTGTTAGTATCACCGACCCCCTGGGGGGAGTGGTGGCGTGGGCCAGCGCTGGCACCGTCGGCTTCAAGGGATCGAGAAAAGGAACGCCCTTCGCCGCGCAGGTGGCGGCGGAGAGCGCTGCGCGGAAAGCGGCTGATGCTGGTATGCGCAGTGTCCAAGTGCATGTGAAAGGACCAGGGGCGGGGCGCGAGTCCGCGTTGCGGTCCTTACAAGCCGCGGGCTTCTCCATCAATGTCATTCGCGACGTGACCCCGATTCCTCACAATGGATGTCGTCCGCCGAAGCGGCGCCGCGTGTGACGCCGTCTCCCGGTACGGGAATGTCCCTGTCCGAAACACAGACGAAAGCAACCGATAGATCAGGAGGTAGAAGTGGCACGATATATTGGCCCGGTGTGCCGCATGTGCCGACGAGAAGGCATCAAGCTGTTCCTCAAAGGGGAGCGCTGTTACACGGATAAATGCGCGATCGAGCGCCGGAGCTACCCCCCTGGCCAACATGGCCAGGGACGTGGAAAAAAAGCAACCGAATACAGCGTCCAGTTACGCGAAAAGCAAAAACTGCGACGTATCTATGGGATGTTGGAAATGCCCTTCCGCCGCTTTTTTGCCTTAGCGGAACGGCAGCGCGGAGTGACGGGGGAAAACCTCGTGACCCTGCTGGAGCGCCGACTCGATAATATGGTGTACCGCATGGGGTTCTCCACGTCGCGCTCCGAGGCGCGGCAGCTCGTGCGTCATGGCCATTTCCTGGTGAATCAGCGCCGCGTGACGATTCCTTCCTATCTCGTCGGACCCGGAGACGCCGTGCAGGTGAAAGAAGCGAGCCGCAAAGTAGCGCGCATCCAGGAATCGGTCGAACTGGCGCAACGCCGGGGCGTGCCGGAGTGGTTAGAAGTGGACAAGGAGAGCTTCACTGGGAAAGTGCGCGCCTTGCCTACGCGCACCCAAATATCACTGCCGGTGAATGAGCAATTGATTGTCGAATTGTACTCGAAAGTGTAAGCGGCATGGGGTCCGCGTGTAGCGTACAGACCCGCACGCCGTGAAGAGGGAGTAGCATGCAGGAAACGTGGAGTGACCTGATTAAACCGAAAAGCCTCGAAGTGGAAGAGAAGACCCTTACGCCGATGTACGGGCGATTCTTCTGCGAGCCCATTGAACGTGGGGCGGGGACGACGATCGGCGGATCGTTGCGACGGGTGCTGTTGTCGTCGCTTGTCGGGGCGGCGGTGACCAAGGTGCGCATACCCGGCGTGTTGCACGAATTCTCGACGGTGCCGGGCATGACGGAAGACGTCACGGATTTCTTGCTCAACCTCAAGGAAATCCGTTTCCGTTTGCGCGACAGCGAAGCCGAAACGGTCCGCCTGGACGTGCGGGGTGAAAAAAATGTCACGGCTGGTGACTTACTGATTGGCCCTCATCTCGATATTCTCAATCCGGACACGCATTTGGCGATGTTGGGCAAGGGCGCCCGTTTGGAGATGGAAGCGACCGTGAGCCGCGGGCGCGGTTACGTGCTGGCGGAACGACACAAAGCGGTCGAAGGCAACCCGGTGGATACCATTTTTCTTGACGCGGCATTCTCGCCCGTGCGCAAGGTCAATTTCACCGTGACCAACGCCAGAGTAGGGCAGCGCACTGACTATGAACGGTTGACCATGGAAATCTGGACCGATGGGAGCATCCGCCCAGAAAACGCCATCGCCACCGCCGCTCGTATCCTGCAAGACCAACTCGTTATTTTCGCTGGTTCCGTGGAAGAAAAAGAACACCTCGTTGAAACACGCGAGGAACCGCGGGCCACCACGCTCAACGCGAATCTCTTCCGCCCGATCGAGGATCTGAATTTTTCCGTGCGATCCGCCAATTGTTTACAGAGCGCCGACCTCCGCTATGTGGGAGAACTCGTGCAGCGGACCGAGAACGATCTGCTTAAAACCAAGAATTTTGGCCGCAAATCGCTCAATGAAATCAAGGACGCATTGGCGAGCATGGAGCTTGAGCTCGGGATGCGGTTGGAAAATTTCCCTGACCGCGAAGAACTGGAACGACGCCGCGCCAGTGCCTGACCCGGCTGATCCGGAAATTCACGAATCAATATCAAGAAGGATAGTTGCGACCATGCGACATTTACGAGACGGACGAAAACTGAACCGGACCGCGGCCCATCGCAAAGCGCTCATGCGTAACCTCGTGAAAGCGCTCATCCTGCGCGAGCAAATCCAGACGACTGACGCGAAAGCGAAAGAATTGCGCCGCTGGGCTGACCGGATTGTGACGTTGGGGAAGCGCAATACTCAACACACGCGGCGCCAAGCATTTGCCTATCTTGGCAATGAGGACCTCGTGAAACGCCTCTTCGAGGAAGTAGCCCCACGATTCCAGAATCGCGCGGGTGGCTATACGCGGGTCCTCAAAATCGGCACCAGACGTGGAGACGCGGCGCCAATTTCACTCGTGGAGTTTACCGAGCGCAAAAGCCCGGTGGCGTGAAGAACGAGAATCCCGGAGGACAGAAAATTATTCGTGTCGCGGTGACGAATACGGACAATCGTGATAAGTGCGGAAGGGGAGTGCTGAAGTAAAGACAGCCTCCCCTTCCGTGTTTTTATCGCGCCATGAAACGTGGGGTGGAATTATGACCGAACGACACTACGGATTCCGCTTTAATATCGTTGAAGCTGGGGTACTGGTCGCGAGTGTGGTTTTTTCGTCAGTGCTGATCTTTCTCTCCGGCGTCTATGTCGGCAAAGGGGTGGAGGCGCATCGCACGGTCGAGCAGCGGGACGCCCTGCGCATGCCCATTACACTGACGACTGACCCTCTCGCATCGGGAGGGTCCACCCCACTCGCCTGGAAATTACCAAAGGACAAACCGACGGAATCCCAGCCATCGAATCCAGCCGTGGATGCGGAGGGAGAACGCCGATCGACCAATCCAGATCCTCAACCGCTTCACGCACCAGACAAAGCTCCCGCGCGGAAATCCCCAGCGGCATCCACGCTTTCGCGAGAGCGCCGAGAGGCGAGTGAGGAAAAGGAACGGCCGAAAACTGAAGAACGGTTGACGGTTGCCACGAAAGAAAAACCGCGCCCGGTGAAAGAAACCTTGCCAGCAAAAGTTGAAGACCGCTCGGCCGTCGCCGGAAAAGAAAAACCGCGCCCCGTGCAAGACGCCGCACCGGGATCACGAGAGCGCGCGCGGGCGAACACTGAAGAGAGACGCGACCCTCCCGTTCGAACAGCAGCCGTCTCCTCACCAGCACGGCCAAATGAAAAACAGAATGAACCACCGCCCCCCGTTCCAGTCCCATCTCAAAAGCCGATAGGTGAGACGAAAAAATGGAAAGTGCAAGTGGAAGCGACGAGTCGCGAAGAGACCGCGCGGGAGATTGCCGACTCGCTCCGCGCGCAAGGCTATGCTCCCACGATCAGTAAAGTGCAAAGGGAGGGCGCTGTCTTGTATCGCGTTCGGGTTGGCAGATTCGCCACGCAGGAGGAAGCGGTCGCCGCCATTGGCCGTTTCCGCCGCGACGGAAAATTCTCTCAAGCCTACCCAGTTTCGGAGTAACGCGTATGACAGTGAAAGAAGCCATCGCCCACGTCGTCGCGCGCCGTGACATCGCGGAAGCCGACATGTCCACCGTGATGATGGAGATCATGGACGGCCAGGCGACGCCGGCGCAAATTGGCGCGCTGCTCACCGCGTTGCATATCAAAGGTGAAACCGTCGCGGAAATCGCTGGCGCGGCGCGTGTCATGCGCGAGCTGGCCACCCGCGTGCATCCAGATGGAGATGTGTTGGATACGTGTGGCACTGGTGGTGACGGACGTCTCACGTTCAATATCTCCACGGCGGCGGCTTTCGTGGCGACGGCGGCTGGACTCTGTGTCGCTAAACACGGGAACCGGGCCATGTCTGGTGCCGTTGGTGGTGCCGACGTGTTGGAAACCCTTGGTGCCAAAGTGGAGCTGACCCCCGCCCAGGTCGAGCGCTGTCTGCGTGAAGTCAAATTCGGTTTTCTCCTCGCTCCGGCGTTTCATCGCGCCATGCGTCACGCGGTGGGGCCGCGGCGGGAAATCGGCATTCGCACCATCTTTAATCTGCTTGGTCCGCTGACCAACCCCGCCGGCGCCCGTCATCAGCTCATGGGTGTATTCGACAAACGCTGGGTCGTGCCCGTCGCCGAAGCTCTAGGCAAGCTCGGCAGCACCCATGCGTTGGTGGTCCACGGCGAGGATGGGCTTGATGAAATATCGCTGACCGCGCCAACGTTCGTCGCGGAATGGCACGCGGGCACCGTGCGCACGATGACGATCGAGCCGCGAGACTTTGGCTTTTCTCCATGCACCCTCGCGGAACTGCAAGTGCGGAGCGCGCAAGAATCGGCGACGATTATCCGTGCCGTGTTCGCGGACACCCCTGGCCCGCATCGCGACATAGTGCTGCTCAACGCCGGCGCGGCGCTGTATGCTGGTGATGCCGTGCCTTCGATAGCGGCGGGGATTGAGCGTGCGCGGACGGTGATTACGAGTGGTGCCGCCACGCGCACCTTGGCGCGTTTTGTGGCACTAACGCACGAGGAGGCCGCATGATTCTTGATGACCTCGTCGCCTATAAGCGCACGGAACTCGCGGCGCGAAAACAACAGGTCTCTCTGGCGCAGCTCCAGGACCTGCCACTCTTTCACGCCACACCGCCACCATTTTTCCAGACCTTACGTACGCGGCCCGGTCGAGTGATTATCGCCGAAGTGAAAAAAGCCTCGCCGTCTAAAGGAGTGATCCGCGCGGATTTTGAGCCGCTCGCGTTGGCGCGAACGTATGCCGCCAATGGGGCCGCCGCCATTTCGGTGCTGACGGAGTCCAAGTTCTTTCAAGGACATCTCGATTTCCTGCGGCTGATTCGTCAGGACAATGTCTCTTGCCCGCTGCTGCGCAAGGATTTTCTGTTCGATCCCTATCAAGTGTATGAAGCCCGCGCCTACGGGGCGAGCGCGATTTTGCTGATCGTCGCCATTCTCACCGATAGTCAGCTCACCGAGCTGAGCGCGCTTGCCGCCACGTTGGGGCTCGACTGTTTGGTTGAAGTGCATGATGAAGCCGAGCTGACACGCGCGCTCACGTGTGGCGTGCAACTATTGGGGGTCAACAACCGTGACCTCCGCACCTTTCATACGACCATTGAAACTAGTGAACGGTTGGTGCGCTTGGTGCCACCCGGAGTGATGGTGGTCTCGGAGAGCGGACTCTCGCGCGGCGAACAATTGACCCGCCTCGAAGCCCAAGGCGTGCATGCCTTTCTCATCGGCGAAACATTCATGGCCGCTCCCGACCCCGGAGTTCCGCTCCGTGCGTTGATTCGAGGGGACGGGTGAGCGTCCGCGTCAAAATTTGTGGCGTGACATCGGTTGCCGACGCGCTGCACGCGGTGAAGTGTGGCGCGGATTTGATCGGCCTCAATTTTTACCCACCGAGTCCACGCTTTCTCCCGCTGCCCAGCGCCCAAGCCATTCGCGCCGCGCTCCCGCCTCACATTCCGTGTGTTGGCGTCTTCGTCAACGCTCCGCGCAAGGAGATCGCCGCGCTGGTTGAACAAGTGCCGCTCGACATCATTCAATTTCATGGCGATGAGACCGCGACGGAGCTGCACGGGTGGCCATGTCCGACGATCAAAGTCACGCGGATTCCCGCCGATGGCGTCATTCTACCGCTAGAAGATGTGTCCAGTACCTATCTCCTCCTTGACACCTATACCCCTGGCCGATACGGGGGAACGGGCGCAGTGTTCGCGTGGGATACCGCCGCGGTTCTGCCACACGCCGTGCGGCAGCGTCTCTTGTTAGCGGGGGGGCTCACTCCTGACAATGTCGCCGCCGCCGTGCGGACTGTGCGTCCGTGGGCGGTCGATGCCGCCAGTGGCGTGGAATCCAGCCCCGGTCAGAAAAATCCAGAAAAAGTACGAGCGTTTATCACCAATGCCAAGACAGCCTGATGCGTCCGGTCACTTTGGTCCTTATGGCGGTCGATATGTCGCCGAAACGTTGATGCCCGCGTTGATCGAGCTGGAAGAGGTCTATCGCCGTTGTCGGCGCGAGCCAGCCTTTCAGCGTGAACTGCGCGCGCTATCGCAAGATTATGTCGGTCGCCCGACTCCTCTAACTTTCGCTGCTCGGCTCACTGAACAGTGGGGTGGGGCGAAGGTCTATCTGAAACGGGAAGACTTGAACCACACCGGCGCGCATAAAATCAACAACACCATTGGTCAAGCGCTGCTCGCGCGGCGCATGGGGAAGTCGCGTGTCATCGCCGAGACTGGGGCCGGTCAACACGGCGTGGCCACGGCGACGGTGGCCGCGCTTTTTGGCTTCAAGTGCGAAGTCTTTATGGGAGCTGAGGATATTGTTCGGCAGGCTCCCAACGTGTTTCGCATGCACCTGCTTGGCGCCACCGTGCGTGAAGTCACAAGCGGAACCCGCACGCTGAAAGATGCCATGAACGAGGCGCTACGTGACTGGATTTCGCATGTGAACGAGACCTTTTATGTCATCGGCACGGTGGCGGGGCCGCATCCGTATCCCATGCTGGTGCGCGATTTTCAATCGGTGATTGGCCGCGAAGCCCGGCAACAGGTGCGCAAACGCGAAGGGCGGCTGCCCGATTATCTTATCGCCTGCGTTGGTGGTGGTAGCAACGCGATGGGACTATTCGCGCCGTTTCTTAACGATGCGTCCGTGCGCATGATTGGCGTTGAAGCCGGAGGGACGGGCGAAGGCAAGAATGCCGCGTCGATCATCGGTGGACAGGTTGGGGTCCTGCACGGCAGTAAGAGCTATGTCTTGCAAGATGAAACCGGCCAGATTCGCGATACCCACTCTATCGCGGCGGGGTTGGACTATCCCGGCGTCGGGCCTGAGTTGAGCTATCTGCGCGATCAACAGCGGGTGCAGTACGTGACGGTCGAGGATCAGGAGGCGCTCACGGCGATGAAACTGTTGGCGGAGACCGAAGGGATCATTCCCGCGTTGGAGACTTCGCACGCGATTGCGTACGCCGCGCGGTTCGTGCCGACGCTACGCCGGGATGAGGTGGTGATCCTCAATCTTTCCGGTCGGGGAGATAAGGATTTGCAGAGTGTGATGCCTTTGTTCGAGACCAAGGTGCGCTCATGACGCGTATTACCGAGACGTTCGCGGCGTTGCGCGCGCGCGGCGAAGTCGCGCTCATTCCATACATCACCGCGGGGGACCCGACGCTCGACGTGACCGAGCAGGTGGTCTATGAACTGGTGCGCAACGGCGCGGACCTCATTGAACTCGGCGTACCCTTCTCCGACCCGATGGCCGATGGTCCCGTCAACCAACTGGCGGCGGAACGCGCCTTACACAGCGGGACCTCGCTCAGTCGCATTCTCGCGTTGGTGCAGCAGGTGCGACAATCGGTGTCCGTGCCGATTATTCTCTTCACCTACTATAATCCTGTCTTTCGCTATGGCGCGGCCCGGTTCGCGCGTGACGCTCGGCAAGCAGGCGTTGATGGCGTGATCTGCGTCGATCTGCCGCCGGAAGAGGCGGACGAACTGAAAATCGAAACCGACCGTCAGGATCTCGACCTCATCTTTCTGTTGGCACCGACCAGTTCCTTGGCGCGTGCCCGTAAAGTGCTCACCCGAGCACGGGGCTTCGTCTATTACGTCTCCGTCACCGGCGTGACTGGTATGCGTGATACGTTGCCTGATGATTTGGGAGAAATGGTGCGCCGCATTCGTGGACTGTCGCCGGTGCCGGTGGGGGTCGGATTCGGCATCTCGTCACCCGCGCAAGCGGCCCACGTGGCGGAGTTGGCCGATGCCGTGATTGTCGGCAGCGCCCTGTCACGAATTCTGGAGGCACACGGCACCGAGCCGGATGTGGCCGCGCAAGTTGGGGCGTTCGTGGGGAGCCTCAAGCAGGCGTTACGGGAACGCGCCCTCACGCCGACACCCAAGTCGGAATCATAACCGAAGGAGGAGAAACCATGTCTGCTCCTGACCTCAGACCCGCGCCGGACGAGGCCGAGTCGATTTGGATTAAGTGCACCGCTTGTCAAGAAATCCTCTTTCGCAAGGAAGTGGAGCGCCGTCTGTTCGTGTGCTCGAAATGCGGGGCGCATCTCCGCCTCACCGTGGAGCAGCGGCTGCTCACCTTGGTGGACCGTGGATCGTTTACTGAACATGACGCGGACCTGCGCTCGACCGATCCGTTACAATTCGTTGATCGCCGGCCGTATGAAAAACGACTGGCGGATGCCTGGAAAAAAACCGGACGCTATGATGCCGTGCTCTGCGGCGTGGGGCTTATCTCTGGTCGTGCCGTGGCGTTGGGAATTTTTGATTTTTCCTTTCTGGGCGGCAGTATGGGCACGGTCGTGGGCGAGAAGCTGACGCGGATCGTGGAACATGCCATTCGTGAACGGATGCCGGTGGTTTTCTTCGCGGCGTCGGGTGGGGCGCGGATGCAGGAAGGGGTGTTGTCGCTCATGCAAATGGCGAAGGTCAACATGGCCTTGGGCTGTCTGCGCGAGCAGGGACTGCCGTATCTGTCCGTGATGACTGACCCAACCACTGGGGGCGTCGCCGCTTCACTCGGACTGATAGGGGACATCAATATCGCCGAGCCGCAAGCGCTGATCGGTTTCGCCGGGCCACGGGTGATCGAGCAAACGATTCGCGAGAAACTGCCGCCAGGGTTCCAACGGTCTGAGTTTTTGTTGGAACATGGGATGGTGGACATCGTGGTGGAGCGCAAGGATATGCGCCGGGTGATTGGTCAGGTGCTTGATTTACTCTGTGATGAGCAGACGGTGGAACGGAGGAAGACGGCCGTCAGTCAATAGCCAGTAGGGGAAGCATAGTAGGGTGAGATTTGTGGACCTCCGTACCCGCCCTGTATCCTTTTGATTATTAGTAGTGTTTTATGTCCGAGACTGCGGCTCCATGAAGGGAAATGAGCTCGTGCGAAAAGTCCGAAGACTTGGACGAAGACGCGGGGTCAAGGTCGTCTTTGTCCCGGAACGCGGCAAAGGCAGCCATGTGACATTGTATTACGGAGACAAGTTGACAATCGTCCGTAACCCAAAAGATGAACTCAAGGTAGGCACCCTCCACGCCATGCTGACCCAACTCGGTATCACCTTATCCGATCTGTAGGATGCAATAATGATGAACCAGTTTGTCTATCCCGCTACCCTCACTCCTGATGTTCAGGATGGCGGGTTTGTTGTTACGTTTGCCGATGTGCCTGAAGCTATTACGCAAGGGGAGACCGTTGCGGAAGCGTTGCAGCAAGCCGCGGATTGTCTTGATGAAGCCATGGTTGGACGCATACGTCGCCGGGAAGATGTGCCTGTGGCGTCGCACGTGGAGGTTGGGCAGTATGCCGTGGCGGTGCCCGCCCACACCGCGGCCAAAGCCGCGCTTTATCTGGCCATGCGTCAGGCTGATCTTACACCAGTCGAGTTGGCCGCTCGGTTGCACTGTGATGAAAAAGAGGTGCGGCGTTTGCTCGATCCCCGGCATGCGTCGAGACTGTGACGCATGGCGGCCGCGTTAGCTGTTCTCGGTCGGCAATTTGTCGTGGGGATGCAACCTGTTCTGGAACAACGGGACGTGTCGCTTACTATAGAAAGCGGACCACATGACAGGTGACAGTGCGTAACTGCGGGGGTGCGCAAAGCGCGTCTCCTTGATTCACCATGTCATCGCTTCCTTTTGACGAAGCGGCGGACATCCGGGACTCCACTCCGTTCAATCCGGGCGACACTGCGAATAGCCGTCTCGCAACTTGAGAGCCGCTATGCGCACCTACCAACAGACCCTCGCATTTCTCTATCACCTCGAAATTGAACGGATGGACCTCAAACTAGAGCGGGTCGCGGAAGCGCTCCGGCTCTGTGGCTCACCGCAGCAACGCTTCGCGGCCATTCATGTCGCTGGGACCAATGGCAAAGGCTCCACCGCCACGTTTCTCCATGCGATCCTCCGCACGGCGGGCTACCGCGTTGGCCTGTTCACGTCTCCCCATCTCATCGACTTTTGTGAACGGATTCGGTTGGGCGCGCGCTGGATCACTGAACAGGAAGTGATCGACGGCGTCGCCGAGATTCGCGCCGTGGTGGAACCCGCGCGTATTCAACTGACACCGTTTGAAATGATGACGGTGTTGGCGTTCCACGCCTTCGCGCGGACGAATATGGAAATCGCCGTGGTGGAAGTGGGGCTCGGTGGGCGACTTGATTCGACCAATGTCCTGCTGCCGCTGGTGTCGGTGATTACCAGCATTGGGCTCGACCATCAGGCGTATCTGGGCAATACCGAGCAGGAAATCGCTTATGAAAAAGGCGGGATCATCAAACCGACCATTCCCGCGGTGATTGGCCAGGTTTCGCCAGAAAGTCGCGACGTGCTGCTGCGCATCGCCGCTGAGCGTGGCAGTCCCGCGTATCTCTTTGACCGTGAGTTCGCGGTCCACGAAACGCCACCGGACAAGACCGCGTACACTGGGTTGCACTGGCGCATCCCGCATCTCCAACTCGGACTGCGCGGGCAGTTTCAATATCGGAACGCGGCCACCGCTCTGGCCGCGCTCGAATTGATCCAGCCCACATGGCCTGTCTCCATAGAGCAGGCGGAGCAGGGGTTACGCACCGCCTATTGGCCTGGGCGTGTCGAAGTGGTCTCGCGGTCGCCGCTGGTGATTCTGGATGGCGCGCATAATCCGCAAGCCCTGGAAACCTTGCAAGCGGAACTCCCCGCGCTCGTCGAGGGGAAGCGAGTGACGTTGCTGTTTGCGGTGATGCGGGATAAAGATTGGCGGGCGATGATTCCGCTGCTGGCCCAACTTGCTTCCGAAGTGGTGGTGACTCGCGTGCACCAAGCGCGCGCGGAAGACCCGGAGCTGCTCAGGGCCGCGTTCGCGCCCTACTGTCCGGTACGGATCGTGACCGATGCCTCCGAGGCGTGTCGGCAATTGGTGGCCACGGCTCAACCGGATGAAGCGATCGTCGTCGCGGGCTCGCTCTTTCTCGTTGGTGAAGTGTATCCGCTCTTTTCCCCAACCGTGATGACGACGAGGGGTACGGAGATATTGGAGGAGAAGTGCTAATCGCGGTGTGGAAAACAGTCTTGTTGCTGATTGTGCTCTGTGTCTGCCCACCAACCTGGGCGCAGGAGCAACCAAGTCCGGCCCAGCCCGAAGAAGATGAGCAGGTGCGGGTCAAGGGCGACGCGCTCAGCTACGAAGAACAAAGCAACGTGGTGTCGGCCACCGGCAATGTCGTGGTCACCAAAGGGCAAACGACGCTGTCCGCCGACAAAATCAGCGTCAATCGCGACACCAATACGCTTGATGCGCGCGGCAATGTTGAACTGAACGATACGCGTGGTCAGATCGAGGCGGACGCCTTACAGATGGAAATGGAGAATGAAACTGGCACGATCACCAACGGCATCGTGACGTTGCCGCGTAATCAGTATGTGCTGACCGGCAAGGAGCTGAAAAAATCCTACGGGCAAACGTATCATATTAAAGATGGGGCCTTCACGACCTGTGACTGCGATAAGAACTTCGACAAAGCCGATTGGAGCATCGGCGCGAGCACCATTGACGTGGCTCTCCGTGGGATGGGGACGATCCGCCACGGCGTGCTACGTGTCCGTGGGCTGCCGTTGCTGTACGTGCCCTACGCGTTCGTCCCAGTCAATAATGACCGTCAGAGTGGCTTCTTGTTTCCCAACTATGGGTTTTCGAGTAAACGCGGATTCGTGTGGCAGCAACCGTTCTATTGGGCGATCAACAAAAGCTATGACGCGACCATCACCACGGACCTGGAGACCGCCGCGCGCATTGGGGCGTGGGGCGAGTTTCGCTACGCGCCTAATGAACAAACCGAAGGCGTGCTCGCGGCTTCCTATTTTAATGAACAGATTCGTGGGCCAGCGACGACGACGGGGCCGATTAACCGCTGGAGTGTGACGGGCGTGCATCGCCAGCTCCTGGCCCAAGATTTTCGCGCGTATGGCGATTTCTTTTTTGTGAGCGACGACCAGTTCTTGCGCGAAATCAGCCATCGCGCCTTGAATCTCAAATCGTCGTTGGAGCTGGATGACTGGGACTTGCGCACCCGGCGGTTCACCGACTCGCGCGCGGGTGGCGTGAAGACTTGGCGCAATGCGTTGCTACGCGGGGAAGCACGCTATTATCAAGACCTGCGGTTGGATGATGACTACGCCTTCCAGACGCTGCCGCGCGTGCAGTTTCGCACCCAGCATGTGTGGAAAGACCGCGTTGAACTCGGCCTGTCCGTGGACGGCGCGAATTTCTACCGCAATCAGGGGTATGCGGGGCAACGCCTCGACATCGCGCCGTCGGTGGCCGTGCCGTTTCATCTGGGGAAATACCTGTATGGCTCGGTGAAGGCGACGGGACGTGAGACGATCTATCACATGACCTCGGAAGACCAGGAGTGTCCGACGCTGCCGGAGTCTGGTCGGTTGCGGGGCGACCGCACGCGCGAGACCGTGGAAGACCTGGGGTGTCCGACGCTGCCGGAGTCTGGTCGGTTGCGGGGCGACCGCACGCGCGAGACCGTGCAATTCTGGGCTGAACTTGGCACCCGCTTGTCGCGGGTCTTCAATCTCAACTGGGGGCGGCTGCGACAGCTTCAACATGTGATCGAACCACAAGTCAGCTATTCGTACGTGCCCGCGGTCCATCAGCAACACGATTTACCGTTGTACGATTCGCTGGACCGCATCAATCGTCGCAACCTCTTTGTCTATGGATTCTCCAATCGAGTGTTGGGCAAATTCGCCACGACGCCCGAGGCGGGAGCCGGTGATAAGCCCTCCGCGCCAACGACCGAGGTGCGGGAGCTGGCGCGGTTCTCGGTCACCCATGCCTACGACCCTTCGCGCTTCATTGGCCGCAAGAAAGAGCATTTTTCCGACATGGACATCAACGCGCGACTGATGCCGCTGCCCTACACCACGTTTACCGTGGACTCCACCTATGATGTCGCGCGCGGCGATGTGACGATGGCTCGGCTGAGTGCGTCCTTGAGCGACCCCCGGCCACTCCCGGCCACCGCGCCGTTGTTGGAGCATGTGCAACGACGCACGACGCTCGGTGTCTCGTACCGGACGATCACCGACCGTCTCCTGAAAGAGATGAACGCTTATGCGGTGATCCGGTTGAATGAATATATCACTGGGGCCTACTTCGGGCGCTACGATTTCAACGCGCAGTCGTTTATTGGCAATCGCTACTACCTCCGTTTCATTTCGCCGCAGGACTGCTGGTACGTTGATCTCGGGGTGATTGATAAAGTGAATCCCAACGAGTTTGAGTTTCGTTTCCTGGTCACCTTCGTGGGGCTCAGTTCCTCAAGTCGATCGGCCTTTTGAGCGCGCGCTGGGGTGGAGGCCACAATGGAAAGCGCGATTTTTCCAGCCCCTCTCTTGGTGGAACGCCTCGCGCCCGTACGTCGCGCGGGCAAACGGCTCGTCTTCACCAACGGCTGTTTCGACCTGTTACACCCAGGGCATCTGCACACCCTGACCCAAGCGAAAGCGCTCGGCGATGTGCTGGTGGTGGCGATCAATAGTGATGCCTCGGTGAAGCGGTTGAAAGGCGACCAGCGGCCCATCCTCAATCAAGAGGAGCGGGCGGTGATGTTGTCGGCGCTGGCCGTGGTCGATTATGTGACGATGTTCGCGGAAGACACTCCACTCGTAGTGATTCGCCTCTTGTTACCTGACGTGCTCGTGAAAGGTGGCGACTGGGGGGCGGATGCGGTTGTGGGGCGGGATGTCGTCGAAGCGCATGGTGGAAAAGTGGTGTTGATTCCTTATCAAGCGGAATTTTCCACGACTGATATTATTGAGCGGGTCATGGCGACACGGACGAAACGCTAAACCGCACCACACGATTATCACAAGGTTGATGAAGGAGGCCAAAAGAGGATTTCTTGCTCAAAGGCACGACGGGTACGAACTCACGAAAGGGAGGCGATATGGACAGAAGAAGATTCACCTATCTCATGTTGGCGGCGGCGCTGACGTTCCCAGGGGTGGTGGTGGCACAACCCGCGGCTCCGGCTCAGCCAGAAGTCATTTTCGCGACCACCACCAGTGTGCAGGACACGGGGTTACTAGATGTGATTGTCCCGCTATTCGAGAAAAGCAGTGGCTATCGCGTGAAAGCCATCGCGGTGGGAACCGGGCAAGCGTTGGCAATGGCCGCGCGCGGAGAAGCCGACGTGGTGCTCGCGCATGCGCCGGACACGGAGAAGAAATATATCGCCGATGGCACGCTGACCAATCGGCGCTTGATGATGCACAACTGGTTCCTCCTCGCTGGCCCACCCGCGGACCCGGTGAAAATCAAAGGCACGGCGAAAGCAAGCGACGCGCTCAAGAAAATCGCCGATGCCAAAGCCACTTTTGTCTCACGTGGAGATGATTCCGGCACGCATAAACTGGAACTGAAGTTGTGGGAGAAAGCCGAGGTGAAGCCGAGTGGCGACTGGTATCTCCAAGCCGGACAGGGCATGGGCAAGACGCTCGGCATCGCTGGGGAGAAGCAAGCCTACGTCATTACCGACCGCGCCACCTACTTATCGTTTCAGAAAACGACGGGATTGGCGGTTCTGGTCGAAGGCGATCCCGCGTTTCTCAACATCTATCACGTCATGGAAGTGAACCCAGAGAAGTTCCCGAAAGTGAATGCCGCCGGTGGCAAAGCCTTCGCCGATTTCCTCCTGTCCGCCACCGTGCAGGACACGCTCAAGACCTTTGGCAAGGAGAAGTTCGGCGAGGCGCTGTTCACGCCGGACGCGGGCAAGACGGTGGAAACGGTTCTTCAGTGAAGAGTGAGACGTACAACGTAAATAGGTAAAACGTAAGAGAACAAAAAGCATGTCTTCTTACGTTTTACGCTCAGGAAAGGAAAGTGAAATGCGGTTGCTTGCTTTCGTCGTGAGCGTTGCACTGCTGATCGCGAGCCCAGTGCGGGCGCAGGATGTGTCGTTGATCGATATTCTCGTGGCGAAGGGCGTGCTCAGTAAAGAGGAAGCGCGGAAGTTGCGCGGGAAGAAAGATGGCAAGGCCGAGCAGGCGGCGCTGATCTCGGTCCTCAAAGCCAAGGGCATTCTGGACGAGGACGATATGGCGCGCTTGCAATCTCCATCACCCGTGGTGACGACCACCCCTGAAGTGCGGGAACGCCTGCAACGCTTGGAAAGTCAGCAGCAGACGTTAGTCATGCAAGCGCAAACCCAGGCGGAACAACAAGCCAAAGCCGTCGAGGAACTCAAGAAGACCACCGTCGCCGACGTGAAGAAGAATATCGATTGGCTCAATCGCTTCAGCTTCTTTGGCGATATTCGCGTGCGGCACGAGGGTTTTTACCAAGACCGCGTGACCGCGCGCAATCGCCAACGATTGCGGTTACGCTTTGGCGCGCGCCTCCAGGTGAGCGAGGAGATCGAAGGTGGCTTGCGGCTGGTTAGTGGCGACCCGAATGAAATCATCGCCAACAACCAGACGCTCACCGATTCGTTCTCCCGCAAACCCATCAATATCGACAACGCCTACATCACCATCCGCCCCGGAAAAACCCTGGGATTGGAAAAGCCCTTTTTCTCGATCACTGGCGGCAAATTCTCCGTCCCCTTCTTTCGTCCACGCGCCATCATGGGATCGGAGATGGTCTTTGATGAGGATTTGAGCCCGGAGGGATTGGCCGAGGAGATCACCCTATTTGAGGGCAAAGAGGGCGCGGTGGTGCGGAGCGTGAAACTCGCCGCTGGGCAGTGGGCCATCAAGGAATTCGCTGTCGAACGCGACTCATTCATGATTGGCGAACAACTCCAAATCGCGCTGGCACCAACAGCGAAAACCCAACTGACGTTCGCGGTGGCTGACTACTACTTCCTCCGCTCCGACGCCCTGGCCCAGGAACGCAATCGCAACACCCAATTATCGATGACGAACTCCGTCGTCCTGAAAGATGGGACCGTCGTGCGCGGGGGCAACGTCATCAACCCGAACGCGGCCAATCCCATTCAGCGGTTCGCGGGGGGATTTCACCTGTTCAACACGGGCGCGCAATTCGTCTGGGATACCGGCTATCCCCAGTGGCCGTTCACGATGATGGTGGACTTCGCGCACAACTTTCAAGCGAAATTTGGCGACGATAACGCCTATCTGATTGGCGCGGGTATTGGACAAACCAAGACCCCTGGAGACTGGGCGTTTTCGGCGGCGTGGACGCGGATCGAAACTGATGCCGTGCTCTCCATGTTTACACTCAGTGATTATGGTCGACGCGGCGGTACGAACGTGCAAGGACCAGTCCTCAAGGCTGACTACATGCTGTTGCCACGGTTGACCCTGACCGCCAAGGGCTTCTTCGTGAACTTCATTGATCGCCCCAACGGGTTGCCCAACAGCAGTGTCAACCGCATGCAGTTTGACGCGCAGTTCATGTTCTAAAGAGGAAAGGGGCCGGGAGAAAGGGGGAAGAGGAAAGGGGTAAAAGGGGAAAAGGTTAAACGGGGAAAGGGCGAAAACCAAGAACCGTGGCTCCTCTTCACTCATTTCTCTCCGTTTCCCCGTTTCCCCGTTTAACCTTTTCCCCCTTCCCTTTCTCATGGACCTCATCCTCACCGGCACCGCGCATGCCTTCTGGCTCCTCCTCTCCGGCGATCCGGAGGTGTGGCGCATCACTTTCCTCTCTCTTCAGATTTCCCTGTCCGCGACACTCATCAGCCTGTTGCTGGGAGTTCCGCTCGGTGCGTTCCTGGCCCTGAAAGAATTTCCTGGTCGACGATTTGTCATTAGCCTGGTCAACACCGGCATGAGCTTACCTCCGGTAGTCGTCGGCCTGTTTGTGACGATCTTTCTGTGGAGGAACGGGCCGCTCGGCTTCTTCCGATTATTGTATACGCCGACGGCCATGGTCATCGCCCAAGTGGTGATCGCCGCACCGATCGTGACGGGGCTCACCCTCGCGGCCTTGCAACAATTGAATCCAAAACTCCGCTTACAGATTCTGGCGCTTGGGGCATCGCGGACACAACTGGTGTGGCTGCTGCTGCGGGAAGCCCGCTTACCACTCCTGGCGGCGGTTATGGCGGGATTTGGTGGGGTGATCTCGGAAATCGGCGCGTCGATGATGGTGGGTGGTAACCTACTCGGCCACACCCGTGTCCTGACCACGGCCACGGTGATGGAAACCAGCAAGGGGAATTTCGACATCGCCATCGCGCTGAGCGTGATTCTCTTGCTCCTGATTTTCGCGGTGAACGCGCTGCTGACCTATACGCAGCAGCGGCAACGACCACCATGAAGCGAT
This sequence comes from Klebsiella pneumoniae, assembly GCA_945865755.1. Classification (GTDB taxonomy): domain Bacteria; phylum Desulfobacterota; class Binatia; order Bin18; family Bin18; genus JABFSC01. Next base: position 24,289 of record CAMBFS010000022.1, read on the forward strand.
TGAGCCATTGAGTCATTGAGCCATCGGGCGATTGAGCGATTGAATAATGCCGAGATCGTTTTCAATGACCCAATGACCCGATGACTCAATTTTTCGATGAATTGCCACTTCCGATTATCATGATAGATTGAAGTACATGTTCACACGATCATTGCGGTTACCAGCACCCGGAACCGAGACGTTTTTCCTGTGGGGACCGCGTCAGACCGGGAAAACCACGCTACTCCGCGCCACCTATCCCGATGCCGTGTGGATCGACCTGTTGAAGGCCGAGGAATATCGCCGCTACGTGCAAAACCCAGAACTGTTGCGCGCGGAATTCATGGTGGAGACTACAGTTCGGTCCTCCCGGCAAGCCGTGCAAGTGGTCATTGATGAAATCCAAAAAGTCCCGCCATTGCTCGACGAAGTCCACTGGCTGCACGAGAATCGCGGCGTACACTTTGCCCTGTGTGGCTCCAGCGCGCGCAAGGTCAAACGGGGCCAAGCCAATCTCCTCGGTGGGCGAGCGATCCGCTACGAGTTGTATGGGCTCACGGGTCAAGAACTGGGCCGCGCCTTCAATCTTGATCGTCTGCTCAACCACGGCTACTTGCCGCGGCTGTATGAATCGGACCGCCCGCGGCGGCTCTGGAATGCATACGTCGCCGATTATCTGAAGGAAGAGGTAGCGGCGGAAGGGCTGGTGCGACAGTTGCCGACCTTCTCCGAGTTCCTGAACGTGGCGGCCTTTTCCGATGCGGAGTTGGTCAATTTTTCCACCATCGCGCGCGATTGCGGCGTGTCGAGTCACACGATCAAAGGCTATTTCCAGATTCTCGAAGACACGTTACTGGGTCGCTGGCTGCCCGCTTATACGAAACGTCCCAAACGGCGCGTGATCGCCGCGCCCAAATTCTACTTCGTCGATATTGGCATCGTGAATCACCTGGCGAAACGCGGCGAGGTCCAACCAGGCTCGGAACTCTACGGGAAAGCCTTTGAGAACTGGGTGTTCCACGAGTTGAACGCCCACAATATGTATAGCGAAGCCTTCGCCACGCTCAGTTACTGGCGGTTAGCGAGCGGCATTGAAGTCGATTTCATTGTCAATGACATGCAGCTCGCGATTGAAGCCAAAGCGTCTCGGCGAGTCACGGCGGACCATCTCCGCGGGCTGCGCGCACTGGGGCAGGATCATCCACGGGTCAAACAGCGCATGCTTGTATGTCTGGAGCCCAAGAGTTACCAAACGGAAGATAACATTTTGATTCTTTCCGCCGCTGACTTTTGCCAGCGCCTCGGAGCGGGAGAGTTGTTCTGAGTCCGTGAAAAATCAGGGAGAGCCAAGATTGTGCTCTTACGGTTCACGTGTCAGTGAGATAGATGTACCGGAAGAAGAAATCGTTCCGCAATGAGAACACGACCTCGATCCCATCAATCCTGGCGGCTACGAGTGGGGTGTTGAGCGCGGTCAGTATCCTCTTTCCGTCGCTGTTTTTTCTTATTTGGATTGCCTTCATCCCGTTCTTTCTCTCGCTGAGCGGACGGTCCGCTGGTCAACGCCTTCTGCTTGGTCTCACCACTGGGGTCATGTACTTTGGCGGCGCCTATTACTGGGTGTGTTTGAGTACCGTCACATTCTTCGCTTTCTCCCCCTTCGTTGCCTTGGTGTTCTTTATCGGGTTTCTCGCCTGGCATGGCTTCGTCTTCGCACTGTTTGCCGTGGCCCTTCGGCAACCTTCCTCCACCAGTGGACAACTGCTGTTCGCCGCCTTGCTGTGGGTAGTGCTGGAGCACTACTATCCGACGCTGGTCCCCTGGCAGTTTGGCGCTATTCTCCAACCACATCTGGCGACCTTACAGCTCGCTGAAGTCACGGGCGGCGCGGGATTGAGTTTCCTCATTGTTCTGGTCAACGGTTGGCTCTTTCGCGCATACGAACAGTATCGTATGGGCGCTGCGTGGGGGGGCTTCATTGTGGCGGCCATTGGGGTGGTCCTCGCGCTTGATGTTCATGGTCGCTGGCGGCTCGTGCACCTGGAAGCGGAGCCACCGACCCGCCCCCTGTCCGTCGCGATCGTGCAAGGCAACGCTCCTCCCATGCGAGAGGTGACCGAGGAATCGTTTGCGCGTAGTTTCCAAGCCTACGCCCAGTTGTCACTCAGCGCGGCGGCGGCGCACCCCGCTTTGATCGTCTGGCCAGAAATGGCAGTGCGGGCACTCCTCCGTACCGACGATGCGGCGCGCGACGCGCTCTTCTCCTTGGCGGAACAGGGGGGAACCCCGTTGTTCGTGGGCGCGCTTGATGACCGACAAGACGGAGAGATGCTCAACAGCGCTTTTCTCGTGTCCCCCGCTGGCGAGTTCTTTGGGGTGTATCACAAGACGCGGTTGTTACCGTTTGCCGAGTTCTTGCCTTGGCCCTTTGAGGTGTTCAGCCGTTGGTGGCCCGTGCCGAGCGTAGTGGCGGGCGACCAGAGCGCTCCATTGCTGCTTCCCAACACCCGATTCGCCGTGGCGATTTGCTATGAAGCGTTGTTTCCAGGGGTCTTCCGTCAGGCGCTGAACGAGGGGGCGGAATTTCTTGTGATCCTCACTAACGATGTGTGGCTCGGCGACACCAATGGGCCGTGGCAGCCTCTGCAATCGGCGGTGCTGCGAGCGGTGGAAAGCCGGCGGTGGCTCGTGCGCGCGGCCAACTCTGGGGTCAGCGCTGTGATCGCGCCAAGCGGGCGTATCGTGGCCCAGACAGAGTTGTTTACCGCGGCAACGTTACACAAACAGATCACCCTCAGACAAGACCTCACGGTCTACACCCGCTGGGGGGACTGGTTCGTGTTTATCTGTCTGGCGGGCGTCTGCCTTAATTCCCTCTCCCGGCTGGGAGAGGGTTAGGGTGAGGGGGATCGAAGATGAATTCCTGCTATCGAGAATTCGGCGTAAACCGTATCACGTTGCCGCTCAGATAATCCGTGACGAACAACGCTGGCGAGGTGGTCGCGCGAAACACGAGACCAAATGGAGCTCCCAGTCCGGTGGCGAACAGGGTTTTCCCGCCCGTGGTATTGATCCGCCAGATGGCTCCATTGCCGGCATCAGCAACGTAGAGGTCGGTCCCAAAAGCCGCCCCTCCAGGCCCACCCAAAGGCCATCTCCATTGGGCTGACCATGCCGGTCGCAAAAGCAGTAGGGGAGCCACTTGATGAAACTCGCCAAATTTGTCCGCGACTCGGCTGTGTCACATACAGACTAGTACCTCCTCCTGGACTAAAGGCCAGCCCTTGGAGGTTGGGAAGATTGACGAGAGTAGAGATGGCACCAGTCGGTCCTATCCGTCGCACCCCCGCGCCAAACAGATCCGTGACGAACACATTATTGAGGAAGGGACTTCCCAGGGGAGCGAACGCCATGCCTGTGGGTGCGAAATCGAGCGCTCGGATAAAAACACTGGTCGCGCCCGTGGTTGAGACACGAAAGAGTTCGCCGTCACCCGGTTGGACGGGGGCTTGTCCTCTGACATTAAAGAGGCGCGGGCGTGCGACAAAGATGTCCGTCCCAAATGCTCCCTCCCCGCGCTTGACCGCGACGCCACTGACGGGCGTGAATAACGAGAGCTGTCCTGTGGTTGGCACCAGACGGAAAAGGCCAGCGGGCATCAGGGAATACCCCCGATCGAGCGGTGCCGAGCCAGCCACGACCAGCGGATTTCCACTCCCATCAAGCATCACGCCACGGGGGTGGGGAAGGCCACACGCATACGTCGTTTTGGTAAAAGTGCCGACGGAAATAGAGGTCATGCCACACGACACGTTCTGCGGACGATGCACTGTGAGTAAATTGAGGATGGCGACATTCTTGCCAGTGAGCACCTTCGTGGCATCAATAGCGCGAATCGTGTGAAAGAGGCGCAGCGGCGACGGTACCAGCGCGACCGTGAAGGTTCCATTGCTTGGCGCCGGTGGGACCGTGCCCATTCCCAGCAACGCGTTCGTTACCGCATTGCGAATTTCGATCTTGCTTCCTGGGGTGCCGTATCCGGTGATTTGTGCCGCGTTTGGGAGGACTGGCTCCTTGATGACCGGAGGCTGGGCCGCGGTGACGACGACACTGGCGGAATAATAGTTCTTGGTCAGGTTGAACGCCTGAATGCGCTGGCCCACGACGAGCCGATTCGACAATACGACAGCGTACTGTCCATCAGCACTCGCGGCAACACTGCCTAACACCGCGTTCGTCGTGACGTCGAGAATCCGGATGGTTCCTGGGGCGCCTTCCTGGGACGCCAAAGAGCGGACGACCGTCGATCCGGCGACCGCCGACACCAGTTCAATCTCCGCGATTCCTCCAGTGTGCCTCGCCACGCCCACATCACCGGCCTCGACCCGATCCGGCGGTACGGCGGCAAACAAACTGACGACAACGAGAAGGATGGCAAGCAGGGGGTGTGGTTGAGTCTTATGATATTGCATGTGTTGTCCTTATATTCGTACGCCGACGTCTGATTATCGTTCGCAGGAATCACCGACCCCGTTCCTGTCTGTATCCGCTTGCGAGAACAGGTGGGTCTGGAATCGCAGCCCTTGAGTGATCCGCGTCTGGCTGATGGAGAGAAATTCTTGACACCGTCCGCCCGGTAACGTGGCCTCCGGTTCGCGGTCGATGCCATGTCCGACCGTCATCGCGACGGGCTTGTACGCTCCCAGATTGGCGCGGTGTTGTCCGAACCCGACGCCAGCGCCCGCGTCATAGAGCGGGGATGTGGTGAAACTGAACTTGAGATTGTCCCAATCATTGTAGCCTTCCAGGGTGTTCCGTAATGGGAGCGCCTGGAACGTGCGGTCGCCATTGGGGTTGGCCACGACGCCGGCAGTCATGGCGCCCGAGCAATTCCAGTCGATCGCACCGGAGCTGACCTTCGTTCTCATGGGGAAATCCGGACAAAAGAACCGGGTGAAGTCGGCGCCGCCGTCCTGGATGCCGACCCCTTCATTCAGCGCCTCTTCGTTGAGCGTGGGAAGCGCGGCACGAGAGAAATCGAAGCGGATGCCAGTGTTGCTGCGAATGCCCAAAACTTGGAAGAAATAGTTCATTCCACTGACGTAGTTCGGCTTATAGTTTTCAATGCGCGCCTCGGCGGGAAGGGGACCGCCGCCGCCGTGCTCTAAACCGAAGGTATGCCCGATTTCATGGAGAAAGGTGCCGATTTGATCAGTGACTTTGCCAACGGGCAGCCCGGTTTCATTGGGCCAAGCCCCCAGGGTGAGCATGAAATCATTGCCGAGGATTTCCGCCTGCCCGGAAGCGCTGCCCATCTCTTCGCCCGCGTCATGGGCCAGGATGCAATAGCGGTAATAGGAGGCGCGCGTCGCGAAATTGAAGTTGATGGCCTTGAGATCAAAAAAATTCGGTCCGCCTTTGCGGCTGGTGAAATCGAGAAACCGTTGCTCGAGTTGGGGCGGGGGTTGCGGGAATTGGAGCGGGGTTTGTTCAATGTGGAGAGTAATGCCGGTACGAGAGCACGGAAAGCCCTCACAGATAGCGCTGGAACTGCACGCGCGGCCGTTTTGCGGTCCGCCTTGACACCCGAGACCGGGATTGGGAACCGGTGCGCTGGAAAATATCTGGGTTAGTTGCTGCACGGCCGTCGTGCTCATGCGATGACTATGTTCTCCGCGGTCGAGACCATCCCCATCGGCGTTGAAATCGATCTGCATGTAATTGCACTGGACAAAAACGTCCTTCCGCAGTCGATTACTACCGATACTCGTTTCTGTTGTGTCCAGAATGCCGTCGGCATCCGCATCTTGCGCCCAGCCGCTTTCTGGCAGGCCGCACAGGAACACTCCGGTTGATAAGAAAGCAAGGAAAAAAAGAGAGGGGAGTGGACGTGAAAAAATCATGGCAATATCTCCTAGTCGTCGATGATACCCAGGCTCGGTGGTGGTATGCAAATCGGGACGCGAAAAATCGCGTCCCGATTGTTGTGTCATTCTCGACTTTTTGGGTCAATAGCGCTGTCCTCACCTACGAGCGGCCTTCACGATCAGGTCAGTACCTAGGGGCTAGGGGATCAGTGCGCTAGAGCAGACCACGCTCAGCGAGCGGTCGAGCACTGTGGTCGCGGGGGCTCCGGTGGCTCGTCCGGTCCACCGGATGATATGGGCGGCTCCCGCCGGCAGGGTAAAAAATCCGGTGCTCGTGACTTCCTTAATACGATTATCCGGAACAATCGCGCCGCCAACCGCGACATCTTGGAACAGGACCGTACGTTCTTTTCCGCCATCAATTGGATTGCAGGCTGTGGCCACAGGCTGATCAAGCGTCAGGTTAAAAGTGTAGAACCCATTGCCATTCGGGTGGGCGACATCCGCGCTTCCGGTTACCGCGCAGTAGCGCGGGAAGGTGGCGAGTGGGACAATTTTCTGGTTCAGTGTGATGCATCCTCCTGCTGGGATCACGAGGTTGACATTCGTGTCATTGCCACCGACCTGGGCCAAGGCGGAGCTAGCTCCGAGTGCCAACGAGGCAGGAAGCGCTGCCGCTACTACCATCTTTCTCCAGTTTTTACCGTTCATCCACAACCGAACACTTTGTACAAATGACGTATTCATCGAAAATCTCCTTTTATAAAGTGAAGTGTTGATCTTGGGACAAGAGTTTCTGCTCTGTCTACTGACCACAAATGACCGCATATTCGACGTCCACTATCCGAATAAGAGCGCGATTCGCGGCGGTTGTCTGTGCTCCTAAGAAGGTGAGCACCTTGCCTTTGAGATCGGCGACCGTCTTGGGATCGTCTTTGATCTTGATGTCGAGTTCGGTGAGACGTGGGATAGCGTTAAGTGCGGCGAAATCAGCGGCGGCAATAGGAGCGAGCTGACCCTGGCCAATCATGAAGATGATTTTATCAAAGTGAAGGACCGCCAGCGCCGTGGTCGGGCTTGTTGAAGTTGCGGCCCAACAACGAGCCACGGCGCCGACCCCTTTGCCATCGACTGGCGGCACGACGGCGAGCGCTTGGCTGGCGGACACCACAGGAGTCGCGGAAAGCATCAAGGACAGTAATATTGAACGCGTATTCATAATCGTTTCCCCCTTACTAGCGAAGTGGTTAAATTGTTGATTGTTGACCGTGGACCGAGTCCCGTGGGACAAGTCCCGTGGGCCGGGTCCCGTGGGACAAGTCCCGCGCCATTGCCGCCGGGTTGCTTGTTGTATTCGTATGTCGCGAGGCCCTCCTTTTCCTTTTTGATTTTGTGTAGTGCCCGGAGTTGTCGGTATGCGTGCACCATCGGTCGTGAAGACAGGATGCGTTGGGCTATTCCTCTACTTCCGCCAACATCTCAGTCGCCGCGGTACGGACCTGGGGATCGTGTTCGCTGGTGGAAAGCTGCTGTAGCACTGGGCGAATTCTTGCATCCTGTTCAACAAGTCCGCCGAGAAATCCAATTGCCTCAATACGACGATCTCGATCAGCGTCATGCAAAGCGGTATCCAGTTGCGACTCCAGCATTCCGCCAATTTCGGCTTCGACCTCGGTGGCAGTTTCTTCGTCAGGAATTGGGGCGAACTCTTGTGGGAGTTCGGAAGCGCCCTCGTTGACGTTAATCCCCTCAGTCATTGGTGCGGACTCCAAGGTCGGGGAAACCCCGGTTTGCGTAGGGGAGGGCCGTGTCGCAATCCAAATTTCCTTCAGGCGGGCTTTGTCCTCGGTTGAGGCGTATACCAACAAGAAGTTGTTTCCCCCCAACACGCGCGGTATTGCTTCGGCGATAGGTAAGGCGGTGAAGGTCACTGACACCTGACGCGGGTCCGGTTGTCCAAGCCATACGACTTTTGCTCCGCTCAGGCGGCTCACTTCGCTCAGCACCTGAGGAAGCGGAGTTGCCCTGACGTGGGCGGTCAGCAGTCCATTGTGTAACTGGAGGCCACTGCCCACAGTGACCGTCTTTCCACTCTGTGGTCGGTCAGCGGCTGCCCAGGTTTCCGTATCGCCGCTCGGATTCACGACGAGAAACGCCAGGAGGCAGCCAGTCAACCGGGATCTCCAGCGCCGAGCACGGCGGTTCGATAAGAGAGAGGTCTGTATCTGTCGCATAGCGATTCCTTTGCGTCCGATAACGAATAACGGTCTGCTCCTTATTGCTCGTGTAGTGACCGCAGTTGCCCGGTGTGGAGTGGGGCGAGAGCAAGGAAGCCGTGGTCGTTGACAACCTCCAGCCGCGCGGCAACGATACGGACTCGCAGGTGAAAGGCATGACAGAAGCTGAAGTGGTGCTCGTGCAAAACGCGGTGGAGGCAATGCTCGACAGCCGGGATGGTCGTGCCTTTGATCTCGGCAATCCGGCGCACCTCACACGCTTAGTGCAACATGCACGTGAGCAAGTGCCCGCCGCGACGGCAGAAGAGTTGTGGATCACCGTCGTGCTCAGTTGGTTAGGACCGCGGTCCGCTGGCCCTCCTCCCCTGTCAATCCGGCAAGAGTTACAAGACCTCCTCCGACAGATGGTTCTCGACGAGCACGCCCGGCACGAGCGCGTCATGGAATTCGCGATCGCATACGGGTGTGGCAAATGGCGCGAGGTACAGCTTGGCACTGGGGGGTGGAAACATCGTTGGCCAGGAGCCATGCGTGGCCTCGTTCGCGCCCTCGAACCAGCAGTCGCGCAGGCCAACCGTTGGCTGGCTGAGCATGTGGTTGGCTTTCCCCAGGATCGCAGTCGTCCACTGACCGAAGGGTTCACTGAGGACACGGCGATATGGTCCGACGCCTGGATGTTGGCCAGTCGGCTTGTCCGGCCGGAGCACCAATTGTCTCTCCCGGAAAACGCGACCCTTACGCTGGAATGTACCGCTGAAGGAACGGAGGTCGTGACCGAAACCCGAGACTACGAAACGCTGATCCCTCCAGGAGCGAAAGCCGTGTGGACCATGCTGGACCACGGCGGCGAGCTACGGCTTTCCACGGACGAGTCCTTCGCTTTACCGTCGAGCGCGGTGGTGTTGCTGCTGGCGCGAGACGAGGATGTCATCATCAAGACCCTGGTTGGCGAATTCAGCCAACAGGGACGGATCAAGGTGGGAAAAGAGGCCCTTATCCCAGGACCCCTGGGTCTCGCGTTGTGGGAGTGTACTTGCGGCACTACACATTGTGTGGAGCGGCATCGCCTGGAGAGTTGGAATCCCGCGCAGGCGGTGCGCAAAACCGATATGAATGAAGAAACAGGCAAAAGAGACGCCACCATTACCCTCTGGGACTACGTCGCCTCGGCGGTGAAGGGGCCCCAAGCGAGTCTGAAAACCGGCGCCTTCGTGCAAGGATGTTATTTTCCCTTGCTGGCGCAGGAGGGGCTGGTCTAATGCGACTTCGCCTGGCGCCAGTTGAGTATAAAGTGTGTACGACCGTTGATTGTGGCGGTTCCTATGAAGGAGACCGTTGTCCGCACTGCCGATCCGCGTTCGATCCCACGCGTGAGCGGAAAGAGCTAGCGGACCGCTTGATTCTTGTGGATGTTGACCCGGCGATTTACGAGCAGGCCCACCGTTGTCGCTGCCCGGTCTGTAAGAACCTGTTCGACCTGCGCGCGGAGGACGTGATTACGCGAGCGCAATGCCGGCACTGTGCGCAGCCGCTGTTTTCCAGAACACAACTCCAGACGATGTGGGGAGACACGGAAACGTTGCTTCAGCGCGCCCGGAAGCTGGAACGCGCCCGGCGGCAGCTTGCCGCTTGTCCACATTGTGCGCACCCAGTCGCGTTAGTGTCGTGGTGTCCCTTGGCGGGTGCCGCGCCGCATGCCCCAGAGATTAGTGGCCTCCCGCAAAATCCAATCGTGGTCTGGGTGCGCACGTTTCATAGCGGTGCCTCCTTGGCGGAGTTACAACAAGAAGTACGCGACGAAGCATGGGGCATAGTCAATGAGGAACTGACGAGTACGTCAGACGAGGAGCCTACCGATGCCGAATAACACCGAATCTTCTCAAGGCCACGTCGCTCTCGAAGAAGCGGCACAACTGTCGCGGCGGATGCGCTTTTCCCATCGCCAGGGTGCGTACGCGGAAGGACGGTACGTGGCCATTAGCGCCGATCCCCGCTGGAACGCGGATACGCTCACCTTTTGTGTCCAGCTCTCGTGTCTTGCCTTTGGGCATCGGCGCGTGGCTTGGGACCGTCTACCGATACACATTGCTCCCGAAGACAGCCACGGTGGCATCCACGCCTTGACACGTCTCAATGCCCGAGGCCAGGCGTTCGTGCCGCAATTGTCTCCGGGAGACTACCGCCTCACCCTTCGTCTTCGACCTACCCGTAGCGCCTCGGTGCTCTCGGCGGAACCTGACCGTCTTGCGGCTCAGAGCGCGGACGAACGCGAAGAGCGTCAGGTCTGGCAGGGTGAGAATGAAGACGGAACCATATTATGGAGTATTGAGGCGGAGGAAGAAGGCGATGTCCAAGTCGCCTTCGAGACCAGCGTCGAACGATTGGCTGGTGCGGTTATTGTTTTTTCTTTGATTGATCCGGCGAGTCAGCAGATACGGTACAGCCATCAGTTGACCCTTGAACCGACGCGTATCCCGGGCAAATGGGAGGCATGGTGTTCCATTGGTTCGCGAGCGGAGTTTCAAGGGCCATACGAGCTTGAGTTTGAGATTCTGGGGGCTGATGGAAACGTTTGAGGATATCCTTGACGCGTGGAGCAAAGCCGCCCGCGAATCGGATAAACGCGCGTTGTGGCGCACCCTCGCGCGCGGCGGTTGGCTTCTGGCCTGTCGCACCGCCGTTCAGCAGCAAGATCGCGTGACGGTCACAGCGTGGTTAGAGGAGACGCGGACGACCCCGCACGAAATCATTCAGTTCAACGGTCCCCAGGCGGCACAGACAGTCTATATCCATCTCACGTGTAGCCTTGCCGCCTGTGACGCGAACGTTCCTTCCCACATACTGACGCCATCGGGATTTTGTCACGACTTGAGCTTGGCGCTGACGGGGCAACCACTCCGACAAGCGGAACGAGACCTGAGCATGACCGTGTTGCTGGTGGACACGGCCCGAAACGAAGGAGTGGTAGCGACCCTCACGCTGGAACTGCTACCGTCCGGCAGTGGAGAATTCTACCCCGCGCCAGAGCTTGCTTTCCTGCGCGATGACGACTTTCGCCAAGCGGAAGACAACGCACGTGCCGCGCTTGAACACACGAGTTTCGTGGACCGACACACAGACGTTCGGTGGCGACTCCACCGGCGCGATGCAAAACCCCTCACCAGTTTGTCTGGTCCCTCCCTGGGCGCCGCGTTCGCCCTGGGGATCGGGAAACTGGGTGCGGAATGACGGATACTGCGAGCAAGGAGACCATGACTATGACTAGAGGAATGACTGCACGACCTATTACGGCTCCAATAGCTCCTGTTGCTGTGCGGAAGAGAACATCAAGACGTACCCCAGCGATTTTGTCAGTGGCTTTGCAATCCATGCTCAAGCGGGTGACCCCGCCAGCGGCGTGATTTTCCGGGTCTTTTTTTTAAGATTGGTGAAAATGGCATCGGTCTCGGCAATCTTTTTCTGTGGCTTCGCCTTGAGCACTTTGCGTAAGCGATAGCCCATCCGGGTTAACACGACCGCCATCGTACTGGCTGCGGGCACCTGAGCCGCCGCGATGCCCCGCGCCCGCAACGCTTCCCCCGCCGCCTTGGCCGTGAGCCGGGGGGAGGCCCGCGGCGTGCGAACCGTGGGGTCTTGCTGCGCGTGGGCCTCAGGCAGCTCCCGCAGCGTCGCCGCCGCTGCCGGATACTTCTCCTCCCACCGCTTG
>CAMBFS010000023.1 GCA_945865755.1 Klebsiella pneumoniae
GAATAATCAAAGGTTCGTACGATAACAGCCAACTTCCAGCACGGGCTTATTGTAAAAGGTCGGCAGGCGAATGTAGACCAGGCCCAGCAAAACTCCTTAAAATCAAGTGATTTCTTGGATTTACGAAAAGTGTCCTGACATCAGCTCCTGCCGTATGGTTCAATGATCCATACGGCTTTCACTCCGGCCTTCACTAGCAGTTTGGCTTTATCCAGAATCGATTGAATGCTTTGACTCGAGGAAATGACCTCGATCGCCAAGAGCGGTAAGCGCTCGACCTTGAGCACATCCTCGAAAAAATTCGGCTGAATCTGCTCCTTGGGAAAAATAGAAATATCTGGGGTCAAGCCATTGTCGATGGCGAGGGTGAGTTCCGGCAGCGGTTGGAATTGCTCATCCTGGAGCAGTTGGCGCATGATTTGCGCGCAAATGTAGCTGTGATTCAGCGAGGGCATGTCCTTTTCCTGTTCTTGATCGACCAATTCCGTAGTCTCAAACATAATGATTCACCCGTCTTGTTACCTTCGTGCGCACTGCCGCGAACTTCGCCGTGTCGGCTCCGTGCCATGCCCGTGATAGGGGAAGCGTTGGGTCTTGGCAAGAACAGAAATTTTCATTGGTTGAGTTGTCCCTATCAGCGGTGCTGTCAGGGGTGGGAGGCGAAGGCAAGGCACGCCTAACGCAATTGACCGACCCTCATCCCCAGCTCACAATACCGCCGAGAGATACTGAAGAAGGAGACTTCCGTGGCCAAGATATTACCGCTTCTCCAGAAGAATGTGTTGGTGGAAAAAAGAAAAGTACGGCAGTTGATGAAGAGCCTCGGTGCTGAAAACGAGTCGGAAGCGATTCGCGTTGCTATTGATGACCGCCTTTTCGCTGATGAGGTTATGAAGCATGTCCAGCAGCTCCGACGCAGAGGAACCGTTCGTGACGCTTACCAGCGAGCAGCAAGGAAGTAATGCCTTTGTCGCCAGTGCGACCTGTACTCTTTGACACTTCCATTGTGATCCCCATGATCCGTGGGGAAGCCTACGAGACGCTTTTTCAAGGCGCGCTCCGTACCGGGCGCGCGCGTCTCAGCTCCGTGGTGATGCAGGAGCTTTACGCTGGAACCCGAACCCCAGCCGACAAAAGAGACTATGACGAGATCAACAGAGCGTTTCTGAATCGGCGGTATATGGTCGTTCCTCATCATGAGGACTGGATTCTGAGCGGCATCCTACTTGCGCGCTATCAGCGCTTGTATGGAGATGTAGAACCACGAGACCATATCAATGACATTCTGATCGCCCTTTGCGCGGTACAGACGAATGCTACGCTTGTGACAGAGAATACCGACGATATGAAGCGATGGCAGAGGATGTTGAGGCGTGCCGGGAAAAATTTACTTCTCATGGCGGTCCATCGGGAAGAATATCGCTAAGCTTTCAAGTCATTGTCCGCTTGTACTCGCTCCGCATCTCCGCCTGTAACCGCCCCAACCGATACGTATTCGAGTCGAGAAACCGCGCGCAATGGGCAAGGGTAGGGTGGGCATCGCCAATCAACCGCCACATCTCCTGCACGATGAACCGATAGTCGGGATGTCCTTGCGGCATGGTGCGTAACTCGCCGATATGCACCGCCTCGCGCAGGTTCATCTTCATGTACCAGCGAATGCGATACGCGAAAGGCACGACATACTGCGCTTCTTGTGGGAACTCGCGCACGAGCTGTTCGTAGAGATTCGCCGTTTGGTCCATACAGCGCGTGAAGTCAGACAGAAACCCCGCCTCTTCGATTTCGAGCGGTGTGTCGTATCCGTGTCGCGTCGTAAAGTCTTGGCGTTCCTGTGTGAGGATACGATGGCGCTGCAAATCCCGGTACAGTCCCAGGTTGGCGATAATATCGAACGTGTACGACACCTGTTCGAGCGCGCGTCCGGGTTTGTCACGGCGATGCCGACGCCGCTGAAGATATTCGTCGAGCAACTGGCGGCGCTGGTCCGTGGTGAGCGTGCGCACCAGCCCGCGAAGCTGTGCCAACGGCTGTTGCACGTGAGGATAGAGAATGGCCGCGACGATTTTCTCCTCGGCGGCCTCATCATAATCAATCAAGGTCACAGGCTGACTGGCGGCCACTGGTGTGTGGGCAAGATACTGGACCGATGCCTTGCGAACGGCGGCGAACGTTTCCGCCAGATACTCACTGCGTCGTGCTCGTTTCACGAATGAGGGAATCAGCGGCTCCAAAGCGCGCTGGATGCCGGTGGCGATCTGTTGCCCCTCGCTCAGCTCCTGTGAGTAGAGTTTGTTGAGCAAATGCTCGAAGGCTTGACCGACCCCGAAGATGCCAACATTCGTGAGCGTCGCGGCGGGGAGATAGGAGCGCAGGATGTCACAGGCTTGCGCGCGCACGGTCGCCCGATACGCGGTCTCCGCCCATTTGCGTAGTTGGTCATCGTCGGCTGTCTCTTTGTAGGTCAACGGGTCGCCGGTCCGCGGATGTTTCCATTCCACCGACTCAATGGGCAGGCTACGGCGCACGAACTCGATCATCGGATCGATCTGCGCCGCGTAGGTCTCGAATAACAAGCGCATCGTCGAGAGGTAGGCTTCGCGATGCGGGGAGGCCATGAGACGAGGCTCCTTGTAGAACAAGAAGTCACCGTCTTCCCCCTTGTTATCGAAGCGAACATAGCGGGTCGATTTTTCCAACGGTGCGATGCCGATGCGCGCGTCTTCAATGAATTTGGCGGCGACATTGGAAATGTGCTCGCAGGCGACATGCGCCCCGCCCAGTTGCGCTACTGAATCATCGCCGTAGCCGATCAACACCCGATCATAGAACTCTCGCGCCTTCTTGAGCGCGGCGGTCTGATCCGTGGGGCTTGAAGCACTACTGGCAAACGTGTTCAGGGCGTGATCGAAACGGCCGAGGAATTCGTCGAGGAAAATGCGCCGCAGGGTTTTCGCCGAACGGCTGTAGCGAGAGAACAACGCCCCGGCCACTTCTTGCGGGAGCATGAGACCAAAAATCGGATCGGTGAGATTGGTGAAAAAAGGAGCGAGCTGTCGTTGTTCAGTGGGCGAAAACGGTTCCATTGCTTACTCTAGCTCGATCAACAATTCTTTGGACTCCACCGTTTGTCCTGGCGCGACGCGAATCTCCTTGATTTTACCGGCGGCGGCGGCGCGGATTTCGTTTTCCATCTTCATGGCTTCGATGACCAGCAAGCCTTGATTCTTTTGTACCTCGTCTCCGACCGCGACCAGGACGGCGACGACCTTACCAGGCATGGCGGAGCGAATCTGCTTGCCGCCATCACGGGGGCTGCCACTGCCTTCGCCCGGACGAAGCGCGCGCCGTTCATCAAGCAAGCGCAATTGCACGCTCTTGCCTTCACAGGCGACGGTGTAGGTATCTTCCTTGACGGCGACATCAAGGGTGAAGGAGCGATTGTCGATCAGGAGCGAGTAAATATGCCCCGATACCTTGCGGCCATCGACAATCCGTTCCACGCCATCAATGACCACGCGATAGAGGTGATCTTCTTCGAGTTCCTGCACTTCAATCTTATGTGTTTGCTCGCCAAGTGTTGCGATGTAAGCCATAGAACAGTTCCGAGTTTCGAGTTCTGAGTTTCGAGTTTTGATAAAACCTGACAACTGATGACTAACGACTGATAACTGTCCTTATCGCCATTGATGTCCGCGCCAAGCCGAGACGCCGCCACGAGTCGCGCCTTGCCGCGGAAGGGCGCTAGCCAGGGCTTGATCCTTGTGGAATGCCGCGATCGCCGCGACGGTGAGAATCACTTCCTGATGGAGAGCGTCTTCCTCCGGCAACCCGTGAAACTCTTGCTCGATAAAGCCGGTGTCGATGTCGCCAGCCATGAACCGTGGATGTTGTAGTGCCCAGCGGTGGAAGGGAATGTTCGTGACGATGCCTTCGACCGTGTACTCTTGGAGCGCGCGCAGCATGCGTTGAATCGCTTCGGTCCGCGTCCGACCGTAGGCGCACAGCTTGGAAATCATCGGATCGTAGAAAATCGGCACGTCCCAGCCTTCGTACACGCCGCTGTCATCGCGGATGCCGTTGCCGCCAGGGACGCGCAGAATCTCAATTTTTCCGGGTGATGGGAAAAACTCACGCGACGGGTCTTCCGCGTAAATGCGACATTCGACCGCCCACCCGCGTTGTTGAATATCCTTTTGCTGCAAGGTGAGCCGCTCGCCCGCCGCGATCTCGATTTGCGCTTTGACCAAATCCACCCCAGTCACGAGTTCTGTCACCGGATGTTCGACTTGGATACGGGTGTTCATCTCCAAGAAGTAGAAGTTTTGTCGGGCGTCAACGAGGAACTCAATGGTTCCGGCCCCGACGTAGTTCACCGCTTTGGCCGCCGCGACGGCGACTTGGCCCATCTGTTCGCGAATGGCGTCGGTGATCGCCATTGAGGGCGATTCTTCAATCACTTTCTGATGGCGACGTTGCAGGGAACATTCACGTTCGTACAAATGAATAATGTTGCCGTAGGTATCGCCCAGGACCTGCACTTCGACGTGGCGGGGCTTCTCGACGAACTTCTCCATGTACATGCGGTCATCGCCGAACGAGGACTTGGCTTCGGAGCGGACCCCACGCAAGGCGGACACCACTTCATCGCGGCTGCGCACAAGGCGCATGCCTTTGCCCCCACCACCAGCCGAGGCTTTGAACATGACGGGGAACCCTATTTGTTCGGCTGCTTTGAGGACCTCATCTTCACTGCCGAGCACATCCGTCCCGGGAACGACCGGCACGTTCGCCTTTTGCATAAGCTGACGGGCGGTGACCTTATCGCCCATCTTTTCAATGGCTTCAGGGGTAGGACCAATGAAGACAATGCCCGCGTCCTTGCACGCCCGCGCGAAGGGCGCGCGTTCGGACAGAAACCCGTAGCCCGGGTGGATCGCTTCCGCGCCGGTTTTCTTGGCGGCATCAATAATTTTGGGGATGACCAGATAGCTTTCCGCCGAGGGCGACGGGCCGATATGCACCGCGTAGTCGGCATATTGGACATGCAGGGCGGAGCGGTCGGCATCGGAGTACACCGCGACGGTTTCGACCCCTAGCTCGCGACATGCACGAATGACGCGAACGGCGATCTCTCCGCGGTTGGCAATGAGTACACGTTTGAACATAGCTGAAGCCTTAGTAGTCAGTAGCCAGTAGCCAGTAGCCAGTAGCCAGTAGTTCGGAGTTCGGAGTTCGGAGTTCGGAGTCAGTAGTTGGGAACCAGTAGTCAGTAGCCAATTATGAATGGTGACGGATTTTTCTACTGACTACTGACTACTTCTCAGAGCGGGATATTCCCATGTTTCTTAGGCGGGTTTTTCTCCCGTTTGTTCTGAATCATTGAGAGCGCGCGAATCAGATGGGGCCGAGTGTCGGCGGGCATGATGATCTCATCTATATAGCCCAGCTCCGCCGCCTTGAATGGCGTGGCGAAGGTCCGGCGATATTCGTTGACCAAGCGCTCGCGTTCGGCCTGGGGCTCCGTGGCTTTTTCGATGGCGTTGCGGAAGATGATGTTCACCGCGCCGTCCGGTCCCATGACTGCGATTTCCGCTCCCGGGTAGGCTAGGTTCACGTCGCTGCGCAAAACCTTGCTCGACATGACCACATACGCGCCACCGTAGGCTTTACGGGTAATCACGCAGATTTTCGGCACCGTCGCTTCACAGTAGGCGTACAACAGCTTCGCGCCGTGGCGGATGATGCCGCCGTATTCTTGTGAGGTGCCAGGGAGAAAACCGGGGACATCGACAAAGGTCACGATCGGGATGTTGAAACAATCGCAGAAGCGCACGAAGCGTCCGCCCTTCGTGGACGCATCAATGTCGAGCACGCCCGCCAGAAATGCCGGTTGGTTGGCGACAATGCCAACCGGGCGACCACCGATGCGAGCGAACCCCACGACAATGTTGCGAGCGAAATCTTGTTGCACCTCGAAGAAATACTGCTCATCGACGATCCCTTTGATGAGTTCCTTGATGTCGTAGGGTTTGTTGGGATTGTCGGGGATCAAGGCATTGAGTTGCTCGTCCCGGCGGTTGGGATCGTCACTCGTCGGGCGAATGGGGGGGTCTTCGGTATTGTTACTTGGCAGAAAACTCAGGAGTTCGCGAATGGCATGGATGCTTTCGCGCTCACTGGGGGACGAGAAATGCGCGACGCCGCTCCGCCCGTTATGAGTTTCGGCTCCACCCAGTTCCTGCATCGTGACTTCTTCATGGGTTACGGTCTTAATCACTTCCGGCCCCGTGATGAACATATAGCTGGAATTCTCGACCATGAAGATGAAATCCGTCATCGCTGGTGAATAGACGGCACCACCAGCGCAGGGACCCATGATGGCGGAAATCTGGGGCACGACGCCGGAAGAAAGGACGTTGCGCAGGAAAATCTCACCATAGCCCGCGAGGCTGACAACCCCTTCTTGGATACGGGCGCCACCGGAATCGTTGATGCCAACGACTGGGCAGCCGGTCTTCATCGCCAAGTCCATCACTTTACAGATTTTTTCCGAGAACGCGCCAGAGAGGCTGCCACCAAAGACCGTGAAATCTTGGGAAAAGACAAAAATCTGCCGACCATCGACGTTGCCGTAGCCGGTGACGACCCCATCGCCAGGGGTCTTCTTCTTCTCCATCTCGAAGTCTGTGCACCGGTGAGTCTTGAAGCGGTCGAGTTCGACGAAGGTGCCAGGATCAAGGAGCAGTTCCGCTCGCTCACGGGCGGTGAGCTTGCCTTGTTCGTGGTGCTTTTTGATACGATCCAGGCCGCCCCCTTGGAGGGCTTCTTCATTACGACGCGCGAGTTCCTGTAGATTTTCTTGCAAACCCATAAGATGTGATCCTGTGTCTTCTGTCCTTTCGACTAAGCGGGGTGCGAAGCCCCGCTTTTGTAACGTGGAGGTCGGAAAATAGCAAGGAAGGGCGAGGGGCGGAACGAGTCGTAGCTGATGTCAGTCGCTAAGAGCGCGCGTCCAATGAAATCCGATTGCCGTGGGCTAAAAGGTCCGCGACGGTTTGCAGGAACGCACCCGCGGGAGCGCCGTCAATCACGCGATGGTCGAACGTGAGACTCAACACCATCATCGACCGTTTCGCGATCTCGCCTCGATAAATCACCGGCTTTTCGACAATCCGTCCCACGCCAAGAATACCGGTCTGTGGAGAGTTAATGATTGGAGTGAAGCCATCAACGCCGTACATCCCTAAGTTCGAGACCGTGAAGGTTCCACCAGAGACTTCTTCGATGGACAGTTTTCCCGCGCGGGCTTTTTCGGCTAACCCCTTCGCTTCTTGGGCGATCTCCTTGAGTGATTTTTTATCAGTGTGGTGAACCACGGGAACGATCAGCCCTTCTTCGAGAGCCACGGCGAGACCGACATGCACATCGCTGAGATGACGAATGGTGTCGCCGTCCAGCGTGGAGTTCATGCGTGGATGCTGCTTGAGCGCGTGGGCGCAGGCTTGAACGATAAAGTCGGTATAGGTGGCGCTGAACTCGCGCTGCACTTCCTGGCGACGGTCAATCAGTTGCGTGACATCGACCTCGGTCGTGATGGTGAGCTGCGCGCTGCCTTGCAGACTTCTGTGCATCCGCTCGGCGATGACCTTGCGCATGCCACGGAGAGGAATGCTTTGCGCGACGGGAGTGGGAGCGAGAGTCGCGGCGGGTGCTGCTGGAGCTGAAGATGCCGCGGTTGGGGCTGGCGCTTTCGCGCGGTCGTCGATGGCTTTTTGCACATCTTCGCGAGTCACGCGCCCACCGGGGCCGGTGCCGATGATTGGGGCGAGATCAACTTTATGTTCTTCCGCGAGTTTGCGCGCGGCTGGGGTGACCGGTGGTCCTTCGCGGCGACCGCTACCTGACGGTGCGGTTGGTGTCGCGCTGGCCGCTGCTGGCGTAGTCGCGACTTTCGCGGACGGTGTGCCACCCCCACCATATTTGGCTGCAATCTCAGCGACATTCTCTCCAGCTTCGGCGATGATGGCGACTGGCAATCCCACCTCGACCACGGCCTCAAGTGGATACAGAAGTTTTGCCACCGTGCCGGTTGCTTTCACTTCGACTTCGTAGAGGACTTTCTCCGTCTCCACTTCAAAGAGCGGCTCTCCGGCTTTGATGGCATCGCCTTCGTTCTTGAACCATTTCTGGATCGTTCCTTCGATCATAGTCAGACCGAACTTTGGCATCGTCACTTCTACCGCCACGATTTTTTCCTTCCTTCGTTTTTCGCACTTCACCAATCGGCTTTCAATTCCGCTATACAAAAGGGGGAAAAGGGGAAAGGGGTAAACGGGGAAAAGGAAAACGTAAAACGAAATTTTCTCCTTCCCTTTTCACCAATTCCCCCTTTCCCCTTTTCTTCCACCGTTTCCTTAACCGATCAATTCCTTCACCGCTTTCACTATTTTCTCCTCATTGGGCAGCACGAACTTCTCCATCGGCGGGCTGAAGGGGATGGGAACATCCAGCGTCGTCAACCGTTTAATGGGGCCGTCGAGTAGGTCAAACCCCTTGTCCGCGATCACCGCCGCGATTTCCGCCGCCGCGCCGCCACGGAGATGGCCTTCATCAACGACCAGCACTTTGTGTGTCTTGCCCACGGAATTGAGAATGATCTCCTCATCAAGCGGGACGAGCGAGCGGGGATCAACCACTTCGACAGAGATGCCTTCCTGCTCCAGTGTCTTGGCGGCGGCCAGGGCTTTTGACACCATGAGGCCAATCGCCACGATGGTGATGTCCTTGCCTTCCCGTTTCACGGCCCCTTTCCCGATGGGGACCAGATGATCTCCGTCAGGTACGGGACCTCGTAAGCGACCGAGCCCCATGTGTTCGAAGACGAGCACGGGGTTGTTGTCACGGATTGCGCTCTTTAACAACCCTTTCATGTCGGCTGGGTCCGACGGGGCGACGATCTTCAACCCCGGCACGCTCATGAACTGCGCATAGACTGTCTCGGAATGCTGCGCCGCGGCTTGTCCGGTCGCGCCATACGCGGCACGGAAGGTGATAGGGATGTTCGCTTGCCCACCGGACATATAGCGCAACTTCGCTGCTTGGTTACACACCTGATCCCAACAGCAATAGAAGAAGCTGGCGAACTCAATTTCCACGATGGGCCGCATCCCGGCCAGCGCCGCGCCGACACCGGCGCCCGCATATCCAGCTTCGGAAATTGGGGCATTGCGGATGCGTTCAGCTCCGAACTCATCAATCAATCCGCCGGTCGCCCCGAAGGCACCAACCCATACGTCCAATCCCATCACAAACGTGAGCGGATCGAGACGTAGCTCTTCCTGTAATGCGTCGTGAATTGCTCGAATGTATGAAATGTCAGCCATAATCGCACTCCCTTAATGGTTAAGGTCAACTGAACAATCAATGTCATGCCCTGGAGGAAAGGGGTAAAAGGGGAAAGGGAGAAAAAGGAAAGCGGAAAAATTCGTCCCACAATTTTTCAGGTGCTGCCCGTTTCCCCGTTTCCCCATTTCCTGTCCCCCGTCCCCTGCCTTACGCCACTGAAAACATATCCTCCAGCGCATCTTCCGGAGCTGGCAAGGGGCTATCAATCGCGTATTGGACCGCCTCGTCAACTTCGCGTTTGACTTCGACTTTGATCGCGTCGAGTTCGGCTAAGTTGAACATGCCGTTGGCGGTATAGCGATTCTCGAACGAGAGAAGCGGGCAGCGTTTCTTCCATTCGGCGATCTCGTCCGCCGGGCGATAAGATTTCTTACCGAGAAACCCTTCTTCGCCGACCACGTGTCCTTCCCAGCGATAGGTCTTGCACTCGATCAATGTCGGCCCTTCGCCACGCCGCGCACGAGCCACGGCTTCCGTGGTGGTTTCATAGACCTCGACCACATCATTGCCGTTCACAATAATCCCCGGCATGTCGTGGCCGCGCGCACGGTCAGCGATGTCCTTGACCGAGGTGACATCTTTTCCAGCAGTGAACTCGCCGTAGAGATTATTCTCGCAGACGTACACGACCGGGAGTTTCCAGGACGACGCGATGTTGAGGGATTCATGGAAGGTGCCTTCGTTAGAGGCGCCGTCACCAAAGAAGCACAGGGCGACCTGGCCACTTTTTCTCATTTTCGCCGCGAGGCCCGCGCCAGTGGCGATGGGGAGGCCTGCGCCGACAATACCGTTCGCGCCAAGGATGCCGATGCTGAAATCGGCGATGTGCATCGAGCCGCCTTTGCCTTTGCAATAGCCGGTCGCGCGGCCAAAGAGTTCGGCCATCATCGGTTTGAGTCTGCCGCCTTTGGCGAGGAGGTGGCCGTGGCCACGGTGCGTGCTGGTAATGTAGTCGCTATCGGTCAACGCGGCGCAGGCGCCGGTGGCCGAGGCTTCCTCACCGATGGAGACATGAACAAACCCCGGCACTTTGCCTTCCTTGAACAGGTCGCGGAGCCGTTCCTCGAAGTGGCGAATGGTCTGCATCGTGCGATACATCTTGAGGAGCTTATCCTTTGTGACCTCTGCCATGATGAAATCCCTCCTTATTTGATAGCAGTTGAAGAGCGCGGACAGGTGTTCATAGTCCGAAACGGCGCGGACGGTCAACCACGCCGTAAGGCGAATGAAGAATGAAGAATGAAGGCAAGCGTTCAGCCGTCAGCTATCAGCTTTCAGCAAAACAAGGTGATCCGTATCCTGGAGCCTGGGTAATGTTCTTCGATTGTTGAGAGCGAAAGTTAGACCGGAGTCCCAAATTCGTAGCGATTCACGAAGATGCCAATCACTGTGTCGTGATTGTGTCCAGCCGCCCCCCCTCGACCACCGCTTTGTTCGCCTGCGAGAGCACGCTCGCTTTTTTTTAACTCCTTGATGACCGTGCCCGGCCCCACCCGCAGGACGCGGGCGATAGCCCGAATCCCACTCCCGTTGAGCGTCATCTCGACGATTTGCTGCTTCACCTTCGGCTGGCACCCCGGATAGGCCTACGTCCGCAGAAACGTCCGGCCACACGTGGCGGTGGTCTGACACCGATAGCGGGCCTTACCATTGCTGGCGGTCCCGTAGTTCACCACCGTGCGTCCCCGACAATGTTGACACTGGACGACTTCGATTGCTACGGCCTTCGTCTCTCCTCCTGCCGAAGACCCGGACGCTCCTCGCTTCTCCCTCTCATTAGGAAACGATAATAATGGCGCTTTCTCGAATCAACAATTGGGGAACATTACGGCAAAAGTTCGGGGGACATTGGAATCGGTCTTCCGTCCTGAACCGAGTATGCGTAAAACGTCTGTCCCAGTTCAATAAATAACTCCAAGTTCCTTCGAGCAAGCGTTTCAAGTTGACGAATGTCTTCCGCAACTGAAGGGCTCAAATAGTGAAATACCGAACGGGTTAGCCACATTTGCTCCAGCCGAGATTTCCATTCGTCGTTCAGAACGCCCCTTTTGTAGAGTACATTCACGTCCTTTCTGAAATCGCTTTCTTGAGACTTTCTCGTGCGAATCTTTTCCTGTCGGACGTGATGAATCATCGCTTCTACAATTGCCTGGCTGAGGGCGATGCATCCATAGTACGCCCCATTTCGAAGCAGGGTCGTGCACTCTTGGGCCTGAGCAACAAAGAGAGGCTCCGACATCGCATGCTTACTCCCAACTTGAGAACCGTTCAGACGTGGAGTAGCGACAATGCTTTTTCCGCGCAGCTCTGCAAGAATTTTCTCTTCAGAGATATTCCCGTGCCCCAACACGGGGTCAAACTGTTGGATCTCGAACAGGCTGGGCTGAGCAACTCTCAGTTTCTTACCCTTTGGGGACTTCCGTTTCTCAGGCTTCGATTGGGGCTGTGGCGTTTCCGCTCGCCAGGACACCATGTCCATGTCTAGCCCTTGGCGATGGATACTAAACCGTGGATGCTGGCGAAGCTCGCCGATTCCAACGCCTAGCATGAAGGGGAAGCTTTCCGGTAACCGCAGCAGTTGTTGAGCTTCAATTTCGTCCGCCGAACTCGTCGCTAGGAGTGCTTCTAGCAGCCAGAGCTGAAGTTCCGTATGATTTGTCCTCCACTTTCCTGCTAACAGGAAATGCCCTTTGGTTTTTGCTGATCGCAAGACACCCCAATCTACAAAGGTATTGAGGAGCTTCTGGGCGGCATCTCTTGTCGTGGATCGATCCCCCCAGGCGGTGAGGAGTCGTGTCTGCACTTGCTCACCGGTGAAATCGTCCTGAAGGGTGAGCAGTCGCCCTACCACCTCGGCGACATCGCGAAAGAAAGGATACGCCAGGACGGACATCCCCCAATGGAGCCAGCTTCGTTCCTGGCCAGTGATATGCGGAAGGAGAGAAATCGCCTGTTGCCGCAAGGAAAAATGCTTATCGGGAACACCACTCCAGACCCGTAACAAAATTCCTGCGGCTTTGGCACGTGATTCTTTCCCCGGTAGTTGATCGTGCAGCCGATCATCCAAAAATGAACGAAGCTCCCCAACGTCAGTAGTCTGGACAAGGCGATCCAGCAACGCATCCATCCACGACCGCCTGATCCTCTGGGAGAAGCCGACAATCTTCCTCACGTGCTCTCCCGGGTAATCGCCACGAATGGAACCATGACTTCTTCCAGGGCGATCCCACCGTGGGCCACAATCTCTTCGCCATCCTGTGTAAATGCCTTAAGGTTGTCCGCTAAGAGAATGTACCGTGCCGGTGGCAGACCGTAGTTCGGCCAACGAGTCGACTTCGGGAACTCGGTCGCTACCTCATCCCGAAACTCAGGTCGGTCGTACACTCTCGCTCGCTTGCCCCTTGTTTCCACTAAGACGCCTTCTCTCGGGTTCCCCACACCGGTAGCCGTGACGTTACCGTGATCGGCGGTAAGGTAGACGACGAAGCTTTCTTGCTGGAGACAGATGAGCAGTTGTTGCAGATGGCCTTGTGACGCCCACAGGCGCACTTGATTGTGCATCCCCGCGGTCTGCATCTGCATCCCATGCATGATGTTATCAACCTTGTTCCAGACGATCCCCAGGACCGACAGCCGGGGATTCGCCAAGGCGGTCTCCAGTCTCGGATCGGTAGGACCATCCAGGTCTGTGACCAGCTCGATCCCAGCCCGCTGTACACCGTGGTCTTCCCAAAACCGCTGCCAGTGCGCCTTCTCTTTTGCGGTCGTTTCCAACGAGTCCGGGAAGTACAGTGGCGGCTCCCCAGCGAAGATCGACTGGCGACTCACGGCAGTGAGGGTCGGAACCCAGGCGAAGGCCGTCGATTCCTGGAATCGCCATGCAGCATCGCAGCTTTCGAGGTGCTTCCGCAATATGATCCATTGATCGAAGGCCAGCCCATCCAGCACGAGCAGAGCAATCTTGGTTAGTTTCTTTCGGGTGCGCTCGACGGCCATGAAGCGAGCAATCTGATGAACCATCACAGGTTGTTGGTGGTACGGCAGATTATACAGCGTGCCGTAGCGGTGCATCATCCACTGGCCGAAGGCATCTTCCACCTTACCCTGTAAATCATTCCAGGCCGTGCGGTCGGCGGGGTCCAGCGCCCCGTCCCATTCCCAACGCAGCACCACCAGTTCCGCCCAGCTCTGGGCCGCTTGCTGCCACTCCCGGTGTGATACGTCAGCGGTGGGGAGTGCCGCCTCGAACTTCTGCCGCAATCCTCGGAACCGACGAAGGGCGTCAGCTTTGGGATCGTAGACTACGCCCGTCCGGACCCAGGCTGGGAGGTTAGCCACGGTGTCCCGTTCAACCGGCGTCAGGGCACCGTCGAGGAAAAACGTGTCGATGTAAGCTCGCACGTCTTCGTGGTTGAATGGTACACGGCTTGGCTGGCTGTTGTCGTTGAGAGAAGCAAGGAAGATTTTCCATTCGTCTTGGAGGAACCGCAGAAACTTCTCCCGACTGGGGACAATATCGGCGAGCGGCCACGTTGCAAAGGTGGCATCTTTCTTGAGATTCTCCAGGAGATAGGCATTGAGGAAGTCGGGCAGGCACACCTTGCGAGAGTGCAGCGACAGCAACACCTTGAGCAACTCAATCGGCATCCACATGATGTCTAAAACGATATTGAAGCAATACTTCAGAACGAATTCTTTGGTTCCTCTCTCGGTCAACTGCTCTCCATCGTGCTTTTGGTACGCTTCGTCAACAGCGTCGAGATAGAGACGGTCCAATCCAGCGATCACTGGGTAGTTCAACTTTGGAAATAACTGGTGCAACGTAAAAGTCAGTTGTCTTCCCGCCTGCAACAGATCAAACGGCAGCGTACGCAATTGCTGTTCGGCGGAACGGAGGACGACTACCAAGTCCGTCTTCTGCCCTGTGTCCCACAGACTGCGATACTGTGATTCGTACGCGAAGCGGAAGGCAATCGAGTCATCGAAGGGGATCAGGTCGAAGCCCCGCTCTTTGATGGCCGACAACATTCCTTCCTCGGTAAGCAGCCCGTCTGGGTCAGCCACCAGGGTCAGCCGGGAAATCTTTGGCCTGAAGTTCTTCAGGATCGTGTCACGCCAGTTAGCCACTCCCTGCCTCCACTCGTAAGAGAATGACCGGCTGAAGTTCGGGCAAGATTTGTTCTCGCTTGCGTAGTTCGGCTGCCCAGGCTCGTTCCTCTTCGTCCAATCGTTTGAGACGATGCTGTCGGACTTCAGGCAAGCCAAGTCGGTGCAAGGCTTCACGCCGCACCCGGAAGGCGTAGTTGCCCTTTTCCTGCTCCCGCTTCAACCGCTGCTGATGGCGGGCATAAATATCGTGGAAGGCATGCTCGCCTTGGCGTTCCGCTTCGGATCGCAGACGACGAAAAACCGCTTCAACCTCACTGCCCGTCTTCGTTCCCACCTGTTCGACTTCGGGCCGGTCTTCCATCAAGCTGTCCCAAATGTGTCGAGCGGTTGGGATGAAGGTGCGTCCGTCATCATGGTGGAAGATTGGGATGATCTTCACGTCCCGGAGCGACTGGTTACCGAGAGCGATGCGCCACAGCGACCAGTACCCGACGACCTCGGCGGGCAGGCTCGCAAATTGCACGCAGGGGATCGGCTCTGTCGCAACGACACGGGGCAACTCCTGCACGAGGCGACGGATGCGGGGGTCTTCCAGGCTGACGTGTTGCAACCCTTTGTCTTGGGCATCCCGGCTCTGGAACGACACCCGATCCATGCGGCTGCCATCGGGCCACTCTAGGCTGTAACTGAACAAGTCCCGTTGCACCTTACCCCCCTCGCAGCGCAGGTAAGCGGTCGTCATACGTTCGACCCAGTACGGCAACGGATGACTGCTCAACTGCTGGGCGAGTGTCGGGTCCAGCACCGTTTCTCCGTAATACGACCGACCGGCGATCTCTTGCTGGGCCTGCTCTCGCACCTCTCGGATCAACTGGTCGATGTTCTTCTCGATCTCGCTTGGGTTGAGGATCGCCTGGGCGTACAGCTTCTCGAAGACCGCTCCACTCTCCGAGGAATCCAGCACGTCCTGCGTCTTGTCCACACCAAACTCATTGAGGATGGTCGCCAGCTTCTCTTCGAGGACTTCCTGCACCCGCAGTTCCACGCTGTCCTCGAAGATCAGGTTGAACGCCTTAACAAGGTGCTCTTGGCCAATGCGATCCACCCGCCCGATGCGTTGCTCAATCTTCATCGGATTCCACGGCAAGTCATAGTTGATGACAATGTGGGCGAATTGCAAATTCAGGCCTTCACCACCGGCGTCGGTTGAAACAAGAATCCGAGCTTTCTCCGCGAACTGCCGTTGCACTCGCCGCCGTGCTTCCAGGTCCATTGACCCATTAAGGCAGACGACTGAGAAGCCGTGCTGTTCCAGGAATTCCCGCAGCATGTTCTGCGTCGGGACGAACTCGGTGAAGATCAGATACTTCAACTCCGGATTGTTTTCTTCCCGCTGGTTGTCGTACAGGATGTCGAGCAAGGCTTCAGCCCGTGCGTCCGGCCCCTGCGCCTGACAGCGGCGGGCCAGATCGAGCAGGAGCTTCACTTCTTCTTTCTCGTTCTGAAGTCCGGCTAAACGGGTCGCCAGCAGTTCGTCCAACTGCTCCTGGCTGTCCTGTTCTTCGATATTGTTTTCGGGTGGCTCCTCGTCAGTGGCGGTTAGGTTCGTGGCTTGCAGCGCTTCGAGACGGCGCTCCATCGCTGAGGCGATGGCCTGCGTGCTGCTGGTCACGAGCCGCTGCATCAGGATCATCAGGAAGCCGAGGTATTGGCGGTTCTCCCGCATTGCTTGGTTGTAGCCCAGGCGAACGTACTCCGTGACCGACTCATACAGGTGCTTCTGGAGCTTGTGCTTCTCTTCCCAGCGGATTGGCATCAGCTTCGTTAGCCGGGGCACGAACAGCGGATCGCCCCGGTCGGTGATGGCCCGACGTTTCTCCGTGCGGATCACGAATGGGACAACCTTTTCCCTGCGGATCGACCCAGCGGCAATGAACTCTTCCCGGTCGAGCAGAGCCATGAGCCGCTGAAAGCCTGCGGTCTTGCCTTGGTGCGGTGTGGCTGAGAGCAGAAGCAAATAGGGTGCGGCTTCGGCCAGCGCTTTGCCCAGGCGATAACGGGCGACCTGTTCGGTGCTGCCGCCGAGCCGATGGGCTTCGTCACAGATAATCAAATCCCAACCGGCGTCGATCAGATCTCCGAGGCGTTCTTGGTTGTACGCCTCAAGCTTTTCCTGGGACCAGCCCCGACGCCGCTCGACCGGCTTGATCGAATCGACAGGACAAACAACCTGATCGAACTGCCGCCAGACGTTTTCGGAGCCAGTGAGATTCCGCCACAATGAAAATTCACTCGGCGTGAGGAACCGAAATTCTTCGCCGAAATGGGTCTGCATTTCCTGCATCCACTGCGACACGAGGCCTTTGGGGGCAACGACCAGCACCCGCTTTACCAGCCCACGCAGCTTCAGTTCCCGGAAGATCAGCCCGGCTTCGATAGTCTTGCCTAGGCCGACTTCATCGGCCAACAGATAGCGAATCCGGTCGCCGGAAACGGCACGAGTCAAAGCGTGAAGCTGGTGTGGGAGCGGGATGACGCCCGCTTCGAGCGGGGCCAGCAATACATCCTGGGTCAAGGCGTCAGCGATCCTGGCGGCGGCGACGGCGTAGACGATGCGGTCGAGGCCCGTCGTTTTCACAAATTGTGCTGGCGAGAGCGATTCAGCCGGAACTCGTTCAACCGTGGCTAGGCGGGGAATCCAGACTTGATAGACTGTGTGGCTCCAGACCGTCTCGACATCGAGGATGCGCACGGATTCCCCGTGGGTCCTACTGAAGACCCAGCTACCGACTGCGAAGTTCGGCGGGGTGGTCGTAGTCATGGTTTACTCGCCCTTCAACAGCGAGGCGTTGTCGAAGTACATCAGCAAGGCTTGGTCTTCCTGAATCACCGCTTCGGGAACTCGCTTCGCTATCCGTGCGATGGTCGTGTAATCCTTTTTCTGCCAGCATTCCTTGAAGCCAGCACGCAACGCTTCCGTGCGAACGATCTTCAGCTTGCCCTTCGTGTCGAGGTATTGCTGAAACTCTTTCAACAGCGCGCGACTGCGAAGCTGCTCCAGGTCGGCCTCTTTCTTGGGATCGGGAACTCGCCATGTTCCATTACCGTCTTCCACGAAGTTCTGTTCGAGAATCGTCCGAAGCTCCAGCGGTTGTTCATGTTTCTCCCAAACTCGTTGTGCTTCCTTCATGTAAATGGGTTGTAAGTCCTGATACGTCGTCGGTGTCTCAGCAAGTTGCCGTCGCACCCACTGAATCGCACTCTTCTCGTCACTGACAAACAACTCGTACTGCTCTACTTCCTTCACTTCGAGCCGTTTACGATCGTATTCACTAGCCTGCTCAGGCAAGAAATACATTCCATCCCGTTCTGGATAGCGTTGACGCAGGCCAGCGTAAAACTCAGATGCGGACAGAGGAACTGGCAGGCCACGTTGGACATGAAATGCGACCATTCGATCAAAAAGCAAGAAGTTTTGACGCTCTGCAATTACTTCACCTTTGCCTCTTGTGGTCAAAAAGTCCGGTAATTGAGCTAAATGCGCACTGACAAATTCCCAAGCTCCCTTCTCAGTACCAGCGAGTACAGAAGCGACTTGCTCAAGTTCGGCGCTAGGCTTGTAGGCTGAAATGACTAAATCCTGCTTTACAGCCCCGCTTGTATAGACCTGCTGCTTCGTTGTCCCTCGCTTTTTATCCAGTATACGGACATCAGCAACAACGAAACCTGCTTCGTTCATCGCCTCCTGAATGGCGTTCCATACGGCATTCTTTGAATTGTGAAACACTACTGTCATCCAGCGTCCCGGTTTTAGTATCCGGTGATTTGAGACAAAACACTCCTTCATCATCTGCTGGTAGCCCGACACGTCAATTTGTCTAGTTTCACTAATGATGGCCTCAGCAGACTGGTTTGTGTGAACTCCGAGCCACGTTTCTTCGTTAAAATTTAATTCGCTGTAGGGAAGGTTGTCACCGAACGGAGGATCGGTGAAAATATAATCAATACTGTTATTCGGTACATCTACGACGCTTGAGGATTGGGTGCTTGCGACGACACATTTCTGATTCGGTAGCAATGATAGTCCTTCTAACGCACGCCCTGCCTTTGATTTCAAAACTCTCAACACATTCAATTCTCCGAACAACGCAGGCTTATAAAGCGTTCCTGAGAGTGGCCCTACATTGCGCTCCTTATACTGTGGCATATACCTCACTAAATTCGTGATTCGATTAAAAGTAGACGTAATCACAAACCTAATTGCGTCTCGATATGGCCTTGGAATGTGATTTAGGTGCTTGAAGCAAGCGGCTACCGCTTGGAGGTTGCGAAGAGTAAAAAAATGATGGGAGTGTGTGATCCCAAGGTGATAACCACGCTGAAGATCCCCCCATTCTGTTTCTTTGTGCATTAGAGGGGCTGTGCGGACCGTGAATTTGGCTCCTTTTCGAGCTATCTCATCGAGCAGGTCACGGTCTTTGGCATCGGGAATCTTTTCGCCACGCCCAACAGATGAGGAGTAGTTGATTAACACAGACACATGCTTTTTGACCCGTACTGATTTGGCGAGAAAGGGATCGAAAACGGTTTCCATAGCGTTGTCAGTGTTTCGTCGTGTGGCTTTCACTTTGCAATGGG
The DNA here is from genome assembly GCA_945865755.1 of Klebsiella pneumoniae. GTDB lineage: Bacteria > Desulfobacterota > Binatia > Bin18 > Bin18 > JABFSC01. The sequence continues at coordinate 19,156 of CAMBFS010000023.1, forward strand.
GACATTCCTGTTCGGCAGTAACAACGCCGAGAGAATCGCCAGGACGATATTTGACGCTAGAATCCCAATAGGAATACTCTTGGCTGCATGCACCGCAGATATAAACTTCACTCCATACCGTGTATTCAATTTGAGCTAATGCGCCGGATCGTGGAATAGTTGTTTTGTACATCCAGTCAATATCCGAATCTACTGCGGCAAAAAAAGTGGCAAGGTGCTGCTCTAGTGCGTCTTTGTGAATGTGGCGAACATAATTGGATGCAATATGTATGGCGTTCGGCGACAGATCCGTAAGAATTGTATAGCGTGGTCCTTCTTGAGCCTTGCCGTCACTGGATGCGATTGGCGACACTTCCTCCGTGAGTGAACACATCATTGCCGCAACGCCGGTCATTCCGGTCCCTGCAAATCCATCAAAAATGACATCTCCAGGAGACGTGTAATGCAAAATGTACCGCATGATGGCACGGTAGGGCACTTTGGTAGGATAAGCATGGATTCGATAGAGGGGATCGTATTTGCCTTCGCTTACATCGACCGAAAAAGGCTCACGATGGTAGTCGTCTTTGTCGGAGTCGAAGTGTGTCCCGTGGCGGGCCAGAAAAGCCTGAAGAAATGGATTCGGACAGGCTGTGTAATATGGCGGATCAGACAACGACAAAATGTCCTCGTCTTCTCCGATGGGGAATCCGTCGATCTTGCGGAATGCTGGGTCTTTCAGCTTTTCACGCAGTTTCTCCGTGAAGTGCGCACGCCGAGCCTCGTCGTTGGGGAACGTCAGCCCCAGGCATTCGACCGGCTTCGATGCGGTCGATTCCTTATCCGAGCCGAACAGGTCGTTCTTCGTCTGTACTGCCATATCTAGTGTCCCTTGCGGAGTGAGCCTTTCGGGTCATTTCGAGGCCTGTTCTCAGCCCTGTGTCAACTTCCGCTATCGTCGTCTGTCTCCACCGCCTTTGCTACTTGCTCGACCATTGCAACGCTCGCTGGAGTGACGATGTATGCTTGTTGCGGGTGATTGGGTTGCTCGGGAAACCTCAACTGAAGAACTCCGCCTTTCAGGAGGGGTTCAAGATGGGTGCGCCGGAAGAAGGTTCGATGCGTGATACCGAGTTTCTCCATCAGGTCGGCTGCGGAACGGTAAACGTCACACATGCGAATGATCTTGCGTTGGGTGTCGCTCAAACCGCGAAGAGGTTGGTCAGTGACCAAGTTCGCCGGTTTACTGGGAGGTTGGTCACTGACTAACCTCCCAGCCTCGGTGGAGACGGTTCCTAGACGAGCCACAAGATGTTTTGCCAACGGAAATCACCCGATTGAGTTTCTGTCCTCCCCTGAGCACAGAGAGAAAATCGTTCTGAACCTTGTCCACTTCGACCACACCGACAATCTCAAAGACACCGTTGGCATCACGAACCCCAAAAACGAGTGAACCACCTGCCGTATTGGAAAATGCCGAGACGGTAGGCCATGCATCCTCGGGGACACCCCGACGTGCTTCCTTGAATTCCACATCGTTCCACTCGAAGCCTCTCAGCTTCTCAATGAGTTCGTCTCGTGTCATTGAGTAGCCTCTCCACGGTCAATGACCAGTCGCACTTTCGAGGACTCTTTTCCACGGGTGATTTTCTGCATGAATGCCTCGAACCGAACTTGGAGCTGTTCAATGGTGCAGGGAGCACCACCTTCACTGAGGGCGTCGAGCAGTTCGGCGGGCTTGACCGGTATGGCGACCAGCCCCGACAACGCTTGCTGCATACCCCGCACAAGATCGTTGCTGATCTGCTCCGGTAGCTTCTTGACCTTCAGGCAAGCATTGACCGCCTCTTTTTGTTCACTAGGCAGAAGCTTGATGCTCTTCTGAGCAGTGGGGTCGTCCAAGTTGTCGAGAAGCATTTTCGTCCAGTTCTCCAACAGTCCATCAATCTGCTGGTCAATCTGATCAAGGATAGCGACACCGCTGGCTCCAAGGTTTTCCTCCTGCGGACGGAAGCTGCAATGCGGACAAATCGGAGAGGCTTCCAATTCGTCTTTGACGAGCGTGAAGCATGTTTGGACTTTGGCTAACCGAGTCTGAAGATCAGAGAGCGTGGAGTGTGGCAGCAACGACACGCCTTTGGCCAATTTGTCCAAGCAAGCCAACCGAGCATCCTTCAACAGTTCCTTCTTCTTGGAGTCTTCATTGACGCTGAGCCGAGCCTTCTTGTGCAGGTTGAAGTAGGCCGTGCGGTAATCGTCCTTCGCCTTCTGAAGCGCTCGGTTGATCTTCTGACGGAAATCGGCGGCGCTGCGGGCGGTGGGGTCCATCAGTTTCGCCCGCCACTCGCTGCGAATCGTTTCCATCTGGGTTCGCCACTGCTCTTGCGGAGGCAGCACTGCGGCAGCGGTCGCCAGATAGCCGGTCAGCGGAGTCAACTCCTGCACCAGCCTATTCAACTCTTCGATTTGCTTCACGAGATCAAGGTTGGCAGCCTGTGCCCGGACATCCGCGAGGCTTTTTGAGAAATTCTTCAGTTTGCCCGGCGTGTTGAACGCTTGTAGCCCTTCGAGGAATCCCTTGAGGTCATCGAGTTTCCGCCGCTGTTGTTCTCGCTCTTCAGTGGGGATGAGTTCACTTCCCCAACACGGGAGCCCCGTCTGAACTTGCTGTGCAACCGTAACGACCCTCTCAGTCAGTTCGTTGGCTCTTGTGCGGAGTTGCTTGACCGCCTCGTCGTGCGCGTTCTCATCGCGGATCAATCCCTCGGCAAGTCCTAGCAACTCGAACAGAGCGACTAACTCAGCGAGTGGCAGACCTTTCGGCTTCTCGACATGTCTAAACGCCAACAATTGATCTAGAGGAGTCTTTTGGACTTCACTGAGGTTAGCAGCATCGAGTTTCTTGCCCGGTAAACTCAATACGATGTTGCCGTTCTGCACGAGCGCCAGCAGGACAATCAGAAACAGTTCTGGTTCAAGCTGGTACCGGTTTTCCCGCTCCACGTCATTCTTGATGGTAAGGAGTTCCTTGTGGTTGACGACTTGACCGGGTGGTTTCCCTTCAAGCTTATCGAGGACGACCTTTGCATACCGAGACTGATGTGGCTTCAGCTTGTCGCCGTCGAGCAGTTCCAAGCCGTCGAGAACGCCGTTTGCCTGAGTATTTCTTACGCCACCCGCTAGCCAGCGAATCACATCTTCCGTGGGCTGCTTGAGATTACTGGCAGTGAGATTCACAGTGAAGGTCGGATACTCCGGGTAACGGTCCTCGAATGACGACGCCAGACACACCGAACCAGTGAGTTCCATGAGATCGCTCACGGCGGTATTGCCGGTACTATGGCCCTTGAGCCACTCCACCATTTTCTTTGGAACGCCTTGGTGAACGACTTCGAATGCGGTCAACATATTGGTCCGTAGCCACGTGACGAGTGTTCTGAGGAAACCGTCGGCTTTGTCCTCGTAGACTTTCTTCGTCCCACTACTCGCCGACTGCGCCATTTCACGAGCGCCAGCGTACAGCCGGAGCGCGTCCTCGAACTGCTTATCTCGATGGGTGAGCTTGAAGAAGACTTCATCGAAGAGCTTGTGGTCATCGAAGTGCGGTGGCTCAAATGGCTGGAGGAAGTAGAGATAGAAGTCTCGTGGTGGCTGGGCTGTGCATCGCTCGTTCGGTGCGCCGAAGAACAGATAGCCCCGGCGCGTGATCTTGTGTTCCCGCCACTTGATCTCGTGTTCCCAAATCTTGTAGCCCCGCACGTATGGAGGAAGGTCGGTCAGTTCCAGCACACGAGTCAGAGCATCAAAGTAGTGTTGGTCGAGTTGCGACTCGGAGAGGGTATCCGCCTTGTCTTGAATCTTGGCGTCGTAGTCGATGGTCTTCTGAAGGTCGAGGTAATACTGGTCGTTGTCGGTGTTGTGCGTGATGAACTGGCCGCTCATCGTCCGCATGATTTCCTTCAGACAGGCTTCTACCGTGGTGCGGAGGAAATCGCTCGTTTTTTCTGGAATCGGAGCAAACAGGCACAGCCCGTTCTGAAGTTCTTCGGCGGTTGGCCCGATCTTGGCCCGGATGTCATCGGTAGCAAGGCGTTTCACGGAAAGTCCGTGAACGATCCGCAAAGCCAGGGGCTTCAGCATCGGACGGGTGAAGGAGTTCTGAATCTGGTTCTCCACCACCTTGCTCACGTCGATCACTTCACGGATTTCCGGGACCGACCTCTGGACGGCATTGGCCTGAAGGAACTCCCAATACGAGTCGTAGCTGATGAGGCCCGGCTCGTCTTTTGGCACATCGCTGTTGAAGCAGCGTTTGATCTCGGCACTCAGGGTCTTCAGCACTTCCCGCTTTTCGGCGATGGAGATCGCCTCGAAGACTTCCAGGTACGTTGGATGAACCGGGAACAGCCGCACGAACTCTTCGAGTCGTTCCGCCATCCCGCCATAAAGCGGCGTGAACTTCTGAAGATGCTCCCGAATCTTGGCCCTTTGCTCGTCAGTCTTGGTGAGAAGTCGTTCTGAGACGACGAAGGCCACGTCTTGCCGAACGATACGAGCCTGCTCGAAGCGGTCCTTCACCCGACGAAGACTTTCAGCAATGAACTGAAACTTCGGGTTGTCGAACAGGCTTTCCTGAAGGCCCGCTATCAAGCGGAAGCGGATCAGCTTGCAGACCTCACCCATTTCCCGGAGGAACCCAAGGTCGAGTATGATTTCCTGCCCATTGCGTGAACGAAGGTAGTCGAGCAGTTCGTCCACGACCAGCAGCAAGCCGTGGTCGGGATATTTCTCATTGAATTGCGCCATCATGTTGGACAGGTCGTCCTTGTTGCTGTCCACCTGATCGTCGGCGGGAAAGTTGAAGGACAACTCTTCGCCCGACATGAAGTCTTCAAGTCTGCCGCAGATGATGTTGCGTAGGCTCTTTTTCGTGGCAGGAAGTTCCAAGCGAATGACCTTGAACTTCCCCGAGATCGCCTTCGCCGCCTTCGCCACGTCCTTGTCTTTGACGACCGTTACCGTGTCGGGATGTTCGGCCAAGCCCGAAATCAGCGACAACAAGTGGCTCTTGCCCGTTCCATAGTTGCCTACGATCAGAACGCCTTTGTTGTCGGCGGGCGTCTCGAATTGCAGATTGGGGATCACCAGATCGCACAACTGCTCGGCCATGCGCTTTGAGATCACGAATGTCTGAACGAGTTGCCGCACGGCGGCGGCAGAGTTCGCCTGCTCAAGCTGGATGACGGACTCAATTGGCTCGAACTTGACCAGATCGCTGTATTTCATGGTGACCTTGACCCCCTCAGTTGTCGACGCTGGTGCCAGCCGTGATAACAACGGCTTCGGTTTGTTTGCACTGGATGAACTCAGGATGACCGGGCTCGGCATAGCTCAGAGTCCCACCCTGGAAGCTGCCATTCCACGAGGCAACGATGGTACGGTTACGACTCGACACCTGGAGCAGTCGCAGAGGGTCAACTTCCAGGCTGGTGTCAAACAGAATCTCCAGGTTGTCGAGCAGCACCATGTCGCCAGGGACGGCGGCGATTACTTCCTTCAGTAATCGATCGACTTGTCGCGACCGTTGTGTACGGGTCAGTTCCAGCATTCTTTTGCTCAATTCCAGATTGACGTTGACGAGGGGGCAGGCGACTTTCCGCGTGACAGACTGCAACGCGGCAGTCTTCCCAGAACCAGGGGGGCCAACAACGAGAACGAGGCGAAAATACTGGCTCTCCGCCAAGCGCAGAGCGTCCAGTATCTTTCCTGCCAAAGCCGCCACCCCCATAAAGCTACATCTCCTGATGAAGAAAACAACAAGCAGTTATTTTTTCAAGCATATCAAGCGTCCCCAGACATCCCGCGACAAAGCAACACATCCGTCGTGGTTATCCACGCAAAGACGGGCCAGGACCGACAGGTGAACGACCCTTAGCCGCTAAAAATTCTCCCTAGAATGACAGCTCGTCCATCGACCGACGTCCCCCTGATTTTTCAAGCTAGCTCTTTGCATTGGGAAAAATCAAGGAAAAATAAGATACACGGAGCGGAAATACGGAGGTTTCGTCCTATTCTTCTTCTCTGACACTGAAACTCACCTTGAACGCAAACATCTGACGTTACGGACGCGCATCAAGCGCTTAACACGCAAACCTATTTGTTTCTCGAAATCCGTCTTCATGCACGACACAGTGATTGGCCTCTTCGTGAATCGCTACGAATTTGGGACTCCGGTCTAACTTTCGCTCTCAACAATTGAAGAACATTACCCAGGCTCTCGTGTGTGAGAAGTTAGACTCATCAATCTTCTGTGTGTTCTTGTCTGGCTGACTGCTGAGCGCTGATAGCTGAACGCTTACAATGAAGAGTGAAGACCTACGCTTTTTCTGGCTGACTGATTTCTGGTTGAGTTGGTAAGGGCTGTGGGGTCTCGATTCTTTCGACCCGCACTTTTGCGATCCGCCGTCCGTCCATTTCGATAATCGTGAATCGATAACCTTGATGGACGATGGTCTCGCGTCCGCGCGGGATGCGTTCGAGACGCGCGAGGATAAAGCCCGCCAGCGTGCGATAGGCCGCTGTCTCTTCCAGCGGTAGCTTGTGTTCTTCGGTGAGGTCGCTGATCGCGACCCCGCCTTCAACCAAGAGGACACCTTCGGAAATTTCTTGCACTGGCTGCTCTTCATCGACATCGTACTCATCGCGAATCTCGCCGACGATCTCTTCCATGATGTCTTCAATAGTGGCGATGCCGATGACCGTGCCAAACTCGTTAATGACCACCGCCATGTGCGCGCGACGCACTTGCAGCTCGCGCAGCAGATGGCTGATCTGCATGGAGTCCGGCACAAAATGCGCCGGATGGAGAAAGTTCCGTAGGAGTTCCGCCTCCCCATGTTCTCGTGCCCGTAGCAGCTCTTTGATATGGACGATGCCGAGAATGTGGTCGAGGTCTTCTTCGTACACCGGCATCCGCGAAAACCCGCTTTCCACCATCTCTTGCAAGGCTTGGGTCGTCGTCGTCTCGACATCCAGCGCGTGAATTTCCGTGCGTGGCGTCAGTATCTCGCGCACCGAGGTGTCCGCGAAATCAAACACGCTGTGAATGAATTCCTTTTCGGTGTCATCGAACACCCCGCGTTCCGCCCCCTCACTGATGAGGTATTTCACCTCTTCTTCCGAGACGAGCGTTTCGGTCGATTTGGTGCCAGTGCCGGTGAAGAACAGGAGCACATTCGAGGAGGTGGTGAGAATTTTGACCATCCAGGAAAACGTGCGCGAGAGGATGTCCAATGGGCGTGCGACCATGAGCGCGACCTCTTCCGGGTACCGCAGGGCTAAGGACTTTGGGACTAATTCGCCGATCACGAGGGAGAGGTACGAGATTATGGCCACGACCAAGCCCAGGGAAATCGCTTCTCCCCAGACTTGCAGAAAGAGGCTGCCGCTCTGTTGAAAAATCGGACGGAGGAATTCGATGGCCGAGGCTCCACCCAGAGCGGAGGCGAAGGAGCTGACCAGCGTAACCCCGATCTGGACGGTGGCGAGAAAGCGGTCGGAGTCATCCTTGAGGTGCGCAACGATCTGCGCCGACTTTTTCCCTTCTTCAATCAGTTGGTCAATGCGGCTCCGGCGAACTGAAATAATGGCGATTTCCGACCCGGAAAAAAAACCATTGGCCACAATCAGTAAAAAAATAAGGCCGACCTCGAACCAAAATTCACTCCCCATGCATGTCTCCTGCCCGGTTCTATAGCATATCGCCCGGCTGGACTCACTGGCGGGGGGACGGCTTATGGCTTATGGCTCGCTTCGCTCTATGGCTCATGGTCAAAGCTGTGTGCCATAGAGCGAGCGTAGCGAGCGGGCCATGAGCCATAAGCCATGAGCCCTGCGCTATACGAGAAAGTGCGCGAACTATAGGCTACACGCTACCGACGGAGGGTAGGGAGTGAACAGTAACGGAACGCACAAGCACACAACACCAAGCACTGGCATTATCATCACCGGCGCACGACAAAACAATCTCAAGAACATCAATGTCCAGATTCCCTTCAATGCCCTGACCGTGCTCACCGGTGTCAGTGGCTCTGGGAAGTCGAGTCTCGCCTTTGACATCCTTTATGCCGAGGGGCAGCGCCGTTATGTCGAAAGCTTCTCGGCCTACGCGCGGCAGTTCCTCGACCGCATGGATAAACCACAGGTGGACAAAATCGAGGGCATTCTGCCAGCGATCGCCATCGACCAAAACCGACCGGTGCGCACCTCCCGTTCCACCGTTGGCACCATGACCGAACTGCACGATCATCTGAAACTCCTGTTCGCGAAAATTGGTGTGCTCTATTGTCGTGGCTGTGGACAGCCGGTCGAGCGCGATTCCGCCGAGTCGGTCTTTCGCAAGCTCTCCGCCTCGCGACCCGAAGGCACGCGCTTTTTGGTGACGTTCACCATCGCCGCGCCCGCCACTTTGCCGTGGGCCGAAATCCGCGATGGCCTGCTCCATTCGGGGTTTCATCGGTTGGTGGAGAATGGCCAGGTCCTCGATATTCAAGAGTTGTCGGATCGTCCGGTTCCCAATCAGGACCTGTTTACCGTGTTGGTGGATCGCTTGGTGTTGAACCCACGCAGCAAGAAGCGCCTGCATGATTCGTTCGAGCAAGCGTTTCGCTATGGGAAAGGGCGACTGCTGCTGATCTTTCCTGATGACGGCGACGCGGACTCCGCGGAGTGGCCATTCTCGGATCAACTGGAATGCGCGGTGTGCGGCATCACCTACAAAGACCCTATTCCCAACATGTTTTCGTTTAATAGTCCGTTGGGGGCCTGCGAGAGCTGCCGTGGGTTTGGACGTACCATTGATCTTGATCTTGAGCTGATCACGCCCGACCCCACGCTGTCGCTGAAGGATGGGGCGATTAAGCCGTGGCGGATCAAAGCCGCGCAATGGGAGCGGCGGGAACTGCTTGCCTTTTGTCAAAAACAGCACATCCCGACCACTGTGCCGTGGCAAGAACTGACCGAGCAACAAAAGAAGCTCATCCTTGATGGCGATGGGACCTACTATGGCGTGCGTGGATGGTTTCGCTGGTTGGAAGGCAAAACCTACAAGATGCACGTGCGGGTGTTTCTGGCGCGCTATCGTGGCTACTTTCATTGCACCGCGTGTCAAGGCGCGCGGCTCAAACCCGAGGCCTTGCTCTACCGCGTTGGCGGGAAGACGCTCGCGGAGATTAACCTCATCAGTGTTGATACGTGCGCCGCGTTCTTTCGTGAATTGCGGCTCTCCACTTTCCAAGACCAAGTCGCCCACCTCATTCTCGATGAGATTCGTAAGCGGCTTCAGTATCTCGTCGAGGTCGGGCTTGAGTATCTCACCCTGGACCGCCAATCGCGCACCCTCTCAGGCGGTGAGTTGGAGCGGGTCGATCTCACCACCGCCATCGGCTCGTCGCTGGTGAACACGTTGTACATCCTGGATGAGCCCTCTATCGGTCTCCATCCGCGCGATAGCCAGCGGCTCGTTCGTATCCTCAAGGGGCTGCGGGACAACGGCAACGCGGTCGTCGTGGTTGAGCATGATCCAGAGATCATTCGCGAAGCCGACCACATTATCGACATGGGGCCACTGGCTGGTGAGAAAGGGGGCGAGGTCGTTTTCGCTGGGACGCACGAAAAGATTCTGACTGATAAAAATTCACTCACTGGGAAGTATCTTTCTGGGCGGATGAGTATTCCCGTGCCCGACAAGCGCCGCCCGTGGACCCCTCAACGCCGGGTGCTGAAAGTGATCGGTGCCAGCGCCAACAATCTGAAGCACATCACGGTGGAGATTCCGCTGGGGCGCATGGTGTGCATGACTGGCGTGTCGGGCTCCGGCAAATCGACGTTTGTGAACGAGGTGCTCTATCGCGGGTTGAAGAAACGCAAAGGGGAGCCCGTCGGGATTCCTGGCGCCTGCGAGGCCATGCTTGGCTGGGACGCCATCGCGGATGTCATTTTTGTCGATCAAGCTCCTATTGGCACGACGCCACGCGCGAACCTGCTGACCTATACCAAGGCATTTGATGCTCTGCGCAAGCTGCTGGCCGAAACCGAGATGGCCAAGCTGCGGGGGTACAGCGCTGGGACCTTCTCCTTCAACGTGGAAGGCGGTCGCTGTGAGACGTGCAAAGGGGAGGGGGCCGAGAAGATCGAGATGCAGTTTCTCTCCGATGTGTACGTGCCTTGCCCCGAATGTCACGGCAAGCGCTATCGTGATGAAGTGCTCGAAGTGCGATATCGGGATAAAAATCTCACCGGGATCATGGCCATGACCGTGGCCGAGGCGCTAGCGTTCTTCGCCGGGCATGCCGAGTTAATCCGCCGTTTGACGCCGTTGGCGGCGGTTGGTCTGGACTACATGCGTCTTGGTCAGTCGCTCACCACGCTCTCAGGTGGTGAGGCGCAGCGACTCAAACTGGCGGCGCATCTTGGCCAAGAGAAACCGTTCGTGCCGGGGCTGCCGCTCAATGGCGAATTGGGCGATGACCACAGCAAACGCACGTTGTTCATCTTCGACGAGCCGACGACGGGACTGCATTACGCCGACATTCAGAAGTTGCTTAATGCGTTCAATGAACTGGTGGATCGCGGCCATTCGGTTCTCATCATTGAGCACAACCTCGAAGTGATTAAGTGCGCGGACTATGTGATCGACCTTGGTCCCGAAGGCGGCGACAAGGGGGGCGAGGTGGTTGCCGAGGGGACGCCTGAACAGGTCGCCCAGGTCAAGAGGTCGTATACGGGGCAATATCTCGCCGAAGTGCTTGGGGAAAAGTCAAAAGTCAAAAGTCAAAAGTCAAAAGTCAAAAGTCAAAAGGAGACTAGAGACTGGAGGCTAGAGACTGGCTCTTCTCCCCTTCAAGTCTCAAGTCTCCAGTCTCTAGTCTCTCATTCCATTTCCGTTGTTGGTGCCAAGGAACACAACCTGCAAAATCTGTCAGTCGATATTCCACGTGATGAAATGGTCGTGGTCACGGGCCTGTCCGGGTCGGGCAAATCCACGTTGGTGTTCGACATCATCTACGCCGAGGGGCAGCGGCGGTATATCGATAGTTTGTCCACGTACTCGCGCCAGTTCATCAAAGTGATGGCCCGGCCTAATGTCGATCTGCTCACCGGCATTCCGCCGACCGTGGCAATTGAGCAACGGATGAGTCGTGGCGGACGCAATTCGACAGTGGCCACGGTCACGGAAATTTCTCATTATCTCCGTTTGCTGTACGCCAAGGCCGGGGTACAGCATTGCGTGCAGTGCGGCGAACCGCTGTCCGTGCAGAGTCGCAGTCAGATTCTTGAGCGCCTGCGGACCGATTTTCGCGGACAACAGGTGACGTTGCTGGCACCCGTGGTGCGTGGTCGCAAAGGGTTTCATAAGGACACGCTGGAGAGCGCCAGGAAAATGGGATTCACCCAGGCGCGCATCGACGGGCGGATCACGGACCTCACGGAAGGCTTGAGTCTCACCCGCTATAACGAGCATGACATTGAGATTGTCATTGGCGAGATGGCGGTCACGGGTTCCGTGCAAAAGTTTGATTCGTTGATGCAGACGGCCTTGCGCATCGGCAACGGCGCCATGCACTTGCGTAGCGAGAAAGAAGCGCGCGTCTATAGCGAGAAACTCTTCTGCGGTCCGTGCGGCCTTGGTTACGAGGTGCTTGATCCTCGCCTTTTTTCCTTTAATAGTCGTCAGGGGGCCTGCCCTGAGTGCACGGGGTTGGGAATACGCTGGGAATTCGACCCCACGCTGGTCGTGCCCGATAAGACCAAGTCGCTGCAAGATGGCGCGCTCTTCGCGCTGGCCCGTCCGGAATTTCGTACTGACCAAAACCGACTGCTGCGCGACCTCAAGAAGCGTGGCGTGCCGGTCACGCGCCCTTTCGCCGAACTCAGCGCCGAGCAGCAACAGCTCGTGCTGGCCGGTGATGAAAAAGAGATACGCGGCGCGTTCACGATTCTCAATGATGCCATCACCGGCAGTGAAGGCGAGGAGGCCGACCTCTACCCGTCACAGTTTCTGACCGAAGTTCCATGTCCTTCGTGTCACGGGGCACGCCTCAATCCGCGCGCGCGGGCGGTCAAGGTCTGTGGGCATCCGATTGGGGAAGTGATGGGGATGTCGGCGAGTGACTGTCACCAGTTGATGACCTCATTGCCGTTGTCTCCGCGCGAGGCGCTGATTGGCGCGTCGATTCTCAAGGAGATTGTTCCCCGCTTGTCATTTTTACAAGAGGTAGGGTTGTCGTATCTCACGCTCGACCGCCGCGCGGATACGCTTTCCGGTGGCGAGGCGCAACGGATTCGTCTGGCCGCGCAACTGGGCTCGAATCTCCGTGGGGTCTGTTACATTCTTGATGAACCGACGATTGGTCTGCATCCGCGTGACAATGAGCGACTGATCGCCACGCTGCGCAATCTCCAGGAGCGGGGCAACACGGTGTTGGTCGTCGAACATGACGAACAGACGATCGCCAACGCGGATATTGTCATCGACCTGGGGCCGGGGGCTGGCGTGCATGGCGGCAAGGTGATCGCCATGGGGACGCCGGATCAATTGCGCGACAATCCCGAATCCATCACCGGTCGATTTCTGCGGGCCGCGCATCCGCGCTTGGGGCCCGTCCGTGCGCTCGACCATCGCCCCCGTCTGTCGATCTATGGTGCCCGTGAGCATAATTTGCGCAATGTCGATGCGCATTTTCCCATTGGCACGTGGGTCTGTGTGACCGGTGTCTCTGGGTCCGGGAAAAGCTCGCTGGTGCAAGATGTGCTGGTCAAAGGGCTCAAGAAAAAGTTAGGCATGTTCCCCGGACGCGCCGGAGCGCATGATCGGATCGAAGGGGGCGAGTCGATTGAGCGGGTGATCGAAGTCGACCAGACGCCCATCGGCAAGACGCCACGGTCGGTGCCCGCCTCGTATGTTGGGTTATGGGATGAAGTGCGCAAACTGTTTGCGATGTTGCCTGACGCGCGGATGAAAGGGTATCAACCGGGGCGGTTCTCCTTCAACGTCAAAGGCGGACGCTGCGAAGGGTGCGCGGGGCAGGGCCAGGTGAAAATGGAGATGAGTTTCCTGCCCGATGTCTACGTCGCGTGCGAAGAGTGTGAGGGCAAACGGTACAACGAAGAGACCTTGGAGATCGCGTATAACGGGAAGAGCATCTCCGATGTACTGGCGATGACGATCACGGAGGCGGCGACCTTTTTTCATGGCGTGCCAAAAATTTCCGGGCCGCTCAGGCTCTTGGATGACATTGGCATGGGGTACATCACGCTGGGGCAAGCGAGCAATTCGCTCTCCGGTGGTGAGGCGCAACGGATCAAGTTGGCCTACGAACTGGCGAAGGAGTCGCGCGGGAAGACGCTCTACGTGTTGGACGAGCCGACCACCGGTCTGCATTTCGCCGACATTGAGAAGCTGATCCACGCGTTGCACCGTTTGGTTGATAAAGGCAACACGGTGGTGACCATTGAGCATAATCTGGACATCGTGAAGGAAGCCGACCACATTATTGACCTTGGGCCAGAGGGAGGAACCGGTGGTGGGCAGGTGGTGGCGAGTGGCACGCCGCTTGACTTGATGAAGAACGCCAAGCAGTCGCATACGGGGCGGTGTTTGCGGGAATATCTGCAAGGGTCTAAACAAGGGTCCAAGGTCCAAAGTCCAAGGTCTAAAGTCAGCGGTGCAATGGCAACACTACAGGCTCTGAGACTCCCGGACTCGTAAACTTTATGGTAGGGTCCCGCCATGTCACAATACATCGTGGTGGAAATCATTCCTGACCCTGAAGAAGGTGGGTTTACCGCGCGGGTCCCCGATCTTCCGGCGTATGGGGAAGGAGAAACCGAGGAAGAAGCGATTGCCGACCTCAAAGAAGCGTTACAGGCATATATTGGAGCCTTTGGTGTGGAAGATGCCCTCGCAAGAATGAATCCGCCAAGCGCTCTGCGTCAACTCGACTGGAACCTCAACGACCTTGTGCGCTCCCGTGCCTAAGCTCCCGCGCCCCACTGGCAAAGAAATGGTACGGTTTCTGGAGCAGCAAGGCTTCAGCCTCATCCGTATCCAGGGTAGTCATCATATCCTTGTCCGCAATGTCCTGCGCACGAACGTTCCGGTCCATGGGACCCGGACACTCAAAATTGGCACCTTGCGCGGTATTCTCCGTGATATTGACATGACAGCCGAGGAATTTGCCGAGCGGTGGGAACAAGCATAATAGGGTATGAATGTTTTGTGGTCTGTTCAGAAATAAGGCCCTCAGTCCGCTATTTCATTATGGGTGGCGAAGCTACACTTCATGACTGGCTGATTTAGACTTGGACCTTGGACCTTAGACGTTAGACCTTGGACGTTAGACCTTGGACATTGGACCTGAAACCGGAGACACATGCCTATACGATCCACCACGAGTCGCAGGCGGACAAAAAAGGAAACGAAAACTACCGCCGAGCGCTACCAAAAATTGGTTGAAGGTAGCTTGGGTCTCATTTGTATACACGACCTGGATGGGGCGCTCCTCTATGTAAATCCTGCCGCTGCCCAGACTCTCGGCTATACACGAGACGAGTGGGTTGGCAGGAACCTCGTCGAGTTCCTTGCCCTCGACGTGCATCCGCTGTTCGCGGACTATTTGAACCGGATACGCAAACATCCAACTGACACTGGGTTGTTGCGACTGGTGACGAAGGGTGGGGAAGAGCGAATCTGGTCGTACCACAACATTCGCTATGATGAAGCAGGGCAGCCATCCTATGTAATCGGCCATGCCCTGGACCTGACCGAGTTTGTGCAAACCCGAAGGGCGTTGCACGCGAGCGAAGCACGATTCCGCGCGTTGATCGAAAATTCGTCGGAAATGATTGTGGTGCTCGATGCCGACGGCGCGGTCCGCTACGAGAGCCCATCGACCGTGCGGGTCCTGGGGTACTCCCTTGGGGAGTGCGTGGGCAAAAGCGGATTCACGTTCGTGCATCCAGAGGACTTACCGTTGGTCACCTGAAGTCAGGACACATTGGCTAAAGGGGCGGGTAGCCATGCGTTTTCACGCATGAGCGACTTGGGGGTATGATACACCAAGACGCAGAAACTACCCGCCTCGGAGAGTATATCGCAAAGGTGCTGCCGTGGGCACATGGGCATCAAGTCAAAGGGATCAGCACGTTTGTGGCGGCGATCATCGAGCAACAAAGCGGCATCCAAGCCGAGATCGCGCGGGGCTTGGGGAATCAGGAAGCCAGCGTCAAGCGGC
>CAMBFS010000024.1 GCA_945865755.1 Klebsiella pneumoniae
CACTTCCCCTTCCAGCAGTTCGCTGAGCCCCGTCGCGGTGGTGGCCCCAAAGGACGCCAGCAAGTAATCGGAATACAAATCGGCTATCGCTTGTGCTTTCATATCGGCGATTCTATACCTTTTTTGTCCCTGGCGCGTAAGGTGAGTTAATATCCAACGTGGCTTAGCTCCTGCGCGGATCAATGTGCTGGATACCACTCCCCGTTATCTGCGTAATGGCCGCGACTTAGCCGAATACGTCCACCGCGATTATCCCTATCAAGCCTTTCTCAATGCCTGTCTGACTCTGTTGGCCATGGGAGCGCCGTTGAAAGGAGACCATCCGTATAAGCGGTCCCTTACGCAAGGCGGCTTTATCACGTTTGGCCCACCGGACGCCCTTGATTGCGTAGCTCGGGTGGCCAGTCCCGCGCTGAAGGCGAGTTGGTACCACAAATGGTTAGTGCATCGGCGGCTGCGACCAGAAGCCTTTGGGGGCCGGGTCCATAACCATATCACGCACGTTGCTGAGTACCCGCTGCATGCCGACGTGCTCAAGGCGACCGCCCTCAGTGCCGTGTTTCGTGCCACCGGCTCGTATCTGTTACCGCTGGCGTACCCGGAAGGCTGTCCCACCCATCCCGCGTATCCGGCGGGACACGCAGCCATTGCTGGAGCCTGTGCCACAGTACTCAAGGCGTTTTTCAACGAGGCGCATGTGATTCCAGCACCGGTGGTGGTGAGTCCTGATGGTCTCGCACTCGTGCCGTATAGGGGAGCAGCGCTGACCGTGGGTGGAGAACTCAACAAGCTCGCGTCGAACATCTCGTTAGGACGTGACGCAGCGGGGGTACATTGGCGTTCGGATAGCATTGAAGGACTCAAGCTGGGTGAAGCCGTGGCAATGCAGGTGCTGACGCAGCTCCGTACTACCTATCCTGAGCATTTTGACGGCTTTCGTCTGACCAGGTTCGACGGCACGAACATAATCGTTTGACCTGCGTTCCCTCTTGTCTCTCATTCCGGCAATCCGCTCTCTACTGCTCCGCGGCTTGCAAAAGCCTGGTGAAACGCTAAAAATTGCTGAAGCTGAATCCGAGAAGGAGCATTACTATGTCTCGACGACCGCTCGAAGGAATCCGCGTGACCGACTTTACCTGGGCCTGGGCTGGGCCGTACTGCACGTTGCAAATGGCGCACATGGGCGCGGAAGTGATTCGCATTGAGAGTCAGAAGCGCCCGTGTGTCAGCCGGTTGATTCCCTCCTTTGCCGATGACATCCCCGGCCCGAACCGCGCTGGATATTTCAATCAGTACAGCCAAGGCAAGAAAAGTTTGCAGCTTGACCTCTCGCGTCCAGAAGCACTTGAGGTGACCAAGCAGCTCATCGCGAAAAGTGACATCGTCGTGCAGAACTTTTCGGCTGGGGCGATTGATCGCATGGGGCTGGGCTACGAAACCCTCAAGCAGATCAAGCCTGACATCATTATGATCTCCATTTGTGGCTACGGGCAGACTGGGCCAGAGCGACAGTACATGGGCTATGGTCCCGCATCGGTGCCGCTTGCGGGTATCGCGGCGGTGACAGGCTATCGCGATAGTGGCCCAGCCGAAGTGGGCATTTCGTATGGTGATCCCAATGCTGGCATTTTTGGCGCGTTCGCGGCGATGGCCGCGCTGACGTACCGACAGCGGACAGGGAAGGGGACTCACGTCGATTTAGCGTTGTGGGAGGCGCTGCTGGTGCTCATGCCAGAAGCACTGATGGATTATTCGATGAACAAAACCCAACCGGAGCGTGATGGGAATCATGATCGCTGGATGTCCCCGCATAATTGCTTCAAGTGCAAAGGCAACGATGACAAGTGGGTTGCGATTGCTTGTGGCAACGACGCGGAATGGCATGCCCTCTGTCAGGCGATGGGAAAGCCAGAACTGGCGACCGACAAGCGTTTTATCAACGTGACCGCCCGCAAAGCCAACGAGGATACCCTTGAGGAGATCATTACCAGTTGGACCAAGGAGCAGGACCGCTGGGATGTGACCGAAACACTGCAAAAAGCCGGAGTGGCGGCGTTTCCGTCGATGAGCAACAAGGACTTGGCGACCAATCCACACTTGCAAGCCCGTGGGTACTTGGTGCGGAAAGAACATCCTGAGATCGGCACACGTATTCATGCTGGGATTCCGTGGCGGATGTCCAGCTCGCCCTGTGAGGTCCAAACCGCGGCTCCACTTCGTGGACAACACACCGACTACGTCTTGCGCGAGGTGTTGGGAATGTCCGAGGCGGAAGTGAAAAAACTGCGAGACGGGCAGGTGCTCTTGTAAGAAGTAGTCAGCATCCAGTAGTCAGTATTCAGTAGAGAAAAGAGAGCCCATGCAGGCTACTGACTACTGACTACTGGCTACTCGTTGAAATTCCCCGCCAAATATGAAGCGGTGTGGGAGCTGTGGGGAGAGAAGAAACCCACGACGAAGTAGGACTGTTCCTCCTTCGTGAGTGATGATCTCGGACAAGTCCAAGACGTGCCTTTGACTTGTCCGAGACGTGCGTGCTGGAGACTTGCCCCTTAAGCGGCTCCTTGGACCGCGAGATCGCTCAGGGCGGGCGTGAGTCGAGACAGTGCGGCTTCCAGCTCAATCAGGACTTGGGGGGCATCGGCGATGTCGCCCTCGCGTCCCATCTGTTCGAGTCGACGTGCCGCGTTCTGTGTGTCGACGGCGACGAAGTTTCCGACCGATCCCTTTAACGCATGGGCGTAGTAGACAAGGGATTCCACATCTTTGTTCCCAACCGCGATACGGACGTTCTCGATAATCTGTGGATATTCTTCCAGGAAGATACCGGCTAGTTCAGCCAGTAAGGCTTCGTCTCCTCCGATATTCGAGAGCGCTTCGGAAAAATTGAAAGGTGGGGAGGAAGGAGGCCGCGTCCCTGGCGGTGGTGTCCCGGTAACCGACAGTTGGGCGGTTGCCGAGGGAGAGGACTGTGCTTCGCCGTTCGCTTGCGTATCGACGAGAGTGAACTGGAGAGGAGCTGGGGCGGTGTCGTGGGAGTCGTGGGGAGGTTGCTGATCGAGCGACAATTGAGTTGAGACCGACGGCGTTGTCTGGAGAAAACTGTCCGCGTGCGTATCGACGAGAGTGAACTGGAGAAGAGCCGAGGCTTGTGCTTGCTCCATTTGGTCGATTTCTTTAAGCGACGGCGTCAAGGCGGACGGCGCTTCGCTTTCCGCGACGGGATCGACAGCCTGCGCATGAGTCGTCAGGAATCCCGACATTGTCAATGCTCCGCTTTGTGGCCTCTCATACGCGGGGGCCGGGGAGGTGTCGGCTGCTTGATCAAGCTGGAGTTGCGATTCCTCTCGCGGTTGCACCATTGCAGGGGGTGTTTCCGCATCGTGCCCCGCGGGAGGTTGCTGGCGATGTCTGAGGCTCCGATAGATCACGAGAAGGCTTGTCTCTTGATTCGCCTCATCGCGGACGACACTGCTACATCCCTCGGCCCAGAGTCCCGTGCCGTCGCTGTGGACGAATTCAAGATTGATGATCGAAGGTGCCGTTGGGGTCTTGAGGAGTTGAGCGAAGTGTTCCTCAACTCGCGGTACGGAGGGGAGGGCTAACAGATTGTTGAGGGGATGCCCGACCATTTCTTGCCGCGTCCACCCAAACATCTCTTCCGCCCCACGATTGACCGAGGTAATTTCTCCTTCCACGTTCAGTGTGAGAATGGCATCCTTGGCATTGTCGAGGAGCGTGGTGATGCTCGTTTCGCGCGCGCGGGACTGCGAGAGTTGGTTCTTGACGGAGGTCAGTTCGTCTTGCAGCGTGGTGATCGCTTTCTGAGATTGCGCGGGTGCACTGACGGCGGGGGCGGCGATCGTTCCCTGCATCCCTGGCGGCTGAGCGACAGGAGTCCTAGTGACCGTGGGCTTCTTCTTGGGAACAAGGGTCAGCATGGCCACGGGAACGAGCAGCAACAGCCAATGCAACGGCTGATTTTGCAGTACCGTGATGATGCTTTCCAGCGAAAAGGAAAGACCCTGGCCCAGGATGTCAAGCACCAAGGCCGCGAGGGGAAAACTACATCCTAGTGCGAGGGGCATCCATGCGCCGTTGTCAGCGGAGGGGCGTACCGGAGCCGGGGGACGTTTGGCTGGCGGGGTTTGTCGTTTAGTTGGCACGATCGGGTTCTCCTTATCTTAGAGTGATATTTCTTGACCTAACGGCTGTAGTGAGGGATCGAGCGGAGGGAGACCTCCCCACTTCTCCAACATCGCCCGAAGAGTGTGCTGGGTGATGGGCTTGCTTAGATAATCATCCATGCCGGCGGCGAGACACCGTTCCCTGTCGCCGGCCGCTACATGTGCTGTCAAAGCGATGATGGGGGTGTGCCTTCCCTGTCGCTTTTCCGTGAGCCGGATCTCTGCGGTGGCTTGAAAGCCGTCCATGCCTGGCATCTGACAGTCCATGAACACTAAGGCATAGGATGTGAGCGAGAGTGCTTCCACGGCCTCGTTGCCAGTGCCAACGACCTTGACGTCGTAACCGAGTTTGAGCAGAAGTCTGGAGATGAGTTTCTGATTCACTGGATTATCTTCAGCGAGGAGGATGCCCGAGGGCAAGCTAACTGGAACGGAAGGACTGGCCTCTGGTTCGTCCTGAGAGGAAGCAGTGCCGAACCACTTTGCCGTCAAAGTATGAAGCAGGGCGGCGATGCGTGTCGGTATGGCGGGCTGGCGTCCAGAAACAACGAAGAACAAGAGAACAAGCGGGATAAGGTCAAGCAGCCAATGGAGCGGGCGAGCCCACTGGACCACGATAATGCTTGCCAGCGAGAAAGGAAGGCCCTGTCCGAAGATATCGAGAATCGTCGCGGCGAGAGGCACACTACACCCTAAAGCCAAGGGCAACAGCGCCTCGCGCCCGAGGAAGGGCCACGCGCGTGCTGAAGGATCTTTGGGAGATGTGGGTTGTTGTTCTGTTGTCATGGTGAATCCCTCCTGGGGGGGTAGTGTCCACTCTTCGCGCTATTTGCGAGCCGCGAGGAAGTGGGGTGGTGGTGTCTCGAGTTGCGGAACGAGAGCTATCTCTTGAGTCTCTTGCACAGACGGTACGTCCGCCGTGCTCACGAACGGTTTGCAGCCCCATTTCTCCAAGGTGCTCTGTAAGACCTCGCGGTCAATCGGCTTCGTCACGTAATCATCCATACCGGCGGCCAAGCAGCGCTCGCGGTCGCCGGTAATGGCATGCGCGGTGAGCGCCACGATCGTGGTATGGGTACCACGTCGCCTGTCCTGAGTACGGATGTGGGCCGTGGCTTCAAATCCATCCATCTCCGGCATTTGACAATCCATCAGGACCAACCGATAGGAGCGGTGAGCGAGCGCTTCGAGGGCCGCGCGTCCGGTTTTGACGACATCGACGTCGTATCCCATTTTACCCAACAGGCGGAGCGCTAGCTTTTGGTTGACCAGATTGTCTTCCGCTAATAGGAGGCGTGCGGGCTGCTCAGTGGGCACGGCGGATTGGTCCGGAGCAGTGGGGATAAGCGGGAGGTGAGGGATGTCTATGATGACAGCATCCTCGGTAAGCCGGGGGATCTGAGCCGGGACCCACTTTTCTAGCATCTCTTTGAGATGGTCCGCATTCACTGGCTTTGGAATGTACGCATCCATCCCGGCGCGGAGGCAGCGGTCTCGGTCTTTCTCCAAAGTATAGGCGGTGACCGCGATGATGGGCGTGTGCTTGTTCATTTTGTGGTCGCGCGCGCGGATGAGCGCGGTTGCTTCAAACCCATCCATTTCCGGCATCTGGCAGTCCATGAGGACTACAGTGTACGGATATCGTTCTATTGCTTCGACCGCTTCCCGGCCATTGTTGGCGACGTCACTATGGTAACCCAATCGTTCGAGCAATCGCACCGTCAACTTTTGGTTGACGGGATTATCTTCCGCCACCAAAATTTTCACGGGGGCGGCAATCTCGGTCAAGGTGTGTCGGGTAATAAGCGGGTGGGAGAGGGCGGGTTTCTGCTCTGGTTGACTGGCGAGGAGACACAAACACTCAAAGAGCTGCGATTGGCGGACCGGTTTCGTCAGATAAGCTTGGATTCCCGCCTCGCGCGCCCGTGCGCCATCACCCCGTTGCCCGACTGAAGTCAGAAAGACCAACCGCATGTGGTTCCATTCCGGATGGGAGCGAATGGACCGGGCGAGCGTTAAGCCATCCATTTCCGCCATCTGCCAGTCAAGGACCCCGATATCGAAGGAACGATGCTCTCGCCGAGCGGTGTCCAAGATATCGAGTGCGCGGACTCCATTGTCCGCGAGTTTGACCTCCATTCCCCACGAGGTCAGTTGATGCCGCAGAATCGCTTGATTCGTCTGATTGTCATCGACAATTAACGCCCGCAATCCGTGTAAATGCGTGCGGGTGGGGGTGAGCGGTGCGAACGCGGATGCGCGTTTTTCGAGCCGTGCCGTGAACCAGAAGGTGCTGCCTTTTCCCACTTCACTGTTGACGCCAACCTCACCGCCCATGAGCTCCGCCAGCTTTTTATTCATGGCGAGGCCGAGCCCCGTGCCGCCATACTTACGGGTCCAGGACCCATCGACTTGTGAAAACGAGCGAAACAACCGGTCCATGCGGTCCGCCGGAATGCCGATGCCGGTGTCAGTCACCTCGAAACGGAGTAGGGCCTGGGTTGAGTTCTCCTCGGCGACAGACACGCGGATCGCCACCTCCCCTGCTTCCGTGAACTTGATCGCGTTATCGATAAAATTGATGAGAATCTGCCGTATTCGTTCGGGATCACCATGAAGCACGGCGGGTACATTGTGAAAGGTGAGCAGTGTCAACTCGATCTTCTTGTCCGCGAGGGTCGTGGTGAAAAGCTCGGTGACGCTTTGGAGCGTCGAGTGCAAATTGAAATCCAGGAACTCAAGGTCGAGTTTCCCCGCTTCAATTTTTGAGAAGTCGAGAATGGTGTTGAGAATCCCCAACAAGGAGTGCGCACAGCCTTTGACCGTCAGCGCGAGGTCCTTCTGTTCCTCGGTCATGGAGGTGTCGAGCAGGATATCCGTCATGCCGATAATGCCATTCATCGGCGTACGAATTTCGTGACTTATGTTCGCCAAAAAATCAGATTTGATTTGTTCCGCCGCTTCCGCTGCTTCTTTGGAGAGGCGTAAGGGCTCGGCTTGTTTTCGTTCTGGGAGGTTGCGGAGAGTCGCAAGCCTTGCCGGGTGCCCTTCCCAGATGATGCCAGTGAGCCGCATGTCCGCGATGAGAGGCATTCCAGAAGACTGCGGTACCGCGACTTCTTGGCGTTCTCCTACCGTGAAGCTGAAAGGCGGTACCGTGTTGAGCAGTGCGCGAACGGGCTGTTGGAGTAACGTTTCGGCGGCGGGATTGACATAGCGAACACGGTTCTCATTATCGATAACGAGCAGTGCGTCGGGGGTATGGTCCAAGAGCATCCGATAGGGACTAGCCGCCATCGCTCCCTCATGGGTCCACTCCTCTTCACGTGCTGGGACTTCTTTGGCGAAGGTGGGCTGCGAGTCGAAAGGGGAAGTCTGGCTCGCCAACACATATTTGAGCCGCGACAAAAGAAATTTTTCCGTATACGGATGAGTGAGAACGCCATTCGCTCCGCTCTGGAGGGCCTCGTGGTCTCCCCGTGAACCGGCGTTGGGGATCATAAGAAGGACTGGCACCGTCTTAAGGGATGGATCATTCTTGATCGTTTGGCAAAGCTGATATCCAGACATGTCCGGGAGTGTCACACTGCTCAAGACAATGGACGGAAGCTCTTGTTGGAGCGCTTCAAGGGCAGCCGCGCCGGTGGCGACCCAGATACCGCGAAAATTGTGGTGCTCCAACATCGTCTGGAGTTGCGTGGCTTGGAGCTGATTCTCCTCGGCGATCAGAATCTCGGCGGAAAAGTGCATAAATGTTCCTTACACAAGTAGGTCACAGAGAAAGGGCGTCTCTTCGACCGGAAGATGCGTCACGAGCAGGTGATGGAGTCCAAGTCTTACGGGTAGTCGTTGCTGGGCGAGGGACCGTGTGTCGGGGACGTTGAATTTTCCTACTCTTCTCCATTGCTCACTCGCTACGTAATTATGGCACCCTATCCTAAGTTCTCTACCCTAAATAACGGAATCTCGAAAATTTTCTTTAATGCGCCATGCGGACCGACACGCTTCTTGCGTGACCTGGCGTGGTGTGGCTAGGATACGGGCATGAACTTTATTCCTACTATTGTTGAACAGACGGCGCGTGGGGAACGAGCGTATGATCTCTACTCTCGGTTGTTGCGCGATCGGATTATTTTTCTGGGATCCTCCATTGATGATATCGTGGCCAGTCTGGTCACGGCGCAGCTTTTGTTTCTCGAAGCAGATGATCCAGAGAAAGACATTTTTCTCTACATTAATTCTCCCGGTGGGTCGGTGACCTCGGGGATGGCGATTTATGACACCATGCAGTACATACGCCCCGATGTCTCAACCTTGTGCGTCGGACAAGCGGCGAGTATGGGGGCGTTATTGCTGACGGCTGGCGCCAAAGGCAAGCGACATGCCCTGCCTCATGCGCGCATTATGATCCATCAACCGTGGGGTGGTGTGGAAGGGCAAGCCACGGATATCTCCATTCATGCACGAGAGATACTGCGAGTGCGCGAAGAACTCAACCAGATTCTGAGCCATCATACCGGGCGACCAATGGAGCAGATCGCGCGTGATACCGAACGCGATAACTTTCTCTCCAGTCAACAAGCAGCCGAATACGGCTTAATTGACCAAGTGATTACCCGCCGCAGTGTGACGCTTCAGGTGCAGAAATAGCGGGCAGCAGGCTTTCCTCTTGTGAGAGAGCTGACCGACTGGGTAACGGCCAGGGGCTGATTACGCAGCGTCGAGAACTGCTGTGGATGGTTCGAGTACGGCGATCTCGTGAGGTGGCACTGGCACATTCATGCCATTTTCCCAGTCGGCGAAAATAACCGGACGTCCCAGGTGTCTCCCCTCGGAACGGAACACCCCTTCGGTATTCCGCGGCAACAGCCCCTTGGGCGTAACGATATTGCATAGCGTGCGGCAACGGAGTCCAGAGCGCGAACGGTTCATAGTGATTCCCCCCCTATAAGAGTCCTTATAGGAGGAAATCGTCATTAGAGGAAAAAACTTTAATGACGGGGCAAAAAATTGGGAAGAAAGGAAATGGGCAGGGGCGGAATTGAACCGTCGACACGAGGATTTTCAGTCCTCTGCTCTACCGACTGAGCTACCTGCCCATATCAAAGACTTTTGCTACTGACACGACTGCTTCGGTGGGCTTCCTCATCGTGGGGTTCCTACGTGGGGAAGTTACAGTCGGGTGTTTATAGACGAACGATGGAGAAGAGGCAAGCGCCACAGGATAGTGATCGCCAAAGAAATGCGTGCGGGAGAAACCGCCAGGCGAGAAGAGCTGAGGAGACGACCACGCCGAGATTGTTTCGCTGTCGGGTGCGTGGCACTATGCGGCACAGCAAGAGCTGAAAGGGGGGAGTATGGCTGAACTGGCATATACAGGTGCGATCGAATTGGCGAAAAAAATTGCGCAACGGGAAATTTCAAGCCGCGAGGCGGTGGACTACTTTCTGGCACGCGTGGCGACTCTTGATAAGCCGATCAATAGCGTCGTGACGGTTGATGCGGAAAGAGCGCGTACCGAGGCCGATGCCGCCGATGC
Organism: Klebsiella pneumoniae; assembly: GCA_945865755.1. Taxonomy (GTDB): domain Bacteria; phylum Desulfobacterota; class Binatia; order Bin18; family Bin18; genus JABFSC01. The sequence goes on from CAMBFS010000024.1 coordinate 9,727, forward strand.
CGCGCTTGCTCGCGGCGAGGCGCGAGGTCCCTTGCATGGCGTGCCCATGACGATCAAGGATTCCTTTCAAACGGCAGGGATGCGGACCACGTCCGGTGCGCCAGAGCTGGCGAATTTTATTCCACAAGAAGATGCCTGGCCAGTCGCGCGTCTGCGTGAAGCGGGCGCGATTATTTTTGGCAAAACCAATCTCCCGATTTACGCCGGTGACCTGCAAAGTTACAACGCGGTCTTTGGCACCACCAATAATCCCTATGATGTGTCACGCACTCCTGGTGGCTCTTCCGGTGGGTCGGCGGCGGCGTTGGCGTGTGGGTTTACGCCACTTGAACTTGGCAGTGACATTGGCGGTTCGATTCGCCTTCCGTCCCACATGTCTGGGGTCGTTGGTCACAAGCCGAGTTATGGAATCGTTCCCGCGCATGGGCAGATTCCCGGCCCGCCGGGGACGTTGACGTTGGCGGATCTCGCGGTCGCTGGACCGATGGCACGCAGCGTCGAGGATTTGGAACTTGGACTCGATATCATGGCCGGTCCAAATCGCTGGGAGCAACCAGCTTGGCGACTCAAACTGCCAAGCCCACGGCGTCGATCACTGAAGAGCTATCGTGTTGCCGCATGGCTTGACGATCCGCGTTGTCGGGTTGATCCAGCAGTCCGCGTCCTGCTGGAAAACGCTGCCCAGAAACTGGCTGGGGCTGGCGTGCGGATTGATAGCGATGCGCGTCCCGAGTTCACGCTGGAGAAAGTCGCGGATACTTTTTTCGCGCTGTTACAAGCGGCCCTCGCGGGAGGGATAGCGCGTGACACGCTCGAACACTACGCGACTTCGACTGGCAATACGCCGGCGGACCACACGCGGCGCACCTTGGCCATGCGCCATCGTGAGTGGTTAAGCTACAACGAGCGTCGCCAACAGATGCGGAAGCGGTGGGAAGAATTCTTCCAGAAGTGGGATGCGATACTGCTGCCAGTCATGCCGTGTCCGGCGATTCCACACGATCACTCCGATCCACAAGCGGCGCGGCTCGCGCGGGTAGGGGATGAACAGCGACCCTACTGGGACCTTGTGACCTGGATGGCTCCGGCTGGTGCGTGCTATCTCCCGGCGACCGTGGTTCCGGTTGGTCAATTGGCGAACGGGTTGCCTGTCGGTATTCAGATTGTTGGTCCCTATCTCCATGATCGGACCACTCTCGATATCGCGAAGCACCTGCTGGACATGGTTGGTGGCTGTCCGCGGCCAGCGGGATTTTAAGACGGGGACTGGCGACTTTTCCGTATTGTGTGGAGCAACTCCATTTGGCTTCCTCCCGGTAGCGTTTTTCTTCCGCTCTCCGCGATGGACAGCCGCCCACCGCTGGGGTACTTCAGAAAACCAAGGAGTGCAGCGTCATGTTTAAGGAGAAACCGACCTGTTTTGTGGCGATTCCTGGCACGCCGGATTTTGCCGGTGTTCGCGATGCTGTTCAACAGAGCCTCCAGCATCTTGATGTTGAGCCTTCCTCCGCCGCGGATGGCGTCGGGGCGGCATTCAGTGTGAAGGCCGTTGAACGTTCTGATTTGCTCATCGTTGATGTGACGGATAAGAACCCGGATACGTTCTATGAAGTGGGACTTGCCGATGCCATGCGGAAGCCGATCTTGATTCTGGCGCAAAAATCGCACGATGCCCCAACTGACTTCGGTGGACATCGCGTGCTGCTCTATGAACCAGGTGACACCGACAAACTCACCCGGTATCTGGACTATTGGATTAAGGAACAAGCCCTCCAACGGTAGCTTGCTCGTCGGCACCCGCAGTCATGCCTAACTGTTTCGTTATCATGCCCTTTCGACCGGAGTTGCATTACCTGTATCTGTTTATGAAACAGGACATCGAAACGGCGTTTCCTGGCCTCTCGTGCGAACGGGGTGACGAGAAAGTGCTGACGGTGCCGTTGCTCGATAAAATAATGAGCTACATCCAAGAAGCTGATGTGGTCATTGCCGACTGCACGGGGCGCAACCCCAACGTCTTTTACGAACTGGGGATCGCGCACGCACTACGGAAACCGGTCATTCTCATTACGAACGATGCCATTAGCGAAGTCCCGACTGATATTCGTGCCTTTGAGTTCATTCCGTACAAACTCGACGAGCACAAGGGATTCCTGGACAAGCTGCACAAAGCGTTAAACTCCGTCCTGGGGAGTCCCTTTGAAAAGCTATACGATACCGTCGCGGTGCTCTTCCAGGAGTTTCGCACCGCCATGAATCTGTCGGTGGGCAAAGTTGACACTGATGCGTTCGCGGCTGCGGCGGCCAAGGTTCGTGGGGGTAGGGCGTTCGTCCTCGACGATCACAAAATGCTCGCGAAACTCTTCCTGCCACTGATCGTCGATGGACCGATTGACCTTGATGTGATGCAAGCGATCAAGGACTGGATTACCCAGAAATTCGGTCCTGATAGTCCATAATTCCGTTGTCTTACCTGAGTTACCGCCGCCGCTCCTCCACCTGCCGTTCGACGAAGTCGATGACGTGCGCTTCTAGCTTCACGCCGTTGAGCGCGTTGATTTCTTGAATGCCAGTCGGACTGGTGACGTTCACCTCGGTGAGATAGTCGCCAATAATATCGAGCCCCACGAAGTAGAGGCCCTCTTGTCGCAGGCGGGGGCCGACTTCACGGCAGATTTCGTAATCACGAGGGGTGATGTCGGCCTTGACGCAGGTGCCGCCGACGTGGATATTCCCGCGATGTTCATCCGCGCGTGGCACTCGCAGTGTGCCACCAAGGGGGGCACCGTTGAGAACGATCAGTCGTTTATCTCCCAAGCGGACTTCGGGGATGTAGCCTTGCGCGATGATGGGCTCGCGTCCTTCATGGGTCATGGTTTCAATCAGGGAGTTCATGTTGCGGTCATCGCGATGCCCGTAGAAGATGCCGAACCCGCCATGTCCATCGACCGGCTTAATGATCATTTCTCCGCCGAGTTCCTCCATGAAGGCTTTGATGCGTTGCGCATCTTGTGACACCAGGGTTGGTGGCGTGACACTGGGGAAGTTGAGCGCGAAGAGTTTCTCATTGGCGGCGCGCAGGCCCGCCGGATTATTCATCACAAACGCGCCATCCTGTTGGGCCAGGTCGAGGAATTGAGTCGCGTGCAAATAGGCGACATCAAACGGTGGGTCCTTGCGCATGAACACCGCGTCAAAAGTACCAAGCGGTTCCGTCGCCTCCCCATGAAAAGTGAAATGATTGCCAAGCTCGCGCCGGAGTTCGATGCGACGCGCGCGTCCCATGGCGCGTGAGCGGTGCACGAACAAGTCGCGCATTTCGAGGTACCAGACCTCATGGCCGCGCGCCTGTGCTTCCAACATAAAGACGAAGGTTGTGTCTTTATCGATCAAGACATTCTGAATCGGGTCCATGATAAAGGCGAAACGCATAGCTGTTATCCTCAGGAACAAAACGTGACGGAAAGAAAACGTAAAGCGTAAAACGTAAGAAAACAAAACGGGAAGAATTACGTATGACGGTTGACATATTTACGTTTTCCGTTCCCACCGCGCGGCATGCTATGGCATTGCTCAGCGCTCAGGCAAGGGGGGAAGAGCGGTGGTCCCCCCAGAGGAATTGGCATACAGAGGCCACGACCAGGCTCGCGGTTTCCGCGCGTAAGACCTGCGTGCCCAGACTCAGGATGAGACAGCCCGCTTGTCGCGCTTGCGCGACCTCTTCCTCCGCGAACCCGCCTTCTGTTCCGACAATGACAGTCAGCGCCGAAAGTTTTGGTTGGCTCTCCGCGAAGTGTTTGAGTGTCGCGCGCCGCTCCTTTTCATAAAAAAGCAGAGTGGGCGTGCTATCTGGAACCGAATGCAGGAATTCGGCGAACGACTGTGGTGGTTCTAGGTGGGGAACTACACTACCGGACTGTTTGGCGGCGCTCTGTGCGATCCGCCGCCAACGCAGGAGACGCTCTTGTGTCTGGTCTTCTCGCAGGTGCACCACCGTGAACTTCGTGACCAGCGGAACGATACGGCTCACCCCTAGCTCGGTGGCTTTCTCAATCACGAAATCCATTGTCCGCCCTTTTAAGAGCCCTTGCGCGAGCGTGAGAGAAAACCGAGGAGTCGCGGGTGTGGTGTGAGTAATCGTGACTTGCGCGCGGGTGAGTGTCAGCGTCGCTATTGTTCCTTGGTATTCCGTTCCGTGCTCGTCGGACAACAGAATACTGTCGCCCACCTGCAATCGGAGGACATGGCGCAGATGGTGAAATTCCGTTCCGTCTATGACGGCTTGTGCGTCATGGATGCTCGAACTAGGGAGAAAGAAGCGACGCATGGCGGAAGTTCGGAGTTAGGGAAAGTTCGGAGTTCGGAGTCGAAGACAGTTCGGGCTTCGGAGGGGTGAACTCTCAGTGTCGCTGACAGACTAGGGTGACCCATTCTTCGCGAGGGTAGCGTCGCACCAGTCGCCACTGTGGGAGGGTATAGGCTGCCAGGATGTCTGACTCTTGCTCCAAGAGAATGCCGGAAAGAATGACGTGGCCTCCGCTCTGGACCAGACGGGCAATGTGAGGAGCAAGGGAGACCAAGGTGATCGAAAAGAGGTTGGCGACGAGTAACGGCACTGAAGACGAGAACTGGTCCAGCGGCGTATCGCTGAGGTGGATGACCGCGGCAACCTGGTTGGCTTCAGCGTTCAGCCGCGCTTCATCGAGTGCAATCGGATCAGTGTCGGTGGCCCATACGGTCGGAGTCCCAAATTTAGCGAGGGCAATGGCGAGAATGCCAGAACCCGTCCCAACATCAAGCGCTGCTGACGAAGCGCCATGTGCGCTACTCAGTGCTTCAATGGCTTCGAGACAGCCTTGCGTGGTGGCATGGTGTCCAGTGCCAAACGCCATGCAGGGGTTGATGACCAACGGGATACGAGTGGCGTCACTGGGTGGCATTTCCCACGGCGGCAGGACCAGCAGCCGTTGTCCAACTGGAAGCGGAGGGAAATGTCCACGCCATTGATCGGCCCATGCCTCGCTTGATACTTCAGTGATTTGGATTTCAGGTCGTCCGAGGTTCGGAAAGAGCGGGAGTATCTCGCACAGATGTTGCGTGACTCCTTCGATCAAAGTGGCTCTGGCCGTCTCAATGGGAAAAAACCCTTGGACCGCGGTGAGCGCGGGTTGTGACTGAGAGAAATCGCGTTCACTCTCAATTACACCAACTGAACCGAGTTCCACCAAGAAGTTGGCTACCGCTTCCGCCGCTTCGTGTGGCACCGGGACCGCGAGGCGAAGCCAGACTTGGGGGACAGGGTTCGGGGTTCGGGGTTTAGGAGAGTCCAAGGTCTAATGTCCAAGGTCTAAAAGTTTCGGGTTTCGAGTTTCGCGTTCATCGACAGAGGTCCGAAGTCTCATATTTTTGACTTTTGACTTTTGACTTTTGACTTTTGACTTTTGACTTTTGACTTTTCCCCAGCCCTCGTGTCACCGTCCAACGATCACCACCGTTTCCGCCTGAGGATCAAAATACGCTTGCGAAACGCGCCGTAGGTCTTCGGGCGTCACCGCGTTGATGGCGGCGAGATAACGACGGCCATTGTCATAACCCAGCCCGTAGAGTTCGTTGAACGCCAGTTCCTCGGCTTGCGCGTTATTGGACTGGAGGGAAATTTCATAACTTCCTGTGATGTATTTTTTGGCTTGGTCGAGTTCTTGCGCGCTCACGAGGTCCGTGCGCAACCGAGCCAATTCCGCCCGTGCGGCTGTCATCGCCTCATCCACTTTGTTGGGATCGGTGCCGAGATAGATGCCAAAGACGCCCGGTGCGACTCCCTCCATGCTGAAGGCGGTGACGGAGTAGGCGAGTGCTCGCTGCTCGCGGACTTCATAAAAGAGCCGTCCTCCTTGGCGGGAGAGTACCGCATCCACCATTTTCAGCGCGTAGCGGTCTGGGTGTGACAGCGAGACTCCGCGAAATCCGAGGACGATGTGCGCCTGTTGTTTGTCCACTTCCTTACGGACATGGCGGCCAGTGTCGGGTCGTGGCTCAGCCGGAGGCGGCACTTTGGGATGGCTTCCGACGGAAAGAGGTTCGAGCGCTCTGCGTAACTGCGCCACGATCATCTCAGTGTCTACATCGCCAACGACACTGACGATAAGCTGGTGGGGGTCCAGCAAGCTCTGATAGTACGCGGCCAGCGCCTCTCGCTCAACGGCGCGCAGACTCTCTTCCGTGCCCATGATCGGCAACCGATATGGGTGTGAGGTGAATAACGTGGAGTAAAACAAGTCGAACGCGACTTGCGCCAGTTCATCTTCGCGATTCTTGATGGCGAGCAGAATTTCACGTCGCCGTTTCTCGACTTCTTCAAGCGGGAAGGTTGGATGGAGGAGGGTATCGAGAAAGAGATCAATGGCGTTGTCGACCCGATTGGCCGTGAGGAAGGCGCCCGACAGTCCCACGCTATTCCGTCCAGAGAAGCCGCGGAGACTGCCCGCGAGCGATTCTATGGCTTCGGTGAGTTCGAGGCGCGAGAAGCGGTCGCTGCCGCGATTCAATAAGCCCGCGAGAAAGTTGTTGATGCCATTGGTGGTGTCGTTCTCGAACAGCAGGCCGCCTAGCACCACAGCCTGCACGGCCATGACCGGGACCGCATGATGCTCTTTCACGAGAATACGCACGCCATTGTCTAAGGTAGTGAACGACACGTGACTATGGTTACGCTGGTCACCCGCGCCTTGGGAGCGCACGACGACCGGAGCAACTGGAGGGCGGTCAAGTCGGTGGCATAGGTCTTGGACTTCGGCGGCGGTGGGGAGCGTCGCATCTTTCGTGGTACCAAGGAGAACAAGCGTCATCGTTTCGGGGCGGAGATAGCGTTGCGCGACATTGAGGAGGTCTTGGCGTGTGACCGCCGCGAGGCCGTCGAGATAGCGGCGCTCGTAATCCACATCATTAAAGACGGTCAAGAAATAACCGAGTTGTCGAGATTGCCCCTGCACCGTCTCGCGACGGTAGATGAAATCGCTTTCGAGATTGGTGCGGGCGCGCGCGAGTTCAGCGGGCGAGACGAGGTCATATTTACAGCGAAAAACCAGGGCCAATGACTCTTCCAGCGCCACGCGAATTTTGTCGCGCTCCAGCGCGGCGGTGACAATGAACAACCCTGGGTCTTGCGGTGTGTAGGCCGATGCCGAAATCCAGTTGACCAGTTCTTTCTCGACCTGGATCGCTTGGACGAGGTGTGAACTTTCCCCGCCACCTAAGATATACCCCAACAGATCAAGCGCGAAGACATCTTTATGATCCGCCGGCGGGAGCGGGAAACTCAGATAGAGATAAAACTCCTCGACGTTCATATCGACGATGGACATGCGCAATGCGCTTTGTGGCGGCTCCGGTGTCCGCGGACGAACAGGGAGGGGAGTCGCCGGTCGAGCAGTGAGCAGACGGAGCACTTCTTCACGCGCCGTTTCACACGTGACATCACCGACGATCACCAGCGTCATGTTATTGGGGTGGTACCAGCGTTGATAGAAGTTGACGACCCGTTCCCGGTTCAACGCTTCAATGGTTTCGCGGAAGCCGATGACCGGACGTCCATACGGATGCGTGGTGTAGGCCTGGCGAAAGAGCTCGGTCGCGGCACGGGAGGTGGGGGAATCCTCGCCCCGTTTCCATTCTTCCATGACGACCTTGAGTTCTTTGCTCAATTCGTCCGGGTCGAAGGTCGTGTTCTGGAGGGCATCGGCGATGATGTCGAGACCAGTGGCGAAAAAACGCGAGGCGAGGATGAGATGATAGACTGTGTGATCGGAGGAAGTGAACGCATTGATTTGGCCGCCGGACGATTCGACTTCGGCGGCGATGGCCCCAACTGGACGACGGTGGGTACCCTTGAAAATCATGTGTTCATGGACATGCGCGGCCCCGGCGACATCCGGCGTTTCATCGGCGCTTCCCGCTTTTACCCACATCTGAATGGCGACGACGGGTGCGAAATGATCTTCTTGAATAATAACGCGAAGGCCGTTGTCGAGAGTGAAAAGTAATCGTTCTTGAGTGAACGGTGTGCTCGAAACGGAAGGCTGAGTCTGTGTCATAGCTGAGTGGTGTTTCATACCCGCTCTGACGAGTCAATTGACTCACGCGGAGACGCAGAGGCGCGGAGTTGAGGGAACGGAGGGGATTTTACAACTCCGCCGAACTCTTCCGTAGCTCTGCGGCTCTGCGTGAGTATTTCGGAGAGGATGAAAGGAGGCAAAGAATGCGAGGAGGGGGACTTGAACCCCCACGAGTGTTACCCCACTAGCCCCTCAAACTAGCGCGTCTGCCAGTTCCGCCATCCTCGCAAAAGGAGCACGATGAAAACCATGCCCTGAAGGAGCGGGAAACATACCGTGCTTCCAAGAACGGGTCTAGAGGGGAAATGGGAATCTGGCGCGAAATTTCCCGCCAAGAGATCCAATTGGTTTGGCCGTCGCGTCGCTACAAAACGAGTGGTTCGTGGAAGCGTAAGGGTCAGAGTTGGGCCCGCAACGCAACGGCTACTTGCTGATATTCCCTTTCAATGGCGGACAGGAGCGCCGGTGCCTTGTCCGTGGTGTTCGCGCGCCCTATCCCTTCGAGGTCTTGACACAGTTCGGCCAGCCCTCGGGCGCCAACCGTGGCACTGGTGGATTTGAGGCTGTGCGCCGCGCGGTGAAGGGTCGGGGGATCGTTCTGGGCAATGGCCACGCGCAAGGTCTCAAGAAGCTGGACCGAGTCTTTCAGATAACTGGAGATCACCTTGTGGATAATGTTCGGTCTTTCTGGACGTTGCAGCGCCTGTATTTGCTTGAGCGCGGCGGGATCCAGAAGCTCGTTCCCTTTGGTGTGTTCGGCGACGGCCACGCTTCCGCTCACGGGCGGTGGCGGTGCGACCGCGGTTCTTATCGTTGCTTCTGATGGGGGCGGGGATGCTGAGAGGGGAACTTGTGGTGAATCTTGCGGCGCGGTCCGTGGCAACCATCGGGACAGGACTTGCCGTAAGGCTTCCTGTGAGAACGGTTTGCTCAGATAATCATCCATCCCCGCCGCGAGGCAGCGTTCCCGATCTTCAAGCATCGCATTGGCGGTGAGGGCGATGATGGGGAGGCGCGAGCGGGTCGTGGACGGCGCGGCGGCTTCTTGGGCGCGGATGACTTTGGTGGCTTCAAATCCGTCCATTTCGGGCATTTGGCAATCCATCAAGACTAAATCGTATGTGGTCCGCGCTAATGCCCTGAGCGCTTGGCGCCCATCGTACACGGTCTCGACTTGGCACCCCATGAATTCCAGCATGGTGAGCGCGACATCTTGGTTGACGGGGTTATCTTCAACCAGCAGCAAGTGTGCGTTCGCGAACATGGAGGAACTGCCCGTGGCGTGCGTGGAGGTCGTCGCTGGCCGTAGGGCGGGCAGTGGTTGGGTGGAGACCAGGGTGGCGTTGCGGTGGTTCATGGCCGCGAGCAACGCATTGTACAGGTCGGACTGGCGCGCGGGTTTGTGGATGCAGATGTCGATGCCGGCTTGCCGTGCCGCCGCCATATCGCCGTGGCTACCAACGGAGGTCAGCAGGACAAGGGGGATGTGAGCCAGGAGCGGATCCGCTTTGATCCGCCGTGCTAACGTGAGACCGTCCATTTCTGGCATGTGCATATCGAGAATGGCCAGATCGTGTGGAGCTTTGCGACGAGCGGCCGCGCGCAGGAGCTCAAGCGCCCGCGCGCCACTCTCCGCGCTCTCGTCCAGCATATTCCAAGCGTTCACTTGATGATGAAGGATGGCGCGGTTGGTCGCGTTGTCATCGACGATCAAGAGTCGCACTCCCTCAAGGCCGCGAGTGGGGACATTCATTTCCTGGGTGCGGTATTGTTCCACGGTCAGTTGCACGGTGAACCAGAACGTCGAGCCTTTCCCTGGGGTACTGTCGACGCCGATCGTGCCCCCCATCATTTCCACGAGTTGCTTGGCGATGACGAGACCGAGTCCCGTACCCCCAAATTTCCTGCTCATCGAGCCGTCCGCCTGGGAGAATGGCCGAAAGAGTCGGCTCAGTTGTTCCGGCGTAATTCCGATCCCCGTGTCACGAATGGAAAAAGAGAGTTGGCATGTCTGACCAGCATGTGGAGCGGGCTGTGGAGTCCGCGGCGGAGCCTGTGGCTGTCGAGGCATGGCGCTCGTGGTCTGATCGGCATGAAGCTGGACTTGGACGACCACCTCGCCGTGCTGGGTGAATTTGATGGCATTGCCGATCAGGTTGATAAGGACTTGTCGTAAGCGCCCGGAATCTCCGCGTACCGCGAAGGGGATATCCTCGTGGATCAGGCACGCGAGTTCGATGCCCTTTGTCTGCGCCCGGTTGGCGAGGAGTTCGACGACTTCCTCGACCGTTTCCCGCGCCTTGAACGAGGTCGACTCAAGTTCCAGTTTTCCAGCTTCGATTTTGGAGAAGTCGAGAATGTCATTAATAACCTGAAGGAGTGCTTCACCGGAGTGATACACGGTCTCGGCGAAGCGATGCTGCTGCGGGGTGAGACCACTGTCCAGCAGCAATTCGGCCATCCCCAGGACCCCATTCATCGGCGTGCGAATTTCGTGACTCATGTTGGCGAGGAACTGCGACTTCGCGCGATTGGCTTCTTCGGCTTGCTGAGCCAGGGAGAGCGCGCGGTCGGTGGCATGCCGGAGTTCAATTGTACGCTGTTCCACTTGCGCCTCGAGATTCTCTTGATAATTCTCGATTTCCTGCCGCGACTGGCGGAGGCGCTCCACCATTTGGTTAAACGCCGTGGCGAGGTCGTTAATTTCGTCACGTGTCGAGATGGCGACGCGGTGGTCAAGGTTCCCTTCCGCGATGTCATGGGTGACCCGGACGAGATGGCCGATGGGTGCGACAATCCTCCGTGCGAGGTACGCCGTGATAAGTAGGCTGCAGGCGATCACGCCCAGTGTGACGAGGATGGCGGATTGGAGATACTCTTTGATGATGGCAAAGAGCCCTTCAAGACTCACCCCGACCTGGATGTAGCCCAAAATTTCCGGTTCTTGCGAAGATGGGGGAGCAGACCCCAAAAAGAGGTTCGCGTCATCCGTCTTGGGAGCACTCACAACCGGGGCAACGATGTGAATATACGTCTTGCCATCTCCGGCATTCTCCACGTCCTCGAAGCGAATGGTTGACTGTCCGAGGAACTCAGGTTTGAGGGCAGGGATCTGGAGCGAGGGATTCGCCGTGTGTTGGGCCAAGGACTGTCCCTGTTTGTTCAGGATGGAAGTATACGCCACGTCCGCATCGACACCGAGGCTATCGAGGACGTGGGTGAGAGCCTCCTCGTTTTCGGTATAGAGAGCATACTCACTATTCTGCGCCATAATGGCCGCGATCGTGATCCCACGATGGGCAAGCGCACCATAGTTGTTGGCCATTTCCCGCAACACACTAAAGAACGAAATCAGAGAAACCGTCAGCAAAATGACCGTGGTCGTGAGGATATTGAACTTTGAGGTGAGGCTCAACCGTCGTGGTGTCCGCATGACTTCAGGACTTCCTATGGAAATACTTGTTGGGCACCTTCAAGTATGGCGGGAGTGAAGTCAACTTTCATGTGCCGTGCCGTCTTGAGATTGAGCGAATACGTCATCTTTCGTGGGGGAGCTGGCGGGATTGATCCGGCTTTGGTTCCCTGGAGCACCTTGACGGCGAGTTCTCCACATTGGATTCCCAAGTCGGTATAGTCCCGATCCAAGGCATACAAGGCGCCCGCTTTTGTCCAAGAAGAGGAAAGGCCAGCAAGAGGAATCCGGTTGCGGAAAGAGAACAGGAGGATAGGCTCTGCCGTTTGTGGAGACAAGACGGTCTGATCGGTCAGTCCCCACAATACCTCGGCTGTATTTGCGAGACTGGCGAGCGCTTTCGGGAGGGCGCGGGGATATTCGACTGGCTGCGCGAACACTTTCAGTCCCAGGATCCGTGCCACTTTGCGTGCCTCTTTAATCTGTTCCTTGTTTTCTGTTGGGTTGTAGAGCACGCCGATCGTTTTTCGATCCGGCAAAAACTGGTGGAGCTGGCGCAACTGAGTTTCTACTGAAAAATCAATGGTGACACCGGTCGCGTTTGGCGCGTTGCGCAGCTCCGCGGCATTGGCCGCTAGGCATGCCAGCACGGGGATTTCGCCGACCGCGCCGAGAATCCGCTGTGTTGCTGACGGCCCGACCGTGACAAACAACCGCACGCCTTCCTGCTTGGCATTTGCGAGAGACTCCTCGATTTGCGGCGAGTCAGTGAGGAGCGAATGCGTGAGGAGTGGGTCCTCGATGCGCTGCTGATTGAGATGGTGACGGAAACTCGTGACAACCTCTTGATAAGGGGCGGAATCTTGACTGGTGATGAGAATAATCGGGGTAGGCTCCGCCGCATCTGTCGTGCGGTATCCATTGGCGATCAGCAGTGCCAACGCGAGCAAGAGTGTCGTCATCTGAATAACGCCCGCGCGATCACCATCCGATGCACTTCCGATGGTCCTTCGCCGATGCGCCGGACGCGGGCTTCGCGGTACCACCGTTCCAGCGGAAACTCCTTGGTGACGCCGTAGCCGCCGTGAATCTGCACCGCGTTATCAATCACACGACCCAACATCTCGCTGGAATAGAGCTTGGCGACCGAGGCTTCGACGCGTGCATCCTCGCCACGATCGGCTTTCCACGCGCCATCCCAGATCAAATAGCGTGTGGCTCGCAGCTCGACTTCGGCATCCGCCAGCATCCATTGAATGGCTTGCCGCTGACTCAGGGGCACTCCGAAGGTCGAGCGTTGTTTGGCGTGGGCGATGGCCAACCGATGCGCCGCGCGAGCGACGCCAAGGTTACACGCGGAGTACGGGAAGCGCTGCTTGGTAAGGAGGTCCATGCACAAATCGAGTCCGTCACCTTCGTTGCCGATCATGTGAGCGGCGGGCACGCGACAATCCTCGAAGGAGACCTCGTTCGGCAATGAGACCGTCCGAATAGTGCGAAACGGGCGCGCGGTGAAGCCTGGCGTACCGTGGTCGATGATGAAGCAGCTAATGCCTTTGCGACCTTTGGTGGGATCGGTGCGGACGAAGACCACGCCCCAGTTGGCATCATGCGCATGCGAGATGAAAATTTTGGTGCCGTTGAGGACCCACGTATCGCCATCTTTCACAGCGCGGCACTGAATGGAGCCGGCGGGGTCCGAGCCGCCACTAGGCTCGGTGATGGCGAAGAAGGTGTATGAACCCGCGCGCAAGGTTGGGACCGCGTACTTCTGGATTTGTTCTTCCGTGCCGCCATAAATAACGGGCGGAGGATAGCGACCGAACACGCCACAGCCTGGGTTATAGAGCCCCATGCGATGTTGTGACATCTCTTCGAGAATGACCGACATACCGAACGTGTTGACGCCGCCACCGCCGTATTTCTCTGGGGCGGCCAAGCTCCAGAGTCCAGCGGCCTTGGTTTTAGCGACAATGCGATGGTAATCCTCTTCCGCCAAATCCTCAGCGTCAGGATCAACCCGTTTTTCCGCCGGAATGATTTCCTCGTGCACGATCCGGCGCACCTGATCGCGCAACAGCTCAAGTTCCGGGGAGAGCGTAAAACCTGGAAATAGATTCATGGGAAACCTCGTGGGGAAGAGTAGCCAGTAGCCAGTAGTCAGTAGCCAGCATGGGCAATGGCATTAAGTTAAGCAACCGTGTCATTGCGAGCAGCGAAGCAATCTTTGTTTTGTTGGAGATTGCTTCGTCGTCCGACTCCTCGCAATGACAGTCACCCCCTTAACTTAATGCCATTGGCCAGCATGGGGGGGAGTAGCAGTATAATAGAGTCGTTTTCCCTACTGACTACTGACTACTGACTACTTTCTTAAACTTCGGCAACGTCACTTCCGGTGTGACATCCTCGAACTCGACTTCAACCGGGAGCCCCAGTTTCAGATCGTCGTTCGCGACGTTCGTGAGCCAGCTTACCAACCGCACGCCTTCGTCCATTTCGATAACCACCGGACTATAGGGAATGTCGTCGGCGAATGGGGGGAGCATCGGTTGCATCGCCGTGGTCCATGAGAAGACCTTGCCTTTGCCCGCGGACTTGGCCCATTCCCAATTGAAGGAGCCGCATTTCGCGCACAGGTCGCGCGGGACATGTCGCCAAGCGTGACAGTCCGTGCAGCGCTGAAAGCGAAGTTCGTGGTTTTTACAATGGCCGTAAAACTGGACCGCCATTGGGTCCCGCAGCCTCGGGAGTGATCGTTTGTATGTTCGTTCCGCCATGTTCGTATTACCTCCGCAAAATCATCAAACTGCCGTCGCCAAAATCACCCCAGCCGGTGACAAGCCCCACTTCCGCATCCTTCACTTGGCGACCATTACAGGCGTGTCGCAATTGCCGGGTCGCTTCGACGACATGGTTCATGCCCCACACATGCGCTTCGGAATGGAGCCCGCCATGCGTGTTGATCGGCAACTCACCGCCCAGTTCCAATCGCCCACCTTTGACGAAGTCGGCGACTTCGCCTCGTTTGCAAAAGCCCAGCGCTTCGAGTTGCAACAGCACGACGTAGGTGAAGCAATCGTAAATTTCGATGAAGTCGATGTCCTTGTGCGTGACCTCCGCCATCTGAAACGCTTTGGGCGCGGCGAAACTCAAGCCAATGACGAATGGGTCTGGCCGTGCGGGAATGTCATCCGCGGGATAAGGATGCCCCTCGGCGATTCCTGAAATATAGACGGGCTTGTGTTTCATGTCCTTGGCGCGTTCCGGCGAGGAGACGACCACCGCCGCCGCGCCATCCGTTTCCAGACAGCAGTCGAACAGACGGAACGGTTTCGAGATCCAGCGGGCGTTCATGTAATCTTCCATCGTCAACGGGCGACCACGCATGAATGCCTTGTCATTCAATTGCGCATGTTTACGCGAGGCGACGGCGATGGCGCCCATCGCTTCATCGGGCACGTTGTATAACTGCTTGTGTCGCATGGCGAGCCAGGCGTACCATTGCACGGGGACCGTCGCTCCGAAGGGGAGGTAATACTCCCCAATGGTGTTGGCCAGCGCGCCTGGCGCACCACCATTGCCGCTGCCACTTGAGGTGCTGACGCGCATGGATGAGTACCCATTCCATCCCAGCGGCACGAGCACGTTTTTCGCCACGCCGCAGGCAACCGCCATCGCCGCGCTTTGTAGCGAAGTGACCGGACTAGCCCCGCCCATGTGGACTGTGACGGAGTACCGTAAGTCTTCCACGCCAAGATTGGCGGCGAAGTGTTCCGCCGTGGATTGGAGTGGTGGGGGAATAATGCCATCAATGTCGTGCGGTGTGAGACCCGCGTCGGTGATGGCTTTCATTGACGCTTCAAGCATCAATGCGAAATCGGTTTTTCCCGAACCGCGGGTGTAGGTCGTTTCTCCTATGCCCACGATGCAGGATTGGTCTTTCAACGAATACATAGCAACCCTCCTTCTGCTCAGGCCAGTTGACCGCGCGGATGGTACACCGGACGGAGGTTGATTGTAAAGAAGAACGTTGCTTCCTTTGACTCTCGCGCTTCAGGTTGTTAGGTTCTCCGTGCGAAAGATAAGGAATGCGCATGAAAATTCGAGATATGTTTCAGACCCAAGCCCAAACGATCTCTTTTGAGTTTTTTCCACCGAAAACGCCCGAGGATGTGGAGGCGCTTTTCGACCGTATGCGTGAATTGCGCGCGCTCAGTCCGAGCTTCATTTCCGTGACCTACGGAGCGGGCGGGTCCACGCGGCGCAATACCATTGACCTCGTGTGTCGCATGCAGGATGAGTTGGGCATCGTCGCGATGGCGCATCTGACCTGCGTGGGTCACAGTCAAACGGAATTGCGTGAAGTGTTACGGGAGTTGCAAGATCGGGGGGTGGAAAATCTGATGTGTCTGCGTGGGGACCCGCCGCAGGGGCAAACGACCTTTGTGCCCACGCCGGATGGGTTCTCGCATGCCGCGCAACTGGTGACGTTGGCACGTTCCCTGGACGATTTCTCCATCGGTGTGGCGGGCTATCCCGAACTGCATCCTGAGTGCGTGGACAAAGTGCTTGATCTGCGACACTTGAAAGAGAAAGTCGATCGCGGGGCGGATTTTGTCACGACCCAATTGTTTTTTGATAACCGTGACTATTTTGATTTCTGTCGTCGCGCGCGTGACATCGGCATCAAGACCCGGATCATTCCTGGCATCTGGCCGATCAGCAACTACAAACAGATTGTGCGCGTGGCGAAGATGTGTGGCGCGACGATTCCCGAGGCGCTCCGGCGAAAACTTGAACCGGTTGCTGACGATGCGCAGGCGGTGTTTGAGGTGGGGGTGGAGTGGTCCTGGCGGCAGTGCGAGGAACTGCTGGCGGGTGGCGCGCCGGGTATTCACTTTTACACCTTGAATCGTTCGCTTGCGACCCAACGGATTTTTGAGCGGTTGCGCGACAGCAGCGTGCGGTCTCTGTTAGCCGGCAAGCCCAATGCGCGATAGACAGGAAAGTCAGCCTCCTGCTACGAGTGCTCATCCCAGGTGAGGGACCTATGACACAATTAACGGAATTCTTCCCTGATATTGAAAGCCTGATTACCGAGGACGAGGTTCCCGTGGATAACCTTCCTTCCGAAAAACAACAACGCCTGCTCATCGAACCCCTCTATAGTTCGTGGGCAGGTCTTGGAGAGGAGCGTCCGTTTTTGGCGGCGGCGAATGTCGGCATTTTCGCGATGCTGCGCAATCCCGCTATCGTTCCGGATATGTTTCTCAGTCTGGACGTGGAAGTAGCGGCGGACTGGTGGCAAAAAGCTCATCGCTCTTATTTCCTCTGGGAGTTTGGCAAGCCCCCCGACTTGGTGCTTGAGGTCGTGTCGAATCGCGAAGGCGGCGAGGATAGTGAGAAGAAACGCAAATATGCCTGGATGCGCGTGAATTATTACGTGATTTATGATCCGCTCCGACAGGTAATGCCGGAGGTCCTGACCGTCTACCATCTCCACGATTCGGCCTACCAACGCGAGAGCGCGACACAGTTTCCCTCGCTCCATTTAGGTCTGACACTGTGGGAGGGCACTTTTGAGGGCAAGCACGATACCTGGCTGCGATGGACTGACGGTGAAGGAGTGCTGATCCCAACGGGCAAGGAACGGGCCGAGCAGGAACATCACCGGGCCGAGCAGGAACATCACCGGGCCGAACAAGAGCGGCAGCGGGCCGAACAAGAGTGGCAACGTGCCGAGCAAGAGCGACAGCGAGCTGACCGCTTGACGGCTTTGCTACGTAAAGCAGGCGTGGACCCTGAACAGGGGTGAAGAGAGCGGGGTCTCTTCGGCATCAGCCCGTCAGAGATACTTTCCGGAGGTGAATATGAACGAAGAATCACAACGCGCGAAGACGCAACAGAACGCCGTTGACGACTATCTGTCCGGGCTCGGCCAATACCACGTTGGTCCCTTATGGAAGTTCCTTCGTCAAGCGCTCACGCCGGAACCGAAGAGTCAGGCCCGTCCGTATCTCTGGCGCTGGAAAGAGTTGCGACCTCAATTGCTCCGGGCCGGTGAGCTGGTCTCCGCCGCTGAAGCCGAGCGGCGCGTGCTGATGCTGCTCAATCCAGGCATCGAAGGCCGCATCGCCACGACGCATACTTTGTATGGTGGGCTGCAACTGATTCTCCCAGGCGAGGTCGCCGCCACGCACCGCCATACGCCCAATGCCCTGCGGTTCATCATGGAAGGCGAGGGCGCGTACACCGTCGTCGATGGAGAGAAGATGACCATGTCGTTTGGTGACTTCGTGTTGACGCCAAACTGGACTTGGCATGACCACGGGAGCGAGTCCAGCACGCCAGTGGTCTGGCTCGACGGACTCGATATTCCGCTGGCGACCATGCTGGAAGGCATCTTCTTTGAGCCATTCGCGCAAGAAGCCCAGTCACTGACCAAGCCACTGAATAATTCGGTCGCCGAGTATGGCAAAAGTGGGTTACTGCCCACCTGGCAACGGTCCACCGCGTCTCACTCACCATTACTCAAGTATGCGTGGACAGAGGCCCGCGAGGCCATTATGAGTCTGAGTCCGGCGGCGGAAAGTCCGAGTGACGGAGCCATGTTGGAGTATGTGAATCCAGTGACCGGCGGGCCGTCCCTGCCGACGATGGCCAGTTTTCTCCAACGTCTGAAACCAGGACAAAAAACGGAGACCCATCGGCACAGTGTCAGTGCGATCTATCTGGCCGTCGAAGGACATGGCCGCACGATGATCGACGGCAAAGCGTATGAGTGGGCACCGGGCGATGTGTTCTGCCTTCCGACCTGGCATTGGCATGCGCATGAGAATCTCTCGGCGAGCACCGATGCCATCCTGTTTTCGTTTACCGATGCGCCGGTGATGAAGGCGTTTAATTTGTATCGCGAACAAGCGATGTAGGAGATCCGATTATGCTCAAAACCATGATCGTTGGAAGCTTACCACGACCGACCTGGTTGGCTCCGTCTGGGCAAATGTATTTGCACTGGAATATCGAGGAAGCGAAACTGAAAGAAGCGCAGGATGATGCGGTCACCTTGGTGATCGCCGATCAGGAGGAAGCCGGACTCGATATCCTCACCGATGGTGAACAGCGCCGCCGCCATTACATTTCCGGGTTCACGGATGAACTGGACGGCATCGACGCTAGCCGTTTGGTGAAGATCACCACTCGTGGTGGTCGCTACGGTCAGAGCCTTGTGGATGCCGCCCGCGTGGTTGGTCCCGTGCGGCGACGTGGGTCGATCATGCGCGACGCCGTGCGCTTCCTGAAAACGCATACGAGCAAACCGATCAAAGTGACCCTGCCGGGACCGATGACCACGACGGACACCTTGGCGGATGAATTCTACGGGAGCCGCGCCAAGCTCGCGGCGGCGCTCGCGGGGCAATTGAACGAGGAAGCGCTGGAGTTGACCGAGGCGGGAGCGGACATCATTCAGTTCGATGAGCCCTGCTTCAATATCTATCTTGATGAAGTCGAAGAGTGGGGAATTCGGACGTTGGAGGAGGCCGCCAAAGGCGTGCGCGCCAAGACCGCCGTGCACATCTGCTATGGCTACGGCGTGCCAATCGTTTTGAACTGGAAAACCAAGAACACCGACTGGAGCCATTACCATCGGACGTTGCCACTGCTACGCACGAGCTCCATCAACATGATCTCCATCGAATGCGCGGCGTCTGGTGTTGATCCCGCCGTCGTCGCCGAAGCCAAAGGCAAGGATGTGATGGTGGGCGTGATTGATGTGGGCACGGAGGAGGTGGAAACGCCAGAGACCGTGGCCGCGCGGATTCGTCGCCTGCTACCGTATGTTGAGCCCGACCATCTGTATCCGTGCACCGACTGTGGGATGATTCCCCGGTCTCGCGCCGCGGCCCGTGGCAAAATGAAAGCGCTTGCCGATGGCACGTGGTTGGTGCGGTCGGAACTCGTGAAAGAGCGGCAGCAAGGGCCGCTGATGGGCGTACGGTCCGGCGAGAAAAAATAAGAATGGCTACTCCGCGTATCGAAACCCCGCACGACCGCGGCGCATTCAGTGAGTTCGCCGAGTTTCACGACCACGTCTATGAATCACGCGAGGTGCGCTGGCATGGTTCGACGCGGCTCGAAATCGCGGTTCTGGCGGGTGAGAGTCCATTTAACCAGGATCGCGTCGTGCGTCCGTTCGTGGCGCGCGTGGGTGGAAACATCGTCGCGCGCGTGTTGGCGGTGATGGACAGCCGCTACAACCACCACTGGCATGACCAATTAGGACATCTCTGTTGGTTTGAGGCATTGCCCAACACACGTGAGGAAGTCCAACGGTTGTTGGATGACGCATGCGCATGGCTGAAGAGTCAAGGTGCGACCGCCGCGCGGATTGGACATGGCATGCTGGAATTTCCGTTCGCGATTGATGCCTACGAGGCGTTGCCGCCCAACGCGCTCCGCCAGAATCCCGCCTATTATCATGCCCTACTCAAAGAGGCCGGATGCGAGACCGAGAAGGGATTTGTCGATTACACCGTCGTGGTGCGGCCAGACCTGATTGCCCGTTGGGAAAGTATGTTGGAAGCCGCGCGTCGTGGTGGGTACGACATCGTGCCGTTACGCGACATTCCTGAAGAGCGCCGGGTGCGTGAGTTCACGGCAACCTTCAATGACACGTTCTCGGCGCATTGGGGCTGGACGCCGTATGGTGAACCAGAATTGGCCGCGCTGCTGCATGCGATGACACGCGTCGGTATCTTGGATACCTCGGTCATTGCCTATCGTGGTGACGAGCCTATGGGCATGCTGCTGATTGTGCCGGAGCATAGCAGCGATGCGGTGTTGATACCGGGGCGTGCCTTACATGATGAGGAGCGGTTGAATATCCTGGCGATTGGTGTGCGGGAACCGGCCCGTGGACGAGGGGTGAACCTCGGCATGGCCGCGTATGGGTTTCTCGAACTGGTCCGTCGCGGGGCGACGCATCGCGGGGCGACGCATCGCGGGGCGACGCATCTCAGTTACACCCTGGTCCTTGATGACAACTGGCCCTCGCGCCGCACGGCGGAAAAACTCGGCGCATTCGTTCACGCCAACTATGTGGCGTATCGACGGAACTTCCGTTAGGAGCTGCCAAGAAATGACGTTCCGACTATACCGCACTGCTGGACAAGCCAGCAGTGGCACCCAATAAACGGAACTTCCGTTAAGCAACGGATTTTACTATATGTTTCAGCTTTTTCCCCGCTGAACTGGGTCGGACTATACTTTTTGTGTCTCCAGTGACCTGATTGGAGGTCGCTCCCCGCGCTTGCATCTCGATCGTGGTTCCGGTTTTGAGCGCTGCCTGGCGCAAAACCATGACAAAGCGCGCTGGGGCGAGCAGGTGGCGGTAGGACGATGCGTTTGGTGTCGTTTCCGCCGCGCGGTCTTCCTGATCGAGAATATCGACATTCATCTGTTGGTAGCGGCGGCAGAGATCGCTCGCCAAGTTGTGATAGAACCAATCGCGATGACCAAGATAGCGTCGCTCAAGCCCCCGTGCTTCCCGGAGCAGCGTGGTCGAACGATCCGCCCATGCGCGCAAGAGTTGCTGAATACCAGGCACTCCGCTTGCTCCTTCCACGAAGTGTAATAGCCGCCAGAGCCCCGGTGCACGGACTGCCCACACCTGCGCGAGAATCTTTTGCGCGGGAGCCGGGAGGTGCGCGCGTTCATGGTGATCTTGCAGTTGTGACTTGAGCTGTTCGAGAGACAACTCGACTTGGCCTTGGAGCGCGCGCTTGTGCCGCCATTCCTCAAGAATTGTTCGCGGGAGCAGCAGCGCTTCTTCACGTCCGCTCGAATCACTCAACATACCCAGGCGGAGTTGCGTGTCCTCCCATAACGCGCCTTCGAGACGAAGAGCCGCGCCCGTCGTGATTGCCCGCACTGGTGTCTGGATGATGGCTGGTGGAACTTCCACCGTGAGATGGAGCGACCATTGCCAACGGGGGGCGATGTTGTGGCCACCGTTCTGATCCTTCTGATTCTGGTGATATCCCCCCGCCACAATCTGTTCTCCCACGAGAGCGGCTGTTTTGAGATAGGCACCTGCCGGCAATGGCCGATGTAAGATCGTTCTGAAAGGCAGGGGAGCCTCCCCCACTTGGAACAGCCCTGAAGTACGCGCAAGGCGCTTGCGCTGCCGCTGCGGGTTTGTCGGATTGAATGCTTCAGGTGGAACGGGTTCAAGATGCAGCCGTTGGACGTGTTGTCCAAAAATACGTTCGACCGGTAAGCCACCAGCGGTAAACTGATGACAGAAATGGACCTTGTGAAAAGGAGCGGTTCTGGAATGAGGCGGGTTGCCGTGCCGCCCGAAATAACGGCTGACCGCTGCTTGAAATTGAGTGAGAATGAAGCGACTGTTCGCCCACCCGGCTGGGCATTCGCTTGTCAACCGCTGGGCTTCTTGGGCTAGGGCTTCCCGCAGTTGCTTGAAAATTTGCGTCTGTGAAGGTTGAGATTCACTCCGTGTACTCGGATCGGTTTCTGGTGAGGCGTGGCGGGCGTTTTGATAGGTCTCTTGATATTGGGCGAATGCATCCACCAACTGGTTCCAGAGCGTGCGCATCGCTTCGGCTTCGTGGCTGACGCTGGGAGGTAGGTCCGACCACGTCTCGTGCTCTAGGTTGACCCAGTAGCGATAGACGGTGACCGGCCAGTCTGTTCGTTTGCGTGGGCGCATGGGAAGAAGTAGTCAGTAGTCAGTAGCCAGTAGTCAGTAGGGCAATGGCATTAAGTTAAGAAATCGTGTCATTGCGAGCAGCGAAGCAATCTTTGTTTTGTTGGAGATTGCTTCGTCGTCCGACTCCTCGCAATGACAGTCTCTCCCTTAACTTATAGCAATTTTCAAGTGTCCACGACCTCATATCCGCAGTGCGCGAACCAGCCGCGAATGTCGCTCACAGTGACTGTGGCAAAGGCATCCACCAACGCTTGCAGTAAGTCGTCGGGCGTGCGGGGTTTGAGCGCCCGGAGGCGCGTT
>CAMBFS010000025.1 GCA_945865755.1 Klebsiella pneumoniae
GCAGAATAATCAAAGGTTCGTACGATAACAGCCAACTTCCAGCACGGGCTTATTGTAAAAGGTCGGCAGGCGAATGTAGACCAGGCCCAGCAAAACTCCTTAAAATCAAGTGATTTCTTGGATTTACGAAAAGTGTCCTGACATCAGCCCTCCACCGGCTCATTGGCCGGGGCTTTGTGGACGCCGGTGCGGTTGTCCGTGCGGGCATAGATTCCGGCGATATGGCCACAGGGCGGGATACGCGTGCCCGCTGAGGATAGCAACCACGGGAAATACAGCGCCCCATTGGGGCCGTGCAATCCTTGGCGCTGACGGATGACCCGGACGTTGTCGTCAACCGGCAGTGCGTCAAGAATGGCGAACCGGTCCCCGGTGCTATCGCACAGGTGCAAGACCAGGTTTTGCATTGCCTGGATAGCCAGGGGGTTCAGCGTGAGTGACTGCCCACGCGACCACATAATGTCCGGCGCGCATACGAGGTCAATCGTATCCAGCGCGGCAACCGCCTCCAGTCCCGTTTCGAGAGCCTCAATGCCGTCACGGTGCTCATCCAATCGCACGACATAACACAGGGTGCCGCCATTGGTGAAGAAGCCACGAACCGCGTCCGCCAGATAGCCATCCGACCGTGGCACGAACGGCCCTCCGACAGCGGGAGCCGAGCCAAAGGACTGGGCAAATTGCGACCAGAGCGTCAGCGGGCGCGGCGTATTTGGGGCCACGCCCGCCGCATAGCCAAGGAACACCGGTACGCCCGTGCGAAACGCCAACCGTGGGGGTGGGAGGAGGTCTTCCTTGTAGACCCCTGGGGTCAAGTAGTCTGGCATCGTCTATTCCCCAACCTCGTGCACTTTTCCACGATTATTGCCCAGGACCCGCCCATTGACTGATGCGGAAGACGACGAACTCCGCTGGTTTGACAATGGCGACGCCGATTTCCGTCACCACCTGGCCTTGTTCGCGCACGTCGGATGGATTGGTCTCCGCGTTGCACCTCACATAGAACGCCTCTTGTGGCGTCGTGCCAAACAAGGCCCCAGCGCGCCACACCGTCGTTAAAAAGGCGGTCACGTTGCGAGTAATCTTCGCCCACAAGCCTTGATCGTTGGGCTCGAACACGACCCACTGCGTGCCTTGTTCAATCGACTTGCGCAGGAAGAGGAGTAAGCGGCGCACGTTGATGTACTTGAACTCCGCATTGTCATCCCCACCAATTGTGCGTGCGCCCCACACCCGAATGTTGCCGTTGAGGTTGCGAATGCAAAGGAGGCCAGATTGCCGGTCTCGTTCGACAGCGTCGATGCTGGCGAGGCAGGCTTTCCCCCGATTCTGAAGGTGGCCCCCTGTGGTATTCACTGGGTAATTCGCGAGCCGAAACTTCGTGGTCTTGCCGTCCCCCACCGCGACCGCTTCTCCCCGTATTTGCAGCGGTGAAACCGCGTAGTAATCAATTGTCACCACCGCATCTTGCGGCGGCACGATGGTCAAGGTTACCGACGACGTCAGCGTCGCATCATTATTGGCGAGTGTCGCCGTGGCATCCGCCGTGCCATTGACCTTGACCGTAAACGCCCCCTTGGTCGTCAACACCGGATACTTGGTCAACGGCAAGGTCTATTTCGCTCCAGCCGGTTTAATCTCATCCGTCACTTTGGCCGTGGTGTACGGAGGAAGCAGCAGGGTGTCGGGCACGACTCCGACGAACCCCGCCGTGCTCGTACCCACACCAGCGATAGATTGTACCGCGGACGGCACCTCTTCAACATACACTCCAGCCTCCATCTTCTGGAGCAGATAGCTGATCTCAATGTTGGCATAGCGATCATGGGCATCGCGTACCTCGCTGCGTTTGCCGAACAGCGCATCGGCTTCATCAAAGAAGAGAATGGCGTTGCTGGTCTCCGCCTCGGCGAAAATCCGCGACAAGTTCTTTTCAGTCTCGCCGATGTATTTACTGACGACGGTCGAGACATCAATCTTATAGAGGTCCAGTTGCATCTCGCCTGCGATGAGTTCCGCCGCCATCGTTTTCCCCGTGCCCGAAGGGCCAGCGAAAAGCACATTGAGTCCTTTCCCCAGTGAGAGTTTGCCATCAAATCCCCACTGTTCGTACACCAAGACTCGATGCCGCACCGCGGCGCAAATCTCACGAAGCTGTTGGAAGCGGTCCGGGGGAAGCACGATGTCGTCCCACGTGTACTGAGGAGTGATCTTGCGCGCGAGCGTGGCGAGTTTGTGGTTGGAGTGCCGGCGGCTCGCGGTGACGAGGTCTCCCATTGTGATGCGCGGATGCGCTGGGTCGCGCCAGCGTGCCAGATCGCGAGCCGTGGTGGCGGCCTCATGGATTTGGCCGCTGGTCAGGCGGAACTTGTTCGCCACCGCGGAAAGATCGACATCCACTTCGTGGGGAAGTTCCGCGGTGAGGGCATGTTGCCACTCCTGTTCACGTTGCGCGGCGCTAAATCAGACCACAAAAGATTCGTACACTTTGTCACACCTTGAGCCCTCCACCGCCCAACGATGAATCATCGGGCTCAGCGCACCAAGCCTGGTAAACCAGGCTCCCCAGGGGGCTTCAGTCCCCTTTGTGACTTGAGCCCGGTGCTTGAGCACCGGGCGGCGGCTGTACCAATGTCGTGTGGTTCGATTTAGATGAGACGCCGCTTGGGGATCAAGTTGCGCGGGGGGAGGCGTGACGAGCGCATCGATTTCTCGCTCCGAGATATAGAGCCCACGGAACTCATCTTCCGGTCCCTGCGTGTGGCGAGTCCACCACACCTGCCGGCGAATGAGGACATCAATCCGCGCGATCTCCGCGAGGAGATGCTGTAGCGAGGTTTGATAAGGCTTCACAATTTGTTCACCCAGCTCCCGCCCGTGAGAGACGCGCCCGTCCTGCTTTACGCGAGCGCGATCCGTTTGTCCTTGATGCTCTTCCCGATGCACTTGCCTCAGGTCGGGAGAAACACGCCGAACCGTAAGATGGGAGATCACGCATGTCAAGACAAATCGTCAAACCACAGACTCTTGGGGCTCTTGTCCGCGGTGCGATGCCCTGGCCACGCAAGAGTTGGGAACACCGCTTTGGCACGCATGCCTGCGGTTGCGGTCCAGAAACAGAGCCTCTAATATGCGCCCACCACAACACATACCGGTGAAGGACAAAGGTCAGAAGTTATGGAACAAGAGCGTCGTCGCGTGGTCGTTACGGGCCTCGGGCTGGTTACCCCGCTTGGGACTGGCGTGGAGAAAAATTGGCAGGCGTTAATGGCTGGACGCTCCGGCATCGGACCGGTCACGCGGTTTGATGTGTCCGATTTTCCGACGCGCATTGCCGGGGAAGTACGGGACTTTGTCCCGGAAAACTTCATCGACAAAAAAGACGTGAAGAAAATGGACCCTTTCATTCAGTATGCCGTTGGCGCCGCCAAGATGGCGATGGATGTCTCCAAACTCCCGATCTCCGCCGACAACGAAGACATGGTCGGCGTCATTGTCGGCGTCGGTATCGGTGGCCTCACCAGTATTGAGGAATACCACAAACTGTTTCTCGAAACCCGCCTCAAGAAAGTTTCTCCGTTCTTCATTCCCAAACTCATCGCGAACCTGGCCCCGGGACAAATCTCGATTCGCTATGGCGCCAAGGGAATCAACTACACGCCGACCAGCGCCTGCGCCTCGGGTGCTCACGCCATTGGGGAAGCGTTTCGCTTGATTCGCATGGGCGAACAAGATGCGATGATCGCGGGCGGTGCCGAAGCCGCGCTCACGCCATTGGGCTTAGGCGGCTTTATCGCGCTCAAAGCGGTCTCCTCGCGCAATGACGAACCGGAGCGGGCCAGTCGCCCGTTTGATCGCCAGCGCGACGGCTTCGTCATGTCGGATGGCGCGGGCATTCTCGTGCTTGAAGAAATGGCACAAGCCACACGCCGGGGCGCGAAAATTTACGCGGAAATCATTGGTTACGGCGCGAATAGCGATGCGTACCACATGACCGCCCCCTCGCCGGAAGGGGAAGGGGCCGTCCGCTGTATCCGCCTGGCCTTGCGCAGTGCCGGGATTAGTCCGCTGGAAGTCGATTACATCAATGCCCACGGCACCTCGACTCCGTACAATGATGCGACGGAAACCCTGGCCATCAAGCGGGTGTTTGGCGAACATGCCGCGCGCCTGGCCATCAGTTCAACGAAATCCATGACGGGCCACATGCTCGGCGCGGCGGGCGGTGTCGAAGGGGTCTATTCCGTTCTCGCCCTAGAGCATGGGATGATCCCGCCAACCATCAACTATGAA
The DNA here is from genome assembly GCA_945865755.1 of Klebsiella pneumoniae. Taxonomy (GTDB): domain Bacteria; phylum Desulfobacterota; class Binatia; order Bin18; family Bin18; genus JABFSC01. The sequence continues at coordinate 4,294 of CAMBFS010000025.1, forward strand.
GAACCTGACCCGGAATGCGATCTCGACTACGTACCGAATGTCGCTCGACAGGCCCCGATTCAGGTCGCCATGTCGAATTCGTTTGGCTTCGGTGGCACCAACGCCTGCTTAATCTTTCGGAAATGGACCGGCGCATAGCGGTCGCGGCTGAACGCCGAGAGCTTCCACACTAGGAAACAGAAGGGGGTTGCGCATGGGCGCGCGTATTATTGGCACCGGGTCCGCCATACCGGAGACGTGTCTCACCAACGCTGATATGGAAAAGCGGGTGGCGACGAGTAACGATTGGATCGTCACGCGGACCGGGATTCAAGAACGCCGAGCGATGAAGCACGGCGAAAACATTCTTGACCTCATGCACACCGCCAGTGCGCAAGCGTTAGCCGCCGCGGGGCTCAAAGCCCAGGACTTGCAAGCCATTATCGTCGCCACCGTCTCCGGGGACTATTTCTTTCCCTCGACCGCGTGTCTCCTCCAAGAACGCTTAGGGGTCGATACCATCCCCGCCTTTGATGTGAATGCCGCTTGCGCTGGTTTTGTCTATGGAATGTCGGTCGCGCACAGCTATGCCAAGAGTGGGGAATATGGCCGCATGCTGCTCGTGGGTGCCGATGCCCTCAGCACGATGGTCAACTGGCAAGATCGCGCAACCTGTGTGCTGTTCGGTGACGGTGCTGGCGCGGTCGTGCTTGACACCCAACCTGGAGACCGTGGCCTCTTGAGCACGGTGATTGAGTCAAGCGGCGCCCTGTGGAAGTTGCTCCACGTCCGCGCCGGGCATCGGCAAGCCTATGACCAGGAAGGCATCCAGCCCAAGGACTGGGGCATTCAGATGAAGGGGCCTGAACTGTTCAAGGTGGCCGTGCGCGCGCTCGCCGACGTGGCCGGTAAAGCCTTGGACCGAGCCGGGCTCTCCTCTTCCGATGTCCATCTCATTATTCCTCACCAGGCCAATCTCCGCATTATTCAGGCCGTCGCCGAGCGCATGAAGGTCAGCATGGACAAGGTCTATTGCAATGTCCAACAGTTCGGCAACACCTCGGCGGCCTCCATTCCCATCGCTCTTGATGAAGCGGTTCGGCAAGGAAAAATTCACGACAATGACATTATCGTGCTCAACGCGTGCGGTGGGGGGTTAACCTGGGGTGCCTCCGTCGTGCGGTGGTAGCGTGCCGTCCGAACATCGTACTCTGATCCCCGCCCTCGCCGCGCTTGCCCACAAGCGGCTGCTGTTCTTCGCGGGCAAAGGGGGAGTCGGCAAGACCACCGTCGCCGCGACTGTCGCTTTTACCCTGGCACGTCACGGCAAAAAAACCCTGCTGATCGAACTCAATGACAGTGCGCGCGCCTCCCGGTTACTGGGAGTGCCCGCCACCGACGAACCCGCAACTGGACCACAGCCCGTGTCCCCTTCTCTGTTCGTGCTTTCCACCAGCGGTCAGCTCGCCTTGGAAGAGTACCTCCGGCTGATCATTCCGTTCAAACCGCTCTTACGCGCCATTGTCGAGAGTCGCGCCTACCAATACTTCGTGGCCGCGGCTCCGGGCTTAAAAGAACTCCTGACTATTGGGAAAGTCTGGTACGAAGAGCGGAAACGCGAAGCCGAGGAGCCGTTGTGGGACGTGATCGTCATTGATCTGCCAGCGACTGGCCATAGTCTCCAGTATTTGCGCATGCCACGGGCCGCGCACGAAACCTTCGGGGGGATTATCAGCCGCGAAGCCGAACGGATTGCCTCCGTCTTACACGATCCAGAGAAGACCGCGGTGAACTTAGTCACCACGCCAGACGAATTACCTGTCAGCGAGACCCACGATGCCTATCGACAGTTGACCGAAGAGCTACGGCTACCGATGGGAGCCTTGTTTATCAACCGGATGCACACCGCCCCATTGTCCGCCGAAGCGCTACAATCCACCACACTGCAAGGCCCCCTCTCCGCGAAGGACCGCCAGTTCCTTGAGTTGCTCTTACGCTGTGGGCACACCGAGGCCCTGGAGACTGACATCCAAACCGCGCGCCTTCAGTCGCTCCAGTCCTTGCCGATTCCTCACATTCCGATTCCCTTCGTCGTGGCGGAAGCTGAGGACGAAACCCTCGTTGCGCAACTTTCGAGGGAACTCACCACTACCGTTCCAGAGCCCGCCCCTCGCTCCAGGAAAAGCGCGCGACCGCGCTCCCGCGCCTCGCGGACATCTCGTGTCGAGACATCGCATGTCAAGCCAGAAGAGTAACTCCGCGCTTGGTTCATTACTCGACACACACCGAGTGTTGGTGTGTGTTGGCAGTGGTGGCGTTGGCAAAACCACCACTGCGGCCTCGCTGGCTTTGCGGGGAGCCTTGTCTGGGCGACGCACGGCAGTGGTGACGATTGATCCCGCCAAACGTCTCGCGGATTGCTTGGGCATCAACTCCGACGCGTCCAGCGGGCACCTGGAGAAACCACTCCCCCCAGAACTCTTCGCGCGCTACGGCTTGCAGCCTACAGGGACGCTGACCGCTCTGCTGGTCGATCAACACAGAGCCTGGGATGCGGCGATTCGCCGCTATGCGCCCACACCAGAAATCCGTGAGCAGATTTTCGCTAACCGTTTTTATCAGGGGTTATCACGAACGTTTTCCGGCTCGCACGAGTATATGGCGATGGACACACTCGCGTTACTCGTCCAGCAAGGCGACTATGATCTGATTGTGGTGGATACTCCGCCTACACGACAGGCACTCGATTTTTTGGAAGCGCCCCAACGCTTGCAACGCTTTCTCGACAGTCGCGCTCGTGCCTGGTTTACCCGCGCGACCACGGCTAAATCCTGGTCCGCCTTTGCGGCCGTCAACCGGACCACCACCTTTCTCATCCGCAAGATTGAAGAGGCCACTGGCATTTCCGCCCTGCGAGAAATCTCGGAATTCTTCACCACCATGCAAGCGATGTTTGACGATTTCGGGGAGCGCTTCCAGCGGGTCAGTCAGTTGCTGGTGAGTGAGGAAACCGCTTTTCTGCTGGTCACGAGTCCAGAATCCGAAGTGCTGGCTGAAGCCCAGGAGTTTCACCGAGGCTTGACACAGATGGGTGTGTCACTGCACGCCGTGGTGGCCAATCGCGTGCACGATGAATGGCTGGCCGTGTCCCCACGTTCGAGTGATCCCGCGCGGTTAACGGAACGGCTCACTAGTGTACTCCAAGGACCCGCGGCGGACCGTCAGCATGCTGAGTGGTTGGTCAAGAATTTTCTCTCGCACCAGCATATCGCCCGCGCGGAGCAAGCTCGGCTCATACAGTTCGTTGAGACGTTACCGACGGCGATCCCCGTGGTGCGGGTGCCCGCCCTCTCCGCTTTTCCCGCGGACCTGGCTGGCTTGGCGACGCTGCATCGCTACTTATTTGTGTGAAGCGTGCGCGCAATTCCGAGGATGCGTCATAACTCCGTCCTCTCCTCGCTCATAAGCATTGCTGGACCAGCCAGCAGTGGCATCCGGCGGGCCAGGACCGTTACCGGTGGCGTCCGACGGATCGGATATCGGGGGGCAGCTCATCCACGTGCGGGAGTGAAACTTTGTGCCAATCGCTGACGGTGCTCTCGCACTGGCTCAGGCAGCGCTTTGAGATCATCCATGTACCACCACCAGTGAGAGCGTGGGCTTCTTTGTTGTTGCCGGGCGTGTCGGATTTCTTGTTCTCCGAGCACCAGGAGGCACGTGCTCCGTTCTTCCCATAGCAAGGCATCTCACTCGTAAATGTGCTCATACAAGCGGGCGGGGAATTCCTGCTCCGGGGTAAGCTGATCCAAGAGCACTTGAATCCGGTCGCGGACGAAGAACAGATCCAAGAGTTCAACCCCTGAACCTTCCAAATCGGCAACATAGCCATAGTACTTGCGTACCAGGTGATCGAGTTCCGTAACGCTCATACGTGCCATCCTTCTCGGTCAATTTTTATCACTGCGATCTGCCGCTGCACGTCAAAATAGCGCCAGCGGAGTAGGTGAGTTCCCCAGCGCACCGCACGGGCTTTCTGAATAACCTCTCGTGCGGTTTCTGGGGTAATAGCCTGTCCTACGCGGTTGAGGTGGTCGCTGGGGAAACCTAAGCGGTCCTTACTTCTGTCAACAGTTCCGGGTGGCGATCGAGTACCTTGAGCAGTTTCACCAGCGCCAGGGGCGGCTTGGTTTTGCCGTTCTCGTAGCGCGAAAACGCATTGACGCCACCGCCAAAGATTTCGCCGGCTTCGCGCTGGTCAAGATCGAGCTTCTTACGCACGCGCACGATGAACTCTGGGTCAACAATCGCCGCATTGACCTGTTTGTTGAATGCCAACATCAGGTTCATCGTGCGTCGGGATTCATCCGCATCCAGAAGGGATTCATCGCAGGCAGGACAAAAGTCGCCCGTCACCTGGGGAAGCATCGTCGTCTCGCCTTTGTAGGTGTACGGCATATCGCGGGTGTCATGTCCCAGCTTTGCCGCTCCGCAGCTTGGGCATTTCATGGTCATAGCTCCTTGAAAGACACGATGAGCATGTCATCAATAACCGTCAGCTTGAGGTACACCTCTTGAGGTACACCTCACCGACCGGCGTCGTTGGGCGGTACACGTCCTGCCACACCCGATGATCCGCGTGGGTCGTCATGCTTTTGTGGAAGTCGGCGGCGGTCAGCGCCAGCACCACCGCGAGCATGTCGTCGAAGTTGAATCCCAAGGCCGCGCCACCTTCGCGGGCGGCCTTGGTCGCTCGCACGTGGCCCGCATTGACCATTGCCGTGACGACCTCCCGCTTGTAGTGAGGTGTCCCTTTCTCCATCGCGAAGAGCCTAACCTACTAGGTTAAATCCAGCAAGGAGATGCGCATGAAAAAGATGGAAAGCCGGTGACCTATCCGAAAGGATAGGCGGGTCTAAGCATCGTTTATAGGCCTGACCCTCGTCCCGTGTCTCCAGAATGACAGTAGCGGTACGCCTTGGAGGTCCCCAGGGCGACTATCGCATCGCGCTGTCGCAACGGTAGCCGAGGGTTGCAACCCATGACGGAATTCGATCCCTCATATCAAGTGTGCCACGGGCAGCTCGTCTGTCCGTGAGTTTTACCTGAAAAGAAGTCGCACGGGTGAACCAGTCACCCGTGGCACCCGGCGCGTGGGACGCGCTCGATCTCGCTTTCTTTTCAACGGACAACTGAAAACTGACCCCTGACAACTTTCCCATGAACCAGTCACCCGTCGCCACGGGCAGCTCGTTTTTCCGTGAGTCTCGTCAAACACTGCTGGGCAAGCCAGCAGTGGCACCCGGCGTGTCACGCATCCTACGATCTCCTCTGATGGCAGCAGAGACTTGACCTCTGACAGTCAAGTCTCTGCCTGTCTTAATCCCTTTTTCATAAATCATCATTGAGGATGGTACCGATACCTCGGAAGTCGGGATCAACGATCGTGGCGCCCACGGCATTGGTCAGATTAACGAAGAACGTCTCGTTGGGCTCCACCACCGCGTCCCCGACCACCGGCACGGTGCAGGTCTTACTTATCTGCCCTGGCGTGAAGGTCAGCGGGACATTCACCGCCGTATAGTCGCTCCCCGCCGCTGCCGTCCCATTGGTCGGGACGCAGGTCACCGTCACATTGCCAGCCGCCGCCGGGCTCAACGTCACCGTGAAGTTGAAGTTTTTGTTCCCTACGTTCCCTTCCGTCAACGTCACATTGTTAATGCTCAAGAGCGGCCCATCATCATTGAGGATCGTCCCGAGGCCCTGTCCATCAAAGATCGTCGCGGGCCCTGTCACAGTGCTCAGGTTGACGAAGAACGTCTCGTTGGGCTCCACTACTGTGTTCCCTACCACCGGTACGGTGCAGGTCTTACTCGTCTGCCCTGGCGTGAAGGTCAGCGGGATATTCACCGCCGTATAGTCGCTTGGCGTTGTGGCCGTCCCATTGGCTGTGACGCAGTTCACCGTCACATTGCTGACCGCTGCCGGACTCAACGTCACCGTGAAGACGAAGTTCTTGCTCCCCACGTTCCCTTCCGTCGCTGTCACATCGCTAATACGCAACAGTGGGCCGTCATCGTTGAGAATCGTACCGACTCCTTGTCCATCGGCAATGGTCGCCCCTACGGCGCCGCTCAGATTGACCACGAACGTCTCATTGGGCTCCACTGTCGTATTGCCCAGTACGTTCACCGTCACCGTTTTGCTCGTCTGCCCCGGCGTGAACGTCACGGTGCCACTCACGGCCGTGTAGTCACTGCCCGCTGTCGCACTGCCGTTAACCGTGGCGTAGTTCACTGTCACATTACTCACACGGGGACTCGACAACGTCACCGTGAAGGTGAACGCTGTCGTCCCCGCGTTGCCTTCCGCCTTACTGGCATCATTGATGCGCAACGATGGGAGAATCACCGCAGGGGATAAAAAGACTCGTCGTACGCTCTCATACACCGACACTGACCCATTTTGACGCCCTGCATTAGCAAAGCCTCTCGCGCGTACGTACACCGGTACCCCTGTAGGGATGAGCAAACCGCCGCGTTGCCATCCACCCGCGATCCGTGTCGCTGTCCCCAGCGTAATCCATGTCACGCCATCCAGCGATTGCTCGAAGGTCACGCGCTGGACTTCCGGACTACTGCCACTGCGCCGCCACGTCACCGTTGTCCCCGTCGCATTGACCTGCAGGTCCTGTAGCGCCGCTGTCGAACTGGAGAATCGTCCGAGGTTACTGCGCGGTTGGCCTCCTAGCGTGGTGAAATCTCCACCCACTATGATTTTCCCATCCGCCTGCACCGCGAGCGCAAAGACCCCAGGGAAGTTACTGCCACCGCCACTAACCTCAGGATTGAAGGTAGTGTCCACACTGCCATTCGGATTGAGCCGCCCAATCCAACTGCGTAGCTGGCCCCCTAGCGTAGTGAAACTCCCACCCACCACAATCTTTCCATCCGCCTGCACCGCCACGCTCCAGACGGCACCATTCACTCCAGGATTGAAAGTGGTGTCTAGACTGCCATTCGGATGAAGCCGTCCGAGGTTACTGCGTGGCTGACCTCCCAACATGCTGAAGCCGCCACCCATCACCAGCTTCCCATCCGCCTGCACCGCCACGCTCTCGACGTTATTATTTGCTCCAGGATTGGGGTGCAATTAAAAGTGCAGGAAGAATCGTCCGGAGGTAGGTTGGGTTGAGCCATGCGAAACCCAACCTACCTCCGCGCGTGTTGGGTTTCGCGAGGCTCAACCCAACCTACACCTTGAATGCCGCCAGCACTTTTAATTACACCCCCAGGATTGAAGGCAGTGTCTAGAGTGCCATCGGGGTTGAGTCGTCCGATAGAACTGCGGGGCTGGCCTCCCAGCGTGGTGAAAAGCCCGCCCACCACCAACTTCCCATCCGCCTGCACCGCCACAGTAGAGACAAGAGAGTTCGCACCAAGATTAAATCCGTCGTCCGCAGACTGCCCGTAGCTCGACAGCGGGAGGCTGAACAGCACCAGCAGGCTCCACAACAGAAGCACGGCAGAGTGGCAGCTCGTCAGGCGCGGGAGAAGTAACAACTGGGGACGAAGTGGTGGAAGTGTGGGTGTCGGCATTGCGGATTCCTCCTTGCAGTCGGTGTAGGGTTGTATACGCTGGGAAGTGCATTGCTTACGCGTGTAGGTCGTTCCGTCTTTCATGGATTCCCCCTTTCTGCCAAGAACCATCATGGATTGCAGGCACAAAAAAAAAGCCGAGTTACCTCGGTGCCCAACACGGTGGTCACTTCCGGCAACCCGGCCAACTTATCGTCGTTCCACAGAGCGCTCAGGTCGCGCTCCGACCCAGCCCGACTTCCCCCAGAGAATAAGTCCCGTCGGCTTTCCGTCCCTCGGTCACCCGAGGTTTGGCGTTTCGGTTCAGGGGCGATCTATCGCACAAAAAAAGACGCACAAGTGCCTACAAACTCGCTTGTGGTGGAGGGGTGAAGACCGGGGATTGTCTCTCAGGAAGAGAGGAGTGAATCGCACTTTCAGTTAGCGAAAAAGCAGGCAGAAAGCAAGAGGACAATGAGCTGTGGGTGCATAACAAATTATATTGTGATTGGCCAAGCCAGGCATTGAGCAACGGCTCACCTGAACAACAACCCGATGAGCGCGCCGAGAAGGGAAAAACTTCCGTAGATCATCATCATCCACATCCCCATGATGAGGACGCTGACCATCGTCAACATCGCCACGACGACAAAAAGACCGCCCACCGCAATCGGGATGAGGACGACAAGGAGCAGCAGCAAGCCAACCAGCAGGGCTCCTTTGAGTGGTCCTATCGTCGTCAAGGTCTGGCGCAGTCCCAGCCATTTGTCCCACAGCCCCTCACGACGCCAAGTCACGACCGTGGCACCAAGCGCCCGTAAGCGCTCGAACCGGTGACTGAGCGGCGGACGAAGTGACATAAAACTGACCGCGCCAAAAGCGGCTTCTCCCCGCGCATTGGCTGTCTCCGCCCCGACGATGAAGAGATGCGCGATCCATTGGCTGCCGGGAATCACGGCGCCTTTGCTCGCGAGGGATTGCAGCCCACGAGCCACCCCATCGGGATTCCGCGTCAATTGGACAGCCGTCGTATCGGCGAGATAACACCGCGCACGCCAGAGCAAGGCAATCAGGGGACCAACCAGGAACGACATAAACACAAAAAGTGTCATCTTGACCGAGAGATTGGTCAGGATCACCGGAATGAGCAGATAATGCAGCAGCGAGCCCTCGTGCTTCGCGGTAAAGGTCTCAAGATCGTCGTCTCCCTCTATCTGTAGTCCTTGGGTCAGCAAGCGATTGAGCGACTCGGCTTCAGTGGCACCGTGACCGTAGTGTTGTCGTCTGAAAGCCAGGTCGAACAGTTGCCGCAGAATCGTGCGGCTCCGAGGTCCAAACGGTGCGTTGAGCAAGGTGGTCAGCAGACCAAAGGTCAGGAAAACCGCTCCCATCAGAAAAGCGATACGGAGGTCACCGTTGCTAATGGAGGCGACGAGATGCCCAATAATGCCTTGAGTTTCCTCGCGATCGCATTCATCAAGGACACGACGAGAGACGATGATGGTGGCATCCTCAGGCGAGGCGCCAATCACGGCGGCATTGGCCACCGGAGAATCCAACAGCATCACGCGCGGTGGCGTCACCCCCGCCGCCAGAGCCATTTCCGCCACCAGGTTCGTGAGTTGTTGCTCCTCGACATCCGTCACGCGCGGCTCACGAGCACCAAGACTCAAAAGCACCCCGCCAACCCCGGCATGCCGAAAGAACGAATTGATACTGAACCACAGTGCGGCAACTGTCCCCATCCCCGGCAAGAGCACCAATCCCACCGCGAGGAATAACGACGCGAGTGAGTATTGAGGACCGTTGCCATCAAGGAAGTAATCAAGGACAGCACCAATCCAGGCGGTCACACTCATCAGACCTACGAGCGCCGCCGAAATGAACAGCGCATCAAGCGTATGCGCGATGGCGAGCGCAAGGGCGAAGAAAACTGGCGTCAGCACGATGCTGATTGGAATGCCCATGACGACGATGGCCAGTCCACAAGCCGCCGCGAGCCGCCAGGTGGTACGCCGGTTCCGCGCCTGCTCCTCAAAGAAGCTGACCCGATCCATCGGTCCAGGGGTGAAAGCGTGTTGTGAGGAAGACAGAACCGAGGAGAAATCTAAAGCCATGACCGGGTTTCCTGTAGCGGTTTGTATTTGTATGAAGAGAGCATTTTCAGGTCCCCTCGCCGGGATGGGCAATGGCATTAAGTTAAGGGGGTGACTGTCATTGCGAGGAGTCGGACGACGAAGCAATCTCCAACAAAACAAAGATTGCTTCGCTGCTCGCAATGACACGATTGCTTAACTTCATGCCATTGCCCGGATGGGAGAGGGTCAGGGTGAGGGGGATCACAGTGAGATTCACCGATTTCAATCGTTAGAATTCATGAGGTTAGAACCGCACCTGCGGCACCGCGCGCTCAGCCACCTCGTCCAGGGCGAAGGCGGATTCAGGAGTGAAGTTGAAGGTATTGGCGAAGAAGTTACCAGGAAACGATTCACAGGCGGTGTTATAGTTCATCACCGCGTCATTATAGAACTGCCGCGCGAAAGCGACTTTATTTTCAGTCGAGCTGAGTTCTTCTTGGAACGCGAGCATGTTCTGATTGGACTTGAGCTCGGGATAGGCTTCGGACACAGCGAACAGTGAACGCACGGCTTGGGTCAGCATGTTCTCGGCGGCGGCTCGCGCTGGCACATCACTCCCCGCGGCGATCGCCTGCTGCCGCGCACGGGTCACATTTTCCAAGACCTCGCGCTCATGCTGGAGATACCCTTTCACCGCGTTGACCAAGTTGGGAATCAGGTCGTGGCGCCGTTTCAACTGCACATCGATCTGGGCCCAGCCATTTTTGACATGATTCCGCTTCGCCACTAGCCCGTTGAAAACGGCGATGGCATACAGGGCAAGCCCCACAACAATCGCTAAGACAATCCAGACACTCATCGGTTCTCCCTCCCTTGTCGTTGATACTTTTTACCTCGGCATGAGATGGTGCGCGAATCTCGCCACTTATTGCGTCGTCTTTCCTGTGCACGTGTGCTCTACGCGAGAGCGGCTCAAGGCTCAACGGAAGGAAGTCGCGCGCACAATAGAAACTGCCGGGAGGGTTTGTCGACCGTCCCGGCGGGTAGAGGAGGGGTATGAGTCAATTGTTCGCGGGAATCTCAACTGTCAGGGAGGTCCTACCTTCGACTTCTACGACTGCTCCGCAGTTCATCTAATTCGGCGCGCAGGTCTTCGATTTCGCGTTCCTGTCGCTCTTTTTTCATCTCTTCGCGTTCTTTTTTCATTTGTTCCAATTCGAGGCGTTGCTGTTGCAGTTCCCGTTGTTGCATGGTCATCGCCTTTTGCTGTTCCTCCTGTTGGACTTCTTGTCCATGCAGTTGGTCCCCAATGAGGCCACCACCGAGGGCACCCATCGCGCCGCCGATTGCCGCGCCCGCTCCAGGGTTCCCGACCGCGGCACCGATGATTGCTCCGGTCGCTGCTCCCATGCCACCACCAATCAGGAAGCCTTTTTCGCGTTTGTTCATGGGCTGCGCGCAGCCAGCCACGAGGACGAGCACAGCGGTCACCCATACGCCCATGCGAGTTTTCCGTGTTGTTCCTATCCCATGTTTTTCGTTGAATACCGTTTCCATGCTTGTTCTCCCTTTATGCGACGTTACGTTACAAAGAGAAGAGGAAAAACTCGCGGGTTTTATTGCTCACGGCTGGATGAACTCAGGAACAAAAAAAGGGCAGCCACAATGGACTGCCCTTCCAGGAACTTCAGGTGTGTTGTGACGAGTGGGCTAGTTGTTGCCTTGGGTCTCCGCTTTGGCATAGCCGATATTCAGAATCTGAACGCGCCGGTTTTTTTGCCGCCCGGAGTCCGTGTCGTTGTCAGCAATCGGATCACTTTCGCCTTTGCCCGCCGGAAGGAGCCGGTCCCCTTCAACACCAAGGGATTTAACGAGATAGCGGATCACACTCTGTGCTCGTCGTTGTGACAGCGTCGAGTTGTACGTGTCACTGCCTTTGCTGTCCGTATGCCCTTCGATCTGCATACAACTCGCGCGTAACTCAGCGCTCTTGAGGGCTTCTCCCAAATTCTTCAACAGCGGGACGGACGCTGGACTGATCTCGGCCGAATTGAACGCGAAAGTCACGTGGAGGGCCACGATGTCCGCGACCGGCGTCACGCCACGTGTTCGCCGGTAGGCATCGCAACTTCCAGCTCCCGCGATCGCGACTGGCGCTATCGCGATCCCACGGGTCCGTGGTCGCAGGGTCTCAACCAGTTCCTGACTCGTCGGCTGGCGCGTGGTGAAATCCCGCACGTCTTGGGCTCGGCTCTCCCCCACGGGTATTCCCAATAAACCGATCAAAGCTGTGGCAATATAGGTGCGTTTCATTATCGTTCTCCTTATCAGTCCATGTGGCGCATTCGTGCGCGATTGTCCCAGTGCTCAAAGCAGATGCCACAATTGCTACCCTTATTGCATTCCGACGGCAAGCGCTCACGGCCCGTCAGTGCACGTGTTATCCACCGGTCACTTGCGATTGCAATGGATGCTCACGGAGCAGCTCCTCCTCGCTCTGCCATTCCAGGAGAAAATGGTCCGCTCGATCGAGGATCGTGTCCACCGTATCCTCGGCCTGCACGGGAGCGACCGTCACACCTATGTGGACCTGAAAGGCCACCGATTCATGGATAAAATTCGTGTCTTGGATGGTCGCGGTCAGTCTGGCCGCGGTGGCCTTCGCGCCAGCCGCGGAGGCTACCGCGAGGAACACGACAAAGCCCTGTTTTCCGGAGCGGATGAGCAAATCAGCCGCGCGCAACCCGCGACGGAGTTTGGCGGCGACCGCGTCAATCACGTAACTGTCAGTCGGAAAAGCGTCACGCTCGTTGTGGAGAATCACGGCGCGAATATGGATAAAAAGCAGAGAAAAGCCGGGCGCGAACCGCGAGCGGCGTTCCAGTGCTTCTCGCAATTTTTCAACAAAAACAACGCGTTCAGAAACCCCACTTTCGGTACGGGCGAGAGCGTGTTGTCGATACGCGCGCAAGCGACCCCGGCTATCGTCGTCGGAAGGCGTGCTGGCAAGAAGAATGTCGTTTGTCGGGTAAGCGCCAATCATACTTCCCCCTTCTTTCTGTACTTCAAGTACGAAGATGGGAAGAAATTGGATTGTATTGCGCCCCCTGCGTGTCGAATTACGTGGGGGGGCCAAAGAAGACGCGGACCGCGATGTCGCTCAACAACAGGAATAGCGCGATGGTGATGAGAGAACTGTCGAGCGGATGCAGCAGCTTCTTTTGCCCCTCCCGTTTTTGCGACACCAGCTCTTGCAAGTCCGGGTCGATCCGCCCACCAGTACCATCCGCCAACGCGCGTAGCAGATCACGGTTCGGGTATTGTTGCCGATACTCGTCCAGCGATTCTCCGGGCAGGCGACTGACCATCACCGTCTCATTCTTCTGATTCACCACTTTTCCATCCTTGCGTTTGAGCAGAACCACCGAGAAACTCCCCTGCCGCTTCCCTGGAATCGTCGCTTCATAGACACGGGGAGCGACGGGCAACAGCGTCAGTTCGTCGCTCCGTCCCCCACGCGGTAGACGAATCTGTAACAGACTGTCCTCGTCTGTGTCATAAGACTCGGCTTGCAAGATGGTCCGCTCTCCCCGCTGGTAGGCGCTGAGCCGATAGTCCCACGGCGTCTCGTCACGAATCGCCCAGCGCACCGCCTGTGACCAAAACTTGCTGAATCCCTCCCACTGAATCCACTCGATGGAACTACTGCCACTCGGATCGAACGCCACCACCACCACCTTGCCCAGCCCATATTGCCAGGTGGCGAGCAGCGGATCGTGGTCCTTATGGACATCCGTGTACAACTGCACCTCCGCCCCGTCCTTGGGCTTGGTGAGCATGTATTCATCAAGGGCCGGGAACTCATCAAGCCCGCTGAGAATCTGCCCCCGCTCGCCAATCTTGGGCTGGATTTCCTTGGGGCCCTCGTTCTCGTCATCGTTCTCTCGCATGACCTGCTTGGTGTCCTTGATGAGCAGTTGGGGCAGCGTCTCCACATCCTCGACATGATAGAAGCGTCCCCCCGTCCGTTTCGACATGTCAGAGAGCAGTTGCAGGTTGACCGTATCGGACCCGATACGGATGGTGGTGAGCGTGATCTGTCGTTGGGCCACGGTGGCCACCAGCGGATAGTGGTCCGCCGCCGCGCGGTTGGAGTCCCCATCGGTGATGAGCAGAATGTGGCGAATCACCCCGCGCGCTTGACTCAATTGGTCGGCGGCGTTCTGAAGGGCACCGTAAAAATCCGTGCCCCCACCATATTGCAGGCGCGCGATTTTACCGGTGAGATCGGCGCGATTCTCGGAGAGCCGCAGCAAAGGGGACAGCTCGTAGGGCTCGGAATCGAAGGCGATGGCCCCGGCGTAGTCGCTATCCTTGAGCTGGGTGAGCAGTTCGGTCGCCGCCTTTTGCGCATAGACCATCTTCTGCCCGTCATGCAGCCCACGCACCTTGCTGTTGTAGCCCATGCTGTTGGAGCGATCGACAATGATGAACAGCGCGATCGGCGTCCGTTTCTTCTTCTTGGGTCGCTGCTCGTGGAAAGTGACCGGCAGCACCCGCTCAATCGTGGTGTTCTTATAGTTCAAGTCACCAAAGGCGCGCATCCCACCCGCCATGATGAAGCCCCCACCAAAATCGCGGACGTAGGACTCCACGGCGGACATCTGTTGCTGGGTGATCCCACCACGCCCCACATCGTCGAACACCAGGCAGTTGTATTCGAGCAGCTCCGAGAGTTGCGACGGCAGCCCCTCTGGACGGCGGAACTCCACCTCCACCTCTTTCATTTGCAGGGCGCGGGCCAGATGCGTTTTCTGATTATCGGTGATGACCAGGGCCCGGACCTTACCGGTCACGGAGACACTCGCGTTCTGTTGATTGTTACCAGCGATGGTATCCGGCGCGGCTTTGATCTGACCACGCAGCAGATAGGTCCCACGTTGAGAAATCTGGGCAGGCACCTCGAACACCGAGAGCCCCGGCGCAATGGTAATGTTTTGCTGGGTCAACGATTGGTCATTCGCCAGCACAGTCAATTGTCCTGGCAGGGTCTTGTCGTTGCCGTTACGGACAACGAGGCGCAGCGTGAATGCACTCCCTTCACGCACCAGCGGAGGCGCGACAAATTTCTCCAGCGAGACTTCGGGATGTTGGCCACTCGGCGGAATCACCGGAAAGACCTTGACCCCCATCCGGCGCGCCAGGGCGATATGGCGCTTGGCGAGCCCCTGGGTTTCATTGCCATCGGTCAGCAGCACCAGCCGCTTCTCCCCACCCTCAGGGTACAGCGCAAAGGCCCGTTCGAGCGCGCGGGCGATGTTGGTCTCCCCCCCCTGCCCTTCTGGAGTCGCGGGCAACTGAGTCTGTGTTCCAGGTGAAGGGGGCGGGCCGGGCGGAATCAGCACCTGTGCATCCGCGGCGAAGGTCAAGGCGGAAAACTCGTCGGCGGGTTCCAACGTTTGCGTGAGGCGCGTCAGATACTCCTGCATCCACGCCCGCCCTTCGCTGGCCACACTGTCGGACACATCCAGAGCCGCGACCAGCGCGAGCTTGTGTTCAGAGAGAATGGTTTGCCAGCTCAACCCCGCCAGCGCCGCCGCCAGCAGCACCACGCCGCCGGTACGGAGCAGGGCGGCCATGACCAACGCGGCACGCCGTTGTTGCCACAGGAGCGGGAGCCACAACAGTGGCAGCACCGCCAGCAGCCACACCCACTCCGGCGCGAGCAGGATGTACGTCACCCCCTGGAATTCGTAAGTCATGCGGTCCTCATGCGGGAATAGCGCCATAAGGCATAGAGCCATTCGAGGGTCAGGATGATCGCGGCCCCGTAATACAGCGACCGACCAAACTCACGCGGCACACTGCGGGTCACTTCTTGTGGCGCGGCGGCAGGCTCGACGTTCGGTTGCGCCTGGGCGGGCGCCTTCTCCTCACGGCGGGCAATATCGGATTCGGCTTCATCGAACAGATTGGCATACAGGATGCCGTGATAACGACTGCCATCAAGGCGGTATTCCCCGATTTGATCGACTTCAACCATGTCCGTTTCAATGGCCTGTTCCTCACCCCGTGGCGGACGAAGCCGCAGGGAATCCGGCGTGGTGCCGGGGGGGAGGAAAAATGCCTCGCCAGTCGAGACCAGTTGCGGCACCGCCGGGTCCGGGGGCAATAGCCACCGCAGGGTGTTGAGGAACAACAGCAACAACGTCAGATTGTCGGAATTGGTGAGACTGCCTTTGTGAAGATCAAAGGCAAGACACACCACCCGGTGGCCGTCCTTTTCGCCGGTCAGCGCCAGCGGCACCTCGCTGGTTTTGGTGCGTGAGGAGATCAGCACCTGCGCCCACGGCGGCAGCGCCAGCACCCGCGCCTTCTTCAGCGGCAGCGCGTCCACATAGCGCAGGTTACGTAGCAGGTCGTGCTCTTGTCGCCAGTCAAGAATACTGAGGTTGGCGGCTTCCGCGATCACGGGGAACAACGGGTTATCCGGCGGGGGGAACACATACAGGCTGTTCACCGCCACCGTCGCGCTGGGGACGAACTGGTGAAACAGGGCCACATCCTGGGGGGTGAGACTTTCGGACGAAAATTTTTCGGGGGTCATAACGGTGATCGCGAGGCCGGGGATCGACTCACTCACGCGGGTCAGCTCCTCATGCAGGCTTTTCGCCGGGGATACCACCACGAGCCGCCGTAGCGAGCGTTCCGCCAGCCACGACAGCGCCTGATTATCCAGCGCCAGCGCATCGCTCGGTTCGATCTTCGCCACCAGTTTCCCCGCGTGCTCGAACCCTTTCATGGAGAACGACGCCGCTTCCCGCGCGGCCAAGGTGAACTCCTTCTTGAACACCGGCTGGTCGTCCAGTTGCAACGTCAACGTCCCCGTCTTGGACTGAGAAGCGTAGTTGCGCACCAGCATGTACGCCTGCGCCTGTGAGTAGGTCTGAAATGGATTCTGGTAGAGATGGAACGCGGCCAGGGCGACGTTGTCGTCATTCTTGCCGACCCGGTGATACGCCAGCTCTCGCACTTGCTCTTGCGGCAGACTGAGCGCGCTGCGCGGCAAGTCGGTGAACACATGCACCCGCCCCCGGCGACCGTCCCGCCCTCGCTGCGCCAACGCCAGTTCGACACCAAGATCGAGATTCGTGCTGGTATCCACGGGTTGCAACATCTCCAGCAGATGCTGCACCAGCAGGTGGTCGCTGGTGAGGCCGCTCACGACTTGCGGGCGGGAGCTAATACTAATCACCATGGATTCATCCAGCGGCCCCAGCGACCGCACCACCTGTTTAGCTTCATCCAGCGCAAGATCGAACCGACGGGTTCGCCCCTCGCGCGCCTGCATGCTGGCGGAGGTGTCCACCACCAGGATATGGCGGTTGCCATGCGTCTCGGTGACGGTCTCCGAGCGATAGGGGCGCAAGAGGCCGCCAATCAAGAGCACCAGCAAGAGCGCTTGGGCGAAGAACAGCAGGTCGGGCAGGAAGCGGCGAATGCGCGCCTTGTCTTCCGGTACGGCCTCCCACAAGAGGAACGAGGGCACTTCGATGCGCTGCCGCCACCGCTCGCGCAAATAAATCAGCACGAGAATGCCCAACAGGGAGAGGAGCGGCAGCGCGGCCGGATTGAGAATGCCCATAGTCCGTACTTTCTACCGGAAGGCGAGCAGCCCGGCCTTGGTGAACTGCTCGGTCATGATATGCGCCAGCGGCGTGTCCGTCGTCACCCGCGCATAGAGGATCTGGTGACGGTGACAGAACTGTTGGAGCGCATCAAGATGTTTCTGTAACGCCTCTTGGTACTGTTGCAGGTGGGCGCGACTGAGCGAGACCCAGCGCTCTTTCTGCTCCTCGACATCGTAGAGTGTGCCCTGCCGAAAGAGCCGCTCGGGCGCGAGTTCCGCCGCCCCGACGATGTGCACCGCCCGCACCTCGTAGCCTCGCGCTTGCAGCAACGTCAACGCGCCTTCGTATTGGGCGGGCTCAACCAGGAAATCCGACACGAGGGTGGCGACACCAGGTTCGCGGGTCTGCTCAATGTAGGCGCGCACGGTCTCACGCAGATAGGTCTTCCCACCGGGCACGAGGGTGTGGAGAAACCCCGGCAGGCGTGAGAACTGACTCCGATGGCGCAACCTGGGGGCCAGACGAAAGGGCTGGTGTCCAGACTTGGGGGTGGTCAGCGCGACCAAGCGCAGTGGGTCATTATTGTTGAGCACCACGTACCCCAACGCGGACACCAGGTCCGTGGCGAACGTGAACTTCTGGTCCATCGCCGGTGCCCCCATTGAGGCGCTGGTATCAAGGAAGAGGTGGACGGGAATCTCACGCTCGGCGGTGAAGGTGCGGACCACGAGGTGATCAAGTCGCCCGACGGCGTTCCAATCGACATAGCGAAAGTCATCGCCGGGGACGTAATCCTTGTACGACTCGAACTCGACCCCCCAGGCTTGAGTGGAGCGCGGGATCAGGGTTTCACCCGGCCGGTGACCACGCGCGGTCCGTATCCGCAGCCGCAGGCGGTCCAGTTGGCGAAAAAAGGTAAAATCAGTCAGCGCCACGCAGCACCCCTCATAATGTCTATCGTCGCAATTTGCGGGCGGACTGGATGATACGCTCCACGATAATCGCGGGATCGATATTTTCCGCTTCCGCCGCGAAGTTGAGCACCAAGCGATGCTGCAAGGCAGGAACGGCCACCCGATCGACATCCTCATAACTGACATTGGCGCGCCCATCGAGCAGCGCCGACACCTTCGCCCCCAGCAGCAGCGTCTGCCCCCCACGCGGGCTGGAGCCAAACGAGACGTAACGATTCACAAAGTCATCCTTCGGCAGCATGGTCCGCGCGGTATCGGCGGCATTGAGATACTTGGCCCCCGCCGGAATCGTGGCATGAATAAGCGCGGCGATGTACTCCTCGATCTGGGGGGCGACCATCACCTCGCGCACCAGCGTGCGCAGGGCCATCACTTTCTCCGGGGCTTCCGCGTGCACGAACACCGGATGGAGGTCCGGCACGGCTGTGGTGGTGGTCGTGTTGATAATACGCTGAATCTCGTTGTGCGTGGGATAGGTGAGGCGCACCTTGAAGAAGAAGCGGTCGAGCTGGGCCTCCGGCAGCGGATAGGTGCCTTCCATCTCAATGGGATTGAGCGTGGCGAGCACGAAGAACGGTGGCGCGAGACGGTAGGTGGTGCCCGCGACCGTCACTTGTTGTTCGGCCATCGCCTCCAAGAGCGCGGCCTGGGTCTTGGGCGTGGAGCGGTTGATCTCGTCCGCCAGCAACACGTGGGAGAAGATCGGCCCTTCGACAAAGACGAATTCGCGCCGCCCCTCGTCGCGGTCCATCACCATGCGGGTGCCAGTAATATCGGCGGGCATCAGATCGACGGTGAACTGAATGCGGTTGAAGCTGAGGTTGAAGACATCGGCCAGCGAACGCACGATCAAGGTTTTGCCAGTACCGGGCACGCCCTCGATCAACACATGGCCGCCGGCGAAAAAGGCGATCAAGATGTTACGGAGCAGGTCTTCGTGCCCGATCACGGCCTTGGCCAGTTCCGTCTCAATGCGGCGGACGGTCTGTTGAAAATCGGCGATCATTTGGGTAGCTGGTGCTTCACTCACCGTGATTCTCCTCGCACGAATAAACGTTTCACAATATCTTCATACTCCGCGGGCACTTGCGACTTGCGAATCGCATCGTCAAGCGACTGCGCTTGGCTGAGGCCCTTGGTCGATTTTTCAATAATACCGCCGGTATCCTTCTCGTCCGGGTCCAGCTCCCCTTCCTGGCTCTTTTTATGGGTGGTTTCCAGCGCGAGCTGGAAGGTCTGACCACCCTTGCCAGTGATCTTTTCCTCACCATAGAGACGGGGGTCCGTGCCACTCCCCGCGCCGGGACCGCCTTCTCCGGCTTGCCCGCCCTGTCCTGGCATCTGCGGACTATCGGGTTGAAAGGCGCCTTTGGCGTTTTTCCGTTCAAGCTGCGCATGTTGGAGTTGTTGCAGGCCAGTGCCGAGCGAGGGCATGGACATGGCCGCGCCTGAGTTCTTGCCGCTGGTCGGACCATCTTTCTTCTTGTCGCCGCGCCCTGGTGAGTTATTCGGCAACTGCCCGCCTGACTCCGGGCTTTGTCCTTCCATCCTCGCACTTGGAGACTTCTGTTCCTTACTCGCTTGCTGCGCCAACCGCTGGTCTTGTTCCGCCGCTTGCCCCTCTGGTGTTGGGGGTTTCGGTTTATCCGGCAGCCCCTGGAGCGCCTGGCGAATCTTCTCTTGCAATGCTTGCGGCAAGGAGGCCAGCGACTGCGCGGGGGTGTTGTCGCCGTTCTCAGGTTGCGGTTGATCTTCAGGATTGCCCTGCTCAAGCGCGTCTTGCGCTTTTTTTCCGTCATTTTGCGGCGTATCGAACAGTGTCCCACCGCCCCACTGCTTCGGCGTATCGGGCAGTAAGGAGAGTTGCCGATCAAGCAGTTCCCCCGCGCGGTTGGGTAAATCGCCCAAGACCGTGGCCAGATTCTCCGGCGAGAACGGCGCTTGGACGGACCGTTCCGAAAGCATGGGGATGGACGTAATGAAAACCATCAGCAGCAGCGCGAGCAGAAATGGCACCATGCTCCAGGGAATGCGCGAGGGCGCGACCTTTTTCACCGGCCATTCGTCGAGGAGTCGCGTATTCTCGGCCAGGAGATGGGGCCACAACGGCGAGGGCGACGGTTTGCCGATCACACCATTTGTGAGTTGGGCCACGAGGGTCGCGAGTCGCTCCTTCAAGCCCACCCGCGTATCCACGCGACGCGCGATGGTATTGAGATCAGCCCAGTCTCCAACCCCGCGACGAATGAAAAAGAGGAAGCAGAAAGCGAGCAGAAGCAGCACTGGCCAGGAGAGGAGGGTAAACAGCAAGGGAGACAATGCGAAAGTACAGACAATAAGGAGGGCGGAGCCCAAGGCGAGGGCGGTGCCCAGGCGATAGAGATGATGCTGCGCGGTGTGAAAATTCCAGCGTCCACGCACCTGGCGGAGTCGTTCCTCGACATCGGCGAGGGCCAACCGTTCTTCCGTGCCTGGAACCCCGATCGTGCTGTTCTGCTGTTCAGTCATGGTGCGGCGACAATAGTAGAGCGGTGCGGTCCGGTCAACTCATTGAGTCATCGGGGCATTGGGTCATCCGGCCATTAAGTCATCGGGGCATTGGGTGATGCCAATCTTGTCTTCAATGGCCCGATGACCCGATGACTCAATCGCGCAATGCCCTTACGATTTCCACAACTCCGACACTAACTCCGTGTCGATATACGCCGTTCCTTCCGTCACCTTGCCATTGCCGATCTTCATCACCCAGCAATAGTTATTGTTGTACGGTTTCCCGGATTTGCTGGTGGCTTTGCCTTCCCATTGCAGGACGACATTGTCACCCTCGGCGATAATGTTGCGGACGGTCGGCTGAATGGGACCCGCCAGCTTGGCGCTGAGCGGTTTGGTGGCTCCCTCAAGAAAGGCTTGCTTACTGGTGTACGTGCGCGAGACCGGGCAAGAGCCGATCACCGTCCACCGCACGTCATCGGCCAGGATGTTAAAGAACGCCCCGCCATCCCCTTTGGCCCATGCCGCGAAGACGTCCTGAATTAACTGCTTGTTCTCTGCCGCGCCCATAAAACCCTCCTTTTCTCCCTCTCCCGTTCAGGAAGAGGGACGTGTGTGTTGTTACAACGCCGCCGCGACCACCTCGTTTCTCTTCGGCATGTACGCGAGACTGACCGGCGTATTCACCTCGAACGGACTCTTCAGCCCTAACGTATCGCCGATTTCTCGGACCGCCGGCATCACTTCCTGCCCAAGCAGACGGATGCACGTTTTGGAGTCTTCGTGGTTGACTTTGCCATCATTCCCCCAGAACGAGAGAATCGACGGACGCGTCTCTTCCAGAATCACTTTGAGTTTCTCGATGACCTGCTTCGGTGTGCCCGCGATGAGCGACATCGACGCCAGTTGTTTCTCGAAAGAGGGCATCTTCTGCTTGCGGCGGCCAACGCGAAATTCCGCGAGCGGTTTGCGGCCCCATTCCCCAAGATAGCCTGCTGGAGCCGCCCACAACGGATGCGTGAGCCCCGTGAACTCGCCCTGCATCCACATAAATTCCTTGGCGTTCTGTACGGCCTTTTCCTCAGTCTCCGCGACATGGCAGCGCACAAGATAGCCCCGATGCTCAGGCCCGGCGGTAAATCCGGCGCGGTCGGCGGTCTCATCATAGAGCTGCCAAATCTTCTTGCTCTCGTCGATCGGCGCGCTGAGAATGATGTACGGATAGCCATGCTCCGCCGCCCAGATAATCGTTTCGCGACTGGCGACACCAGGAATCCACACGCGGGGATGCGGTTGTT
The DNA here is from genome assembly GCA_945865755.1 of Klebsiella pneumoniae. GTDB lineage: Bacteria > Desulfobacterota > Binatia > Bin18 > Bin18 > JABFSC01. The sequence continues at coordinate 26,318 of CAMBFS010000025.1, forward strand.
GCAGTGGCAGCACCCACGGGTTAATCACACGGAGTTGGTAATGATTGCCTTCCCAACGGAACGGCCCAGGTTGGGTCCATGTTTTGATGATGACGTCATGGGCTTCATTAAAGCGTTCGCGATTGAACGCCGGGTTGGCATTGGTGGCGAGGGACTCCACGCCACCACCGCGCACGAAGCCCGACACCAGCCGTCCTTTTGACACGAGGTCGATCATCGCCAGTTCTTCAGCCAGCCGGACGGGGTTATCCGAGATTGGCAACGGGTTGCCCAGCAGCACGATTTTCACGCGTTTGGTCATGCCCGCGAGAATCGAGGCGAAGATGTTCACTTTCGCTTGCATGCAAAACGGCGCGTTGTGATGCTCATTCAGCATGATGCCGTCCACGCCCATCTCTTCCGCGTAGACGTACTCTTCGAGTCGCTCATTATAGAGACGGCTGGCGACCTGACGATCGAAGAACTTATTGGGGAAGAGCAGCGCGGTGTAGCCAAACTTCTCCCCTTCTTCTTCTGGATAGACGGACATCGGCTGTTCAGTGAAATACATCAAGTGCATAACGTCCTCCCGACGATTAGTAGTTCACCACGATGAAGATGAGGGGTGGTCATTGCGAGCGCAGCGAAGCAATCTTTGTCTTTGCTCCTTGACTCATGCGAGATTGCTTCGTCGCGCTGCTCCTCGCAATGACTCCTCACCTTCACTGTGGCCGACGATTAGTGCTCCGCGAGAAATTGCAGGACCAGTTGCGCGAGATCATCGGCCTTTTCGACCTCGACAAAATGGCCACAGCGATTGAGCGTGACCAACTGCGCGTGCGGCATCGCCTGCATGTACCGTTCGCCGCAATTGAGCGGCGCGACTTTATCTTCCTTGCCCCACACGATCAGGGTTTTGGTATCGACTCCCCCCAGCAGTACCGGCAGGGATTGATTAAACATATAGGGCTTCCAGGCGATGCGGGTGACCATTTCTCGGTTGATTTCCCAAGTCACAAGTTGTTCAATCTCCGGCTCTTTGCCGTAGAGTTGCTCCATTTTCGTGGGATCAACGAAGCCAGCGGCGATGTAGTCCGTGGTGTAGAGAAGAACTTGGTCGAGAATCTCACCACGATGGGGTTGCACGCCCATCGCGCTCACCAGCACCATCTTCTTGAAGAGGGAGTGATTCATGGTGGCGAGTTCGGCGGCGATCCAGCCGCCAAACCCAAGACCCACGACATGCACGGAATCCAGCTTCTGGCTCTTGAGGAACCAGGCGTAGACCGCGGCGAGGTCGCGCACGTTGCGCATCCAGTCCGGGCGCTCGGATTTGTCGAAGCCGGGATGCGACGGCACGTACACCGCGAACTTGCGTGCCAGTTGTTCATAAAATGGGAGCCAGCCGGGATTGCCGACATCGCGATGCAAAATAAGCATCGGTTCGCCAATGCCCCCTTGCAAGAAGTGCATCTTGTTCCCGGCAACTTCCGCGACGTTTTCAGTATAGATCGGTGCTGCCACTGTGTTGCTCTCCTTCTTTACGGCGATGACCGCTCAGCTATCAACATCGGCGGGGAAATACAAGGAAGAGCCATACGCTACTGATACGCATCATGCTGTCGTCGCCGTTGGCTGATGCGTTCTTCGACGGTCCCAGCGGTGATGACCTCATAGAGAATCGCTTGCTTCCCTTCCCGTTTGCGCAATATGCGACCCAAGCGTTGCACGTGCTCGCGGACCGAGCCGGAGCCAGACAAGATAATCGCCACGCTTGCCTCTGGCACATTGACGCCTTCGTTGAGCACCTTGGAAGTCGCGAGCGCGAGATAGTCGCCGCGATTGAAACCTTCGAGAATTTCTTTCCGCTCCTTGGTCGGCGTTTGATGCGTGATCGCCGGAATCAGAAACGCGGCGGAAACCGCATAGACGGTGTCGTTATCGCTGGTAAAGATGATCGCCCGCTCACGGGCATGTTTCTTCAAGAGAAAATCGAGGGTGCGTAGTTTGGCCGAGGTACCGAGCGCCAACTTCTTGGACCGCTGATGCGCGAGCATCGCTTGACGGCCTTTGCTGCTCCTGGCACTTTCGCGCACAAAGTGGTGCCAGCCCGCGAGGCCATCCAATACGATTCCGTGGTCGATAATGAAATTCGAGAAGGTGCCGCGGGTGCGTTTGTACTCTTCTTCTTCCGCTGGTGTCAGGGTGACTTTGATCCTCTCCACCACATACTCCGCCAAGTAATCGCCCGCGAGGTCCTTGATTCCTTTGACATACACTTGCGGACCAATCAGGTGATCAAGCAAGGCGTGGCGGCCATCGGTGCGATCTGGTGTAGCGGTGAGCCCCAGCCGATACGGGGCCAGACACATCTCGGCGGCGTGGCTATACATCTCACCGGGCAAATGGTGACATTCGTCGAAGATCACCAAGCCCCAGCGATTGCCGAGACGGTCCGCATGATTGTAGGCGCTGTCATACGTGGTGACAGTCACATCTTGTGGTTCATAATAACCGCCGCCTATCAAACCCACCTGCGTATCAAATGCGGCGCAGAGCAGGTCGTACCATTGATTCATCAAGTCAATCGTGGGCGCGACGACGAGGGTGCCACGCTGCACCGTTTCAATGGCCATCTGTCCGACATAGCTTTTGCCCGCGCCAGTCGGCAGCACAATCACGCCGCGGCGCCCGGCGGTGTTCCACGCCGCGAGTGCTTCGGTCTGAAACGGATGTGGGGTTTGGGTCAGACGGCTGGCGAGTTTGAGGGTGTGATAAGCGGGAGCGGCATTGTCGTACTGGATGCGCTCGGTCTTGAACTGTTCGACGACGGCACGGTAGTGATACGCCTGTGCACGCCAGCGATCGACGCGCCCATCCCATTGAAAGCACGGTGGTGGCTGAAACCCTGCCGGCGGATCACGCAGGACCAGGGTGCCCAGGTCGAAGGAGAGACGCATCGGCGAAACGAATAAGGGGAAGAGGGTAAAGGGGTAAAAGGGAAAGAGGGTAAAAAAGAAAAAGGGGGAAGCGATCTTGGTAAAGTTCCTCTTCCTGTTTCCCCTTTGACCCGTTTCCCCTTTGACCCCGTTTCCCCTTTGACCCGTTTCCCCTTTGACCCCTTTTCTAGACGATTCGCTTCTCCCGCAACTCCGTGATCCGCGCGTCGTTGTAGCCGATGCCGCGCAGGACCTCGTCCGTACTGGCTCCCAGCGCCGGGGCGAACGAACGAATCGAGCCGGGGGTATCGGAGAGTTTCACCGCGATGCCAGCCTGTGTGACTTTGCCCGCGACTGGATGGTCTAACTCCACTGCCATTTGGCGATGTCGCACTTGTGGGTCTTGGAACACTTCGGGCACGTCGTACACCTTGCCGACACACACATCGGCCTTGGTCAACATGTCGAACCACTCTTCACGGGTTTTGGTGAGAAAAATTTTCTGTAACTCCGCCCGTGCGTAAATGTGCCGTTCGTTGGTATAGCCAGAGAAATCGCCAGCTTTCATGCCGCAGTCTTTCAGGTCTGGGCGATTGATGGCATCACACAGATTCTCCCACAACCACGGCTCGGTGCAGCCAATGGTAATCATCTTCCCATCCTTGGTGTTGTAGAAGCCGTAATAGGCATAGCCGCCACCAAACACTCCTTTCCCGCGACCAGGCATGACCCCGTCGGCGAAATAATCACGCACGTTCGGCGTCGCCGCTAGCAATGAAATCGTGGTGTCGAGATAGGACACATCGACAAACTGGCCTTTGCCGGTCCGCTCACGCGCGAACAGGGCGAACATGATACCGGTCACGCCGTGCATCGACGCGCCAGCGTAATCCGCCACGACATTGAGCGGGATTGATGGTGGACCTTCGGGCGGGCCAATGAGATTCGCCATGCCAGCGAGTGAGAGGTAGTTCAAGTCATGCGCGGGGTAATCACGATAGGGACCATCCTGCCCATAGCCACTCAACGCGCAGTAGATCAAGCGGGGGTTCAGTTTCTTGAGCGTCTCGTAATCGCCACCGAGCCGTTGCATGACCCCTGGCCGAAAGCCTTCAACCAGCACATCGTAGGTTTTCGCCAGGTCCTGCAAGATGGCTTGCCCGGCGGGATCCTTGAGGTTGAGGGTCATGCTCTTCTTATTACGATTGGTAAAACTGGTGGCCAATTTACGCGCGTCTTCGGGTTTCGGCGAAGCACCGGAGCCCGCTAACTTGCCTGACGGTGGGGCTTCGATCTTCAATACTTCCGCGCCCATGTCGGCCAACATCATCGTGCAAAATGCTCCTGGGCCAACACGGGTCAGCTCCAGAATTTTGATCCCATCAAGTGCTCCAGCCATAACGCCCTCCTTGTGTCGTGCGATTGTCGCCAGCCTTTATAGAACAACGCTAGGCGCTAGGCCACAGGCTCTTGGCTTGAGGGCTACCCTTTCCCCCTCCCCCACAGCACAATGGCATTCAGTTAGCGTGTCTTATAGCGGTTTCCCCTGGTATGAAGAGAGCTTTTTCAGGTCCCCTCTCCCCTTGTGGGCAATGGCATTAAGTTAAGCAACCGTGTCATTGCGAGCAGCGAAGCAATCTTTGTTTTGTTGGAGATTGCTTCGTCGTCCGACTCCTCGCAATGACAGGCACCCTCTTAACTTAATGCCATTGCCCCTCAAGGGAGAGGGTTAGGGAGAAGGGTAAAGTCGGCAAAGAACCTATGCGTGCCCAAGCGAAAACCGCTCATGAGTAGGGAAAGGGGTCGCCCGCCATTTCTTCAAGCGCGCGTATCAGACCTTCACGTTCGGGTCTTGGCGCGCGCTTGAGACTTTTTTGCGCTGGCTTTTTTATGTGGACTTCCCAAGAGCCAGTTGCGGAATTCATTGAGGGTGTAGGAGTTTCCTTTGCGTATTTCCTCACGGCCTTTTTCAATGGCGCGGCGTTCGCGGGCGGTTGGCGTATAGGTTGTTTGCGCTTTGGCGGGTCGGAGAGTGATTTTCACTTCGTCGCCAATTTTCAACCCTAAAGATTCCCGAGCTTCTTTAGGGATGGAAACTTTGTAATTTGGTTCAATCTTCACGGTTTGCATGACGGGGAACCTGTAACACGCTGGATGAAACGTAGAAAGTGCATGTGCTGTTTTCTTGGAGCCAGGCTTAGGGAAAGAAGAACGAACCGGAGAATCGGAGAGTGGGAGAATCGGAGAACAGGAGAAAGGGGGGGGCTTCGATCACCCACTCGTCGTTGTTGTCTGATTGAAGTAGGAGATGACAGTGACATCCGGGATCTCCAGGCCAACCAAGTCACTGTCGTGGGTGAGCAGGGGTATCTTCCGATGGGCAGCCGTAGCCATGATCCATGCGTCACCTGCTTCCAATCGTCGGCCTCGCCTTTTGCAGTGCGCGCTCACGCCCGCCCATACCTTGGCGAGTGCGAAGTCATAAGGGTGCATCTCTAGAACTGAGACATTGAACTGCAAAATTACACAGGAATTTGAATCCCAAACAACTCCCGTGCGGCTTCCTGGGACTCTTCGCCTCATCTAGGTCACAGGCAGTATCCATGCTACCAGGAGGCTGAAAAGAAGAAACC
>CAMBFS010000026.1 GCA_945865755.1 Klebsiella pneumoniae
TTACCTGGGGCCTGGTGGAAAGCGGAGCATGTGGAACCGATGCTCGCCCTGCGGGTGGTCCGAGCGAATGAGGACTGGGACTCCTATTGGGGACAGCTCGCGGCGGCAGCCTGATGGGGCTCTGCCCCCGCACTTTGAATCGCACCCGGTGATGCGGCGAGCAATGCAATTCCAGGCAGCTCACCCCCTCCCGTTTGCGAGAGTCCTTAAGTGCCTCGACCAACCGCGATTTCCCAATACCCGGCTCGCCGCTCAGTAAGACCACTTGCCCTTCACCCTCTTTCACGCGTGCCCAACGATCACGCAACAGGCCAAACTCAGGCTCTCTTCCCACAAGCGGAGTGAGCCCTTTGCGTGCGACCACCTGAAACCGACTCTGGGCCTCTTCCTCTTTGAGCACCCGATAAAGCGTCAGCGGGGTCGCTATCCCTTTGAGTGTGGACTGCCCACGGTCTTCACACTCAAACAAGCCTTCCACCAAGTGATGGGTAACCGCGCTGACGACGACAGTATCAGGCTCAGCGTACCCCTGGATGCGAGCCGCGATGTTCGGCGTCTCACCGAGGGCAAGTTGTTCACGCTTTGTGCCACCACCCATCTCCCCAACGACGACGGGGCCAGTGTGGATGCCGATGCGGACTTGTAATCCCCTCGCTCCTTGGGCAAGAGGATTAGAGTGAGGGGAATTTGATGAAGATAATTGTAGACGACCCTCACCCCGACCCTCTCCCTGGAAGGGCGAGGGAGAAGAAAGGCGCTGCAATGCTTGAATAATCTCTAGTCCTGTTCGCACAGCGCGAGCCGCATCATCGTCATGCGCGACGGGATAACCGAAGTACACCAACAAGCCATCGCCCAGATACTGCGCAATGTGACCGCCAAAGCGTTCAATCACGGCGGCACTGGTTTGCTGATAGCCGCGCACCACCTCGCGCAGTTCTTCGGGGTCGAGTTGACCGGAGAGCGCGGTGGAACCCACCAAGTCACAGAACATGACAGTGAGTTGACGACGCTCGGCTTCTGGAGGCTGGGGACTGGGTGCTAGGGGCTTGTCTTTGGACTCCAAACGCTAGGCACTAGACTCTAGACTGCCTTCACCTTTTCCCCGTTTATCCGTTTCCCCATTTACCCCTTTTCCCGCCCAAACAAGCACCTTGCCGTCCTCATCAATCGCCAGGCGTTTCGCGTCGAGGATATCCGCTTTGATATCTTCCACGTCGTCATCGGTTAGTGAGAATCGTCGCTTCAGGATACGGTAGGCTACCCGTCCTTCACGCTCCAACAACCCTCGCACTTGATTCAAGATTTCATCAAAGGTCATCGACGGTCCTCGTTTCTCATGGCGGTGAACCCCTCAACATCAGTGTGGTCGACCACTAAATCGAACCACACACAAGTGGCACAGTGCCGCGCAAAATCCCCCCGCGCTCCGCGCGGCCCCCTTTGTCAAAGGGGGGCTAGGGGGGATTTCTCACTCTCGGTTATGAAGTGTGCCAATGTTCTGTGGACGGAGTTAGCCCCTCTCTACTCCGTGTATCTTATCCTTGTCCATGAAAACGCTACGTGTCCGCAAGCTGGTTGTCTCCCCCTCCTCGTGCTATCTTCACCGGCGTGACAGAACCTGGACTTGAAACCGGATTTCTTCTTGACCGCCAGTGGTTTTGGTTACGAGGCGAAATGGAACGGACAAAACGTCCTGCTCTTTTAGCGCTGGCACGGGTGCTCACCGAGGCACGCGTGTCCTACGCCATCATTGGTGGCATCGCCATTCAAGTCCATCAAACCGAGCCGCGCACAACCCTCGACATTGATGTAGCAGTGGCCACGTATGGCCAGATTCCGCGTCCTCAGCTTGAAGAAGCGGGCTTTACCTTGACCGGCCGTTTTAGCCACCCCGAAAATTGGGCTGGACCGGAAGGCACTCCGGTCCAATTCACCGATGATCCAGCCCTGAGAGGAGCCATTACCCGCGCCGAGGACGTGACGCTGGAAGATGTGCGACTGCGGGTTATTCGTCGTGTCGATCTTCTCCATGAGAAACTGCGTGCCGCCGCTGATCCAGATCGTCGCCGCTCGAAACGCCTCCAGGACCTGGCCGATGCCCAAGGACTTATCGAAGCGACACCCGTACTGTTAGAAGACCTCACCGCGACCGAACGCGCCGTGCTTGAACAGTTGCCGCGGTGAGGAGGCATTTAGCGAAACGCGGGAATCACCTTGCTCGCGAATAACTCCAGGTGAGTCTGCGCCCATTTGGCTGGGAGACCCGGCGGCAGGGTCCACGAATAGTAGTGTGTCAGCGGTGCTTCCGTGGCCGACGCACGGATCGTTTTAATACAGGTCTCGACATCGACCACATTGAGAATGCCGACTTCACGCAGGTGCGCTCGGTCCCGAATGGCCGGGAACAACGGCATGCCCGCTTTTTCTGACCAGGCGGCATACTGATTGATCTGATAGATCACATGGTCCGCCGCCTCGTTCCAGGTTTTCTCCGGGTCAGTCGATGGAATCATCCACATGTGACCACCAGCCAATCGCAGGTTGGTGGTCGGCTTGCCGACTTTCTCCAGCGCGGTCACATACTGCTGGAGCAGCTCTTTACTAATGGTGATGCCAATATAGCCGTCCGTATACTTGGCCGCCCGACGAATCGCCGGCGGGGTAAACCCGCCACCCCACAAGGGTGGGCGTGGCTTCTGAATCGGCTCCGGCGTCAGTTTCGCTTTGTTGACCTCGTAGTATTTTCCCTTGAAGGTCAGTGTCTCGCCTTCCCATAAGCGACGGATAATTTCCAACCCCTCGTTGGTGCGCGCACCGCGCTCCTTGCTTGAGACCGCGAAGCTCTCGAACTCTTCGACTTTGTAGCCAACGCCAACACCCAGCTCGAAGCGACCACCGGAAATCACATCCACGGTCGCCGCATCCTCAGCCAGCCGGACCGGATTGTAAAACGGCATCAGCACAACACTAGTCCCAATGCGAATCTTCTTGGTGCGTGCGGCAACAGCCGCGGCAATCGGCATCAGTGCGGGCGAATAGCCATCCTCAATGAAGTGATGCTCGGAGAGCCAAATATCCTCGAAGCCGTGCTGCTCACCCCACGCAATTTGCTCGAAAATCTCGCTGTACAGTTGGTCATACGGACGTTTCCACGCTGGCGGGTTGCGAAAGTCGTACCACAGCCCGAACCGTAGTTTTCCATTGGTCGCCATCTTTTCTCTTCTCCTTTGCGCTCAAAAAATGTCACCGCGCTCCCCTGCATGTGTCACGTCATCCGCGTGGAAACAAGAACCCTGGGGCAGTTCGGAGTTCGGAGTTGAGGGCAGTTCGGAGTTCCTCTGACACTTTACGCTTTGCGTTTTACGTTTTACGCTCTTCCCCATGCGGCATCCACGAAAAATACAGTTGCACGGCTCCATCTATCCGCTCCACGCCATCGCCTTTGATCTCGATAGCACGCTGACACGCCCGTATCTCGATTTCACGCGCCTTCGGCAACAGTTACATTTTCCGGAAGGCGACATTCTCAAATGGGTGGCGACGCTTCCGCCAGAAGAGCAACGACACGCATTCCATCTTATCGATGCCTTCGAGCAAGATGGCGTCGAGAATGTCGGGTGGAATGATGGAGCGCAAGAAACGCTCGCAACCGTGCAAGCAATGGGGTTACCCACTGCTATTGTCACACGTAACAGTCGCGCCTCGTTACTGGCCGTGTGTCAACGGTTGAACATCACCGTCGATGTCCTTGTGGCGCGCGAGGATACGCCACCCAAACCAGACCCGGTCTGTTTGCATTACACCGCTCGACAATTGGAGGTTCGAATCGAACATCTGGTGATGGTGGGCGATTATCGCCATGATACCGATGCCGGACGCGCGGCGGGGGCAAGGACGGTGCTGCTCACCAATGGCCGCACGCCGTCGTGGGAAGTGGACGCCGACTTGGTGATTCATCGACTGTCCGAGTTGCTTCTCTATATTGAGGAATGAAGACAAAATCAAAAATCAAAAGGCAAAGGGCAAAAGGCAAAAAGAGAAAAACAGCAGCAAAAGAAATGCTTTACGCATCAATCTACTCCGACCCTTTCCCAAACTCCGAACTGTTTTCAACTCCGAACTGACCCCCCACCCCTTATCGAGGAGCATCTGCTTACGCATCATCATGCGTTCATCCTCATCCCACAGACGTTGGTAGAGTTGCAGATACGCAGCTCCGACGGCGTGAGCTTTCTCAGGTGGAAGCGAGGGCGCGCGAAATTCAACGACGATGTTGGTTGTGCTCTCGTCAACCGGAGCGAGCATGGTGAGCACTTCCGAGCCCGCGCCCTGGCCGTCGCGCGTCCGACTCCAATAACGCAGGTTCGGCATATCCGTTTGGATTTCAATCAGCGCGCGTTTCCCTCTTGCCGCGGGAGTCAGCGTCACCCACGCACGCCAGGATTCCGGCGTTTGCTCCACCAATTCCGCGGCGGCGAACGCAGTGCGATGCAGCCACGGCAAGTGTTCCCAATCGAGCACGTTTTCCCACACGCGTTCCACCGAGGCGTGTAACGTGCGGCGGTAGGTGGCAACAAGAGTCAAGGATTCATGGTTATTCATGGCGTACCGTAAAAATTAAAGGAAAATTCACTCAATCCCCCTCACCCTAGCCCTCTCCCAGCCGGGAGAGGGAACCTGGAAGCAGTCTCGCTACGCTTACCAAACCTCGTAAGCAACGCACCCATTTTCCTACTGACTACTGACTACTGACTACTGGCTACTGACTACTGGCTACTGTTCTCACAGCTTCCCCGGCCCCGACGCCTTCGCCCAGCCTTCGGAGAGCGGGACCAGGTAGAACATTTCGACACGGCGTGCCTTGAACTTCCATTCGTCGTTGACCTTCTCATACTCGTCATGCAACCGCCCGGCACCAATCAGACTTTCATCCCCGCGCGTCGCCCGATTTTCCAGTGAACAGATTCCAGTCGCGCGGTTGCCCGTAATCTGAATGACGTGATTCGTGAAGAACGGCTTCACCCGTAGCGGCCACGTCCCACGGTAAAACTCTTTGAGCGCCGCATGCCCTTTGGTGATTCCACGCCCCAGCGAGCTGAAGTCCACCGATCCGTCTTCGGTAAACAGGTTCGCCATGCGATTCTCATCCTGTGCTTCAATCGCCAACCCGTATTGATACGTCAGCTCTTTGATCTTCTCTCGATCCCACAATTCCTGCACCATCTCTTCAAGTTTCATTCCATGTCCCTTTTTTTACTTTTGCCTTTTGATTTTTGATTTTTGCCCTCTTCCCTCTTCACCGCACAACCGCGATCGGCTCGGCCTGGGGTAGCTGCTCGCGGGATGGCACAATCTTATTCGCGGCATCAATAAACAGCCATAGGAACGCCGAGAACAACGCCAGGAGCGCGGCGAACTGGAGCGCGGCCTCCCAGCCGAAACGCTCCGCAATGATGGGGGTGAGGGTAGGCGCGATTGCTCCACCAATCTGCAAGAGCGTCGCGGTCAACCCATACACCGTTCCCGAATGCGCCCCTGCGATGTCGATGTTCGTCCCGACAATGGCCGCCGCACCAAAATATAAGAAGCCGTCGCCCAGCGATAACAACGCCACCGCGGTATATGAATTCTCGGCTTGGGCTCCGGTATACATACAGAAGGCGGCCAGGAGAAATCCGCTAATAGCGATCGCACGTCGCCCCAGCGTCAGGCCGTAGAGTTTCACCAGTGCATCCGAACAGACCCCGCCAAGGGGGCCAAGCAGCGAGACCGCGATAAACGGTGACGTCGTCAGCAGCCCGCCCTGCATGATGGAAAAGCCGCGCACGTTGACCAGATAGAGATAAAACCACGACTGGAAAATATAGATGCCATAGCCAAAGCCAAAATTAGCGAACATGAGCAGCCAGACATTCGGATGCGTCAGAATCGCCCTCCACGGAGTTGGCGTTCTCTCCACGCGAGCACCATCGCTACGGATATGCGCTAGTTCCGCGGCGGACACGCCAGGATGCTCCTCGGGCTGGTCCGTCGCGAAACGGTACCACCCAACCGCAAGCACGATCCCCACGAAGCCAAAGACATAAAAAGCGAAACGCCACCCGTAGTGCACCATGATCCACGACACGACCGGTGGAGCCAGTCCGTACCCAACCCCCACACCAGCCAGCACCAACCCCGCTGCTCGTGCCCGTTCGCCGGGAGCCATCCAACTGGCCACCGCGCGATTCGAGTTCGGATACGCCGCGCCCTCTCCCAGGCCAACCAAAAAGCGAATAATCATAAAGGACGACAGCGGCCCCCAGAGGCTCGCCAGCCATCCGTCCCCGGCAAAGGCCGTCAGCGCGGTAAACACCGACCACCACAGAATCGCCAGCGTCAGGATGCGGCGCGGGCCAACCGTGTCCGCCAACCAGCCGCCGGGAATGTGAAACAGCGCATAACCAGCAGTGAAGACGGTGTACAGCATCCCCATCTGCACGTTGCTGAACCCGTACTCCGGCATGATCTGCTGAGCGGCCACCGAGAAGTTGACCGCGTCCATGCTGCGTACCACGCTGATGAGCACCAAGAACCAGAGGATGGTCCACCGCGTCCGTGTCTCCATGTCGCCTCCCCTCTTTTGGTCGCGGATTCTACGCCGATCCCTTTGCGAGGGGTAGAGGCAAGCGAAGAGAATGAAAAATAAGGAATTGGGGATACTGAATACTGCCTCAAAACCACCACGCCTGCTGCCCCAGCAGCAACTTCCATGGTGGGTTTTCTCGGCACGAAAAAAACTTGAGTATTTTCACGTTCTTTTTTGCCTCCTGGGGAAAGGAACGCACGGCGTCCATTTTGCTAGGTTAGACGGTCAGGTGAACGGTCATGGCAACTTCATACAGTTGTCACCAAGACGACAAAAATCACTGATATTCTCCGCGCAAATGTAAAGTTCGTCACGTAGGTGACGAGGATATAAGAGAGTTCGGTTGTTTCACCTCACAGGCTGTCGTACCTTACTCAACAGACAGCGAAAGGATTAAGGAGAACAATGTCAGACCCGTATTTTACGAAAACGATCGAAGATGTCTTCACCGCATACAAAACGTTGACCTTTGATCTTCCACTTGCCGGAACCCGCTGGGCGTTCGGCCTCGGCCAAGAAAAAGATGTGACCACCACAGCCTGGAAAGGCTATGACGCCAGCATCCGCGTCGCTACCGCGGCGGTGGATTCGCTCTATCGCACCCCCCTCTTCGGGACCACCGTCAGCACCATGGCCAATCAGATGCTCCGCTTGCAGCAACTGGGCACCTCAGCAACCAAGCTGGTGACGACCAGTCCGCGACAAGGTATCGGCATCCCGACCATGGTAGAGGTCCAAGCGCTCACGGAACGCGTGACCATGTTAGAAGCCAAGAGCACCGAAGCGACGCCGAAAACGGCTCCTCGTGTGACACTCAACCGGCTCCGCCCCTTCGATTCCCACACCTCAACACCCACTTCGACAGCCGAAGATCGCGCCGCCGCCTAAATCAGCTTATGGCCTATGGCTTATAGCCTATGGCTTATGGCTCGTTCGCTACGCTCACTCTATGGCACGGACACTTTTGCCGTAAGCCATAGAGCGAAGCGAGCCGTTCCACCGCAGAGGAGAGTCCCCATGTCCCAACTATTGCAAAACCTTTCAACCTCGTGGCTTGAGAGTTCAGTTCGCATTCTCGACGGCCTGCGTCGTGGCGCGATGGAACCCTATCCGGTCCAAGAAGACCCGCCGCCGGTCACACCGTATCAAGTGATCTACGAAGGTGGAAAAACCAGTTTGCGCTATTACCAGGCGACGGGCAAACGGCAGGCCACCCCACTGCTCATCGTCTATGCCCTCATCAAACGCCCGTTCGTCCTCGATCTGCAACCGGCACTCAGCGTGGTCAAAAACCTCACGCAGCAAGGCTTCGAGGTCTATCTGCTGGATTGGATTCCGCCCACCCAAGCGGACACCTGGCGCGGGTTCGATGCCTACGTCAATGGCGACGTCGCCAATGCCGTGCAGGCCGTGCAAGCTCATAGCGGGGTGTCTCACGTGTCACTCCTTGGCTACTGCTTCGGTGGGTTACTCAGCACCATGTACACCGCGCTGCACCCAGAGGCAGTGAAGAATTTCATCCCCTTGTCGGTGCCGGTGGACATGAGCAAACAAGACATCGCCATCTTCAATCTGATGAAGACGCTTGATCCAAACCTGGTCGCGGGGGTCTTCGGCAATTGCCCGGCGTGGATTATGAAGATGGGATTCTCGGCGATGTCGCCGGTGCACCATTTGTTAAACAAACATGTCGGCCTCTATCGCAATCGGGAGCGCGCCGGGTTCGCGGACACCTTCGCGCTGTTCGAGCGCTGGATGAACAGCGATGTCCCGTTAGCCGGACAAATTTTTCGCGAAGTCACCACCGACATCTTTCGCGACAACCTGCTTGCTCAAGGCAAACTCATGGTGGGCGGTCAGCGGGTCGATCTCAAAAACATCCGCTGTCCAGTGCTCAACGTGGTGGGCGAACATGATGATGTCGTCCACCCCCAAACTAGCCTGGCCTTGGCCGATTTGATTAGCAGCCACGATAAAGAGAATCTGGTGTTCCCCGCCGGTCATATCGGGGTCGTGGTGAGTAGCAGCGCTCAGAAGCACCTCTGGCCTCAAATCGGAAACTGGCTCAAGAAACATGACCGGAAGCCACGCACCATGCGCAAGGTGCCCGTCACCGTGCGGGAGATGGCGCGAGAGGCGACGACGTTGCAGTAAGAGCCTCCGTCCGCACTCTGAACTGTCTCCGACTCCGCACTCCGAACTCTTCTGGCCCTCGCACTCTCTTCTTGATTGATGAGAACTTCAGAGGGTAATATCGCCTCGTGGAAAAGCGAAAGGCGCATTACCAGCTCAACGAAATCAAAGCGGCCTTTGCTGACCCCGATACTCTGGAACACGTCACCGTCTCAGCACGAAATGGGGCGCGAGAGCTGCGGGTGTCGGATGAGGACATCGTCGCGGTCATCAAAGCGCTTCGGACACGTGACCTCTCGAAGTCCATGACCGGGTATCGGGACTCCACACTGTGGCAGGACGTATATTGTCCCACGTACAAGAGGATGAAGCTGTACGTGAAATTCACCAAGGAGCGCGAGACGAATATGTACTGGCTGGTGTCGTTCAAGAAAAATGAACAGGCATAATGCCGGGTATCCGAAGGAACCAAAACGGAGGGAGAACGCACCATGAAACAATGCCTTGCTTGTGGAGAAGGTCCGCTCAAGCGGAACGCCAAGCCCGTGTCCTTTCGCTACAAAGGGCAGGTGCTCACCTATCAGCAGCCGGGGGAGTGGTGTGACGCCTGCGGAGAAGGGTTTCTAAGGAAGTCGGATAAAGAAGCCACGGATCCGGTGCTAGCCGATTTTCAAGCGCGTCTGGATAATCGGCTGAGCCCCACGGAGATTCGTCGCATCCGCAAAAAACTGGGGCTGACGCAACAACAAGCGGGCGTGATGATTGGCGGCGGGCCCCTCGCGTTTCGCCGCTATGAATCCGGGAAAGCCGTGCCGCCAACGGGAACGGAGAATTTTCTCCGTGTACTCGACCGCCATCCTGATCTGCGCGCCGAACTGCCCAAAGAGGTCGCGGCTTAAATCCCACCACCCGCCAGGGGCTCAGGGGCAATAGTGTTCGGCACAAAGGTTGATAGGCGTCGGAGGTCGGAGGCGATCTCGGAATACGCGGCGTTCCCTCAAAGCCTCCGCGCGGTCCCCTTCTCAATCCCAACGGGATTGCGTTTTCCAGCCCAGGGTTGGCCCAACCCTGGGCTGGGAATCCCGTCTCCGCCCCAACCCCGATGGGGTTGCGACTTTTCATGCCGTAACCTGAGTCTCGAGTTGAGCGCGGCGCCCTGCCCGCACCTCAGCGGCGCGTCGCGCTCGGAGCCCAGGGTAGCTCCGCAACCCTGGGTTGTGTTGCGCAATCCCGTTGGGATTGGAGTCCGGAGCGGGTGAGGGACCGCTCTTGCCTTGTGAGGTGGTGACAAGAGCCCAATTTGTACCGAACACTATTTTGGGCTCAGGGGCGGGTGGTGCGTTCTCACTCTCGATTCCGCGGCGTGCTCAGGCGATTTCCCGAAATGACTATCCCGTTTCTGGGTAGCCTGGATGAAGCGAAGCGGAATCCAGGTTCCGCGCGGAACACCCCGGATTCCGCTCCGCTCCATCCGGGCTACATGGGACAATCTTTTCCAGAAATCACCTTAGTTCTGCGAGATCGTGACCCGCTTGCCATTCACCGTGATCCGCCCTTTCCGCAGTCCTCCTCCATTCGGCAGCACGGTGAAGCCCACGCTTCCACCCCCGATCCCTGTCGTCGGCGGCGTCAGCGTAATCCACGGGACATGACTTCGCGCCGACCATGCGCAACTGCCCGTGGACGCCGTGATTGTCACACTCCCTACCCCGCCAGTATTCGCGATGGGCGACCCGGGCCCACTCGCGCTGATCGTGCACGGCGCGGGCACCGGCGTCTTCTGCGAGACGATAAAGGGCTTGCTTGCGATCGTCATCGTCCCCCGCCGCGGATTGGGGCCGGCATTGGCCCCGACCGTGTACGCGACTGCCCCATTGCCATTGCCCGGACTCCCGCTGTTTACTGTGATCCACGGCGCATTGCTTGTCGCTGTCCACGCACAGCCCGTAGGCATGATCACCCCCACGGGGGATACTCCCCCGCTCGCAATCACCACCTGATGGGGGGGGCCAGCGTCGAGGGACACTCCACCAGATTGCATCCCGTCCCCGTCACTTGCAGCGTATAAGGCCCACTCGGTCCGGGTGGCGTCGCTCCGGTCGAGTAGCCATCCACGACGATGAAATAATCGGTGCCCGCCGTGGCAGTGAGAGTTACCAACTCCGCCCCTCCGCCAGAATTCACGTCTGACACGCAGGCGCAATCAGACAACGAACTCGAACAGGCGGGTTGGTACACGATCAAAGCGAGGTCTTGCGCTCCCGTGGGGTCCATATTGATCGTCAGCGTACAGTTCGCATCCGTGCGAATCTTCCAGGCCCGGTCGGGGCCGGTACCCGTACCGCTAAAGATTGCTCCGCGTGGTCCGCTACTCCCATCCTCTCCGCCGGTGCACGTTGGTGCCGCGGTACACGTGGGTGCGGTTACGTCTAGTGGAAGATCATAGTTGTCTATTGCGCCGACGGTGGTATCCGCGATTGGTCCGTAAGGCAGAGCGCCAAGCTCGTGAGTAGCCGCAGTGCAGCCATCGCCTGGTGAGTTGAAAATGACCGATGGGTTTGGCGGGTTTCGCGTGAAATAGGCCGCCACTCGCTCTTTGTACGCGGCCAATTCCTCTGGCGTCATGGTATCCGCAATGGCTTGCTTGACTTTGACCTCGTCCGCGGTCATCGCGTGCGCGGTGGCCTGTTGTCCCATGATGAACGCGAGGCTCACCCCAATGATCGACCAATTCGTCCTTTTCATCATGTCTTCCTTCGACCTCTGTGCCTGCAACCTTCTACCGGCGAATGCGCGTCCGGGCTAGGGCTTGGTTCGGGCTTGATCAAGTTGCGCGAGACGATTGCGGGCCACGGTCGTGGTCCGATACGGGTCCAGTTGTCGTGCTAGTTCGTAATCAGCTTTCGCCTCGGCTGGTCGCCCTTGCCGCGCACGCAGATCGCCGCGCGCGATCAACACACCCCCGTGATGCGGGTCAAGCTGGAGCGCCTCGGCCAGTAACCGCTCCGCCTCGGCATGACGGCCATCCAGCATGATGATCTGCGCCAATAACAGGGAGACATCCGCCTTGGGTTTGATGGCGGTAAACGCGCGCAGGACCGCCTCCGCCTCGACAAGGTTTCCCATGCGGAGATGAATTTTCGCTAGCAGATGGAGCACAGCGCGGTCACGCGGAGATCGCTGTTCCGCCTGCCGTATCAAGACCAAGGCCGGGGCCGCCTGACCGCTCGCTAACAACGCATTCGCCTGCTGAAGCGTGGTGACGATCGTCACCATATCCTTGGGATCGGCCTGGTCAGCGGTCCCCGTGGGTCCGGCCTCCCCAATGTAGCCCAGGGACCGGAGTCGCTCGATGGTTTCCGGGCTGGGGGTATTGGGGGCGGTGGCCACTGCGTCGAGCGATGGCCACTGCCGGAGGTGCGCGGTCAAGGCCGTGGCCAGTTCGTCACGGGCGTGTTGACTACCCCCCGTCGCCGTGGGGAAGACATTGGTGGTCTCGCTGGGATCGGCGCGCAGATCATAATACTCCGGGCGCGGCGCGAGGAGGTACTTGTCGTGCAACCGGCGCAAACCAAAGAGCGGCGCCCAGCCATATTCAAGATACGGAAAGATGCTTTCCATATATACGGCACGGGAGGCCGTGGGCACGTGCCGCAGCAGACTCACGCCATCACGTGCGGGTGCGTCGTCGAGACCGAGCAGGTCGAGCACGGTCGGCAAGAGGTCCGCGGTGGAGACGACCCGGTCGGCGACGACCGCTGGCTTCGAGATGACGCCTGGCACCGCGAGCAGCAGCGGCACCCGGATCACCGCATCATACAGAAACACTGAGTGGGTAGTCTCGTCATGTTCACCCAGGCTTTCGCCATGATCGCCGACGACGAGCACGATGGTGCGTTCGCGCTGTCCATGCTCGGCCACGGTTTGCAGCAGGTGGCCCACCTGCGCGTCGATGGCGGCGAGTTCACCATCGTAGAGGTGTCCGGCGAATTGCGTGGAAAACGGCGCGGGTGGCGCGTAGGGCGCATGCGCATCAAAGTAGTGGACCCAGGCGAAGAAGGGCTTGTCGGATGCGCGCCGCTGGAACCAGGCACGAGCGGCGTCAGTGACCGCTTGAGCGGACCGTTCCAGCGTATGCGCGGGAAAGGCGGGTCCCGTGGCGGTAGCGACGGCGTCATCATACAGAGCGAACCCTTGGTTGAGCCCAAAGCGGGCGTCGAGCACGAACGCGGACACGAAGGCGGCGGTGTCGTAGCCCGCGTCGCGCAACCGTTCGGCGAGGGTCACAGGTGTCGGGGACAGTTGGTATTCACTGTTACTGCGTACGCCGTGATTAGGGGGGTAGAGGCCGGTGAAGATGGTGGCGTGCGAGGGCAGCGTGACGGGTGCGGTGGCGATGGCATCGGTAAAACGCAGGCCACGGGCGGCGAGGCTGTCGAGCACGGGGGTCCGCGCCTTGGCGTATCCATAACAGCCGAGCCGGTCGGCGCGGGTGGTATCCAGCGTAATAAGGAGGAGGTTGTAGCCCGCCGCCGCGCCGCGTGGGATACGGAGCAGCGGGTCAGCCGGATGCGGCGGCTGATCCGTGCATGCTGCGGTAACGGCGCAGAGGAATAGTAGCAGGGGGAGGAGTGGCATCGGGGAGGAGTGCCGTGTCATGTTCGGGGGCTCCGGTGTGGGGGGAGGTGTAAGGAAAGGTCACCGGACTCCCCTCACCCTGGCCCTCTCCCCGGTTGGGGAGAGGGAACTTTCGAAGCCCGCTCACTTCACGCCATTACCTTACTCCCCCTTCGCCTTCTTCAGAGCAGCCTCTTCTTCTTCAATCACCACCTTGAACGATGGACGCCCGTGCAGACTGGCCAGATAGCGGGAGAGCCGCGGCCAGCGTTGGGCATCGGGAGTGACGCCCGCGTGGCGGAGGTTCACGAACTGCGTGGCCACGCCAATGTCGCCAATCGAGAGTTGGTTGCCGACCAAGAAGGCATTGTCACCAATCTGCCCTTCCAGATAGTCGAACAACGGTGGCAGTTTCTCGGCGATGGCTTTCTGGGCCATGGCCTCGTCGCCTGGCTGCTTGAAAAAGAGCGGCATGACGACGCGCTGGCGGAAAATTTCTCCGCCAAAGATCGGCGCGAGTCCCCCGTCGCCATACTCCTCGAACCACAACGCGCGCGCGTAGGCCACGGCCTCCGTGGGATAGAGCGCGGGCTGCGGGTTCGTCCGTTCCACATACGCGCAAATCACCGATGAGTCGGCCAGTGTCGTCTTGTCATCTTGAAAAGCAGGAATCCTGCCGAGCGGGCTGAGTTTGCGGTACTCCGGCCCGGCGGTAAACGGATTCACCGGCTGGAGGGTATAGGCGACATTTTTCTCGGCGAGAAAGACCCGCACCTTGCGGACAAAGGGCGAAATGTTCGCGCCATGGACTGTGACCATTACTCTGCTCCTTCCCCCCGCTTGCAAAAGTTATCGGGCATTGCTAGCGGAGAGCACGTAAAGTTTTTTTGTTTCTACCCGATTGCTGTAGCATGGATGTTATGGCATAGCCCCTTAGCGGAGGCGAGACCCTAGCCGCGCGGTACGTCCTCCCTCTCGTTGCGCGAAAGAACAGGAACCTCTTATGTACTGGCGCTTGGCGATCTCTGGGCCTGACTACCTGATGCACTTCGGTGCGCTCCTCCGCGACCCCGTCTATTTAGGACGGCAGGTCCCGCGTGGGCACAACCAACCGATCCTCCTCATTCCCGGTTTTCTCGCTGGCGATTGGACGTTGTGGACGATGGCCGGGTGGCTCAATCGCCTGGGCTATCGCGCCTATTTTTCCGGTCTGGACTGGAATATCGATTGTCCGAACCAAACTGGGGACCTGTTACAGTTGCGGCTCGACACGATCATGCAAGAGACGGAACAGCCAGTCACGGTTATTGGCCATAGTTTAGGGGGGATGTTAGGACGCTTTCTCGGCACCAATTTCCCCGACAAGATTCGCCACGTCATTACGCTGGGTTCGCCGATCGATGGGTCGATGCGGGTGAATCCCCTCGTGCCACTGGCGTTTCGCGGCTTGCAGACCCTACGGAAGAAGCAACCGCCACGCGCTTCGGCCTGTGGCAGCCGTCACTGTACGTGTCGCTTCGCCCAGAGCATGTTCGCCACCTTCCCCACCCACGTCGGCTTCACGTCGATCTTCACCAAGCAGGACGAGGTGGTTGATTGGCGTGCCTGTATTGACGCCGAAAAAGAGAACTGGGAAGTGTCCGGTGGCCATCTCAGTCTGATTGTCAATCGCGCGGTCTACCGTATTCTTGCCTCGACCCTCGCGGCGGATGCTCAGTCCAACACCTGAAGGACATTCAATGGCAACCCTGTATTGTATGAAGTGCGGCCAGAAACTCCCCCTGCCGTTTCACTGCGGCCAACCGATGCACAAGGAAAAGATACAGAACCAAGACAAGTTGGTCTGTTGGATGGGACCGACATGCG
The DNA here is from genome assembly GCA_945865755.1 of Klebsiella pneumoniae. GTDB lineage: Bacteria > Desulfobacterota > Binatia > Bin18 > Bin18 > JABFSC01. Next base: position 15,248 of record CAMBFS010000026.1, read on the forward strand.
GGGAACAAGAGATACCTCAGCACTGCGAGAGACCAATGGTGGTCAAGGGATAAGAGAACAGCGGCATCCCTCTCCCAGGCGGGCAATGGCATGAAGTTAAGGGGGTGACTGTCATTGCGAGGAGTCGGACGACGAAGCAATCTCCAACAAAACAAAGATTGCTTCGCTGCTCGGCTCGGTTGCTTACGGTTTCGACGCCGTGGGGGAGAGGCTCTTCGCGACATCGTTTTTCGGAATGACCTTTTTCGTGTAGATGTTCACATCCCACATTGCCTCATGGGCGCCCGCCTTGTTTTTGTAGGTGAATTTCACCCAATAATCCCCGCTTGGGCGAAACGTATTGAAAAACTGACTCAGTTTCTCCATCATCAGGTCCTTTTGTGAGGGAAGCCCAGCCTGCCACGAGCTGTCGTTGTAGTCCCATTTGTCTCCCTGCCGATTACTATCTTCGGACATTTTCTGGATATTGGAGATGACAGTGAACCCCAACTCCTCCGCAGCATAGGATTTGACCAGTTGTATGGATTGTCGTCCCTTCGTTTTGATCGTCTCATCTTCGCTACATCCTGACAGCAACAGACAACTCGTCATCAATACCCCTACCGTGATCCGTGAATACCATCGCGCGTGTACCATCCTACTCCTCCCGTATGTGTGAAGTGGGAAAAAGCAATCCGTGCCTCTTCCCCTGAAATGTGCGGGGGATTGTACAATGAAAGCGAAACGTGGTCTATGTTCACAAAACTTGTCTTTCGGTCACAAAAGTGACAGAAGAGAGGGCCAAATTTTCCGTCGGTGTTAAATTCGTATGGCTCGCACTCCCGTATTGAACGTGACAACGCTCCGACGACTCAAAGCCCTGCCGTGGGCATCCGACCGTCAACTTGAGCAACTCCTCCCTCATCTCACGTTACAGCGCATGGAACGGCAAACCGCCTTGTTCGCCGAAGGAGAACAGGGACAATTCCTCTATTTGCTGATTGCTGGCGCGGCCAAGCTGTCCCTGCGGAGCGCGGAGGGCGAAGAGATACTGGTCAGCCTCATTGCTCCGGGAGAGTTTTTTGGTATCACCTGCCTGCTCTCGGAAGCCCCCCGTGGCTTTCACTGCGAAGCGTTTAGCGATTGCTGGATCGCGGCCATCCGACCGGACCTCTTTGTCACCACTTTGCTTGGCGTCCCGTTCACGGAGTTTAGCGGGTTCATGTCGAGTACCGTCAGCCGGTGGGCCGCGCTGCTCGACCGCTACTCTCGGTTTCAGGGGCTTGGGTTGCAACAACGACTCGCCTTCGCACTCTTAGAACTCGCGCAAAAATTTGGCGTGCGCGATGACCGCGGGACGATTCTGGTCTTGCAACTGACGCATGATGACCTCGCCAATCTGGTGGGAGCTTCCCGACAAAAAGTGACGGAGCACATCAAGGAACTCGAACGGCAGGAAGCGTTGCTGCGTGATGGACGCAGGTTAATCGTCGTTCCGGAACGCTTACAAATAATCGCCGGGATCGCGATCACTCGTGTGAGTGGAGAAGCGGAGGGGCGGTAGCAAAGCCGCCCCGACAACAGGCGAGAGGGACGCAAGAGACAGGAAAGGCTGAGAAGCTGTTGAAAAACCCTTCGACAAGCTCAGGGTGAACGGAGGGGGACTGGGAAATGGAGAAGATTTCCCGTTCGTGCTGAGCCTGGCGAAGCGCGAGTATGCTTGTGGAAACGGTCGCTGAGGAATTGATCAACCGCTTCTTAGGCCGCCTTTTCTTGCTCCTCGATCTTCCACGCCTTGCGCGCCAGGGCAATGGAGTTGCCAATAACCTGCGACGCAACCGAGCGCTGGGTCTCAAACATCGGCGACAACGGGGTTTCCTTCGCCCACGCGGTGAGCTTCTCGTTCAACTCCAACGCTTTCTTCCCCCACTCTTCCGTGGTGTTCAGATACTGCGCCGCGCTTTGCTTCAACGACCCACAGAGCGGGGCATTGAGTTCCTTGAAGACTTTCAAGAAAGGATTGTTGGTGGCATCGGTGAAAAATTTCTCAAACGACAGGGGTGCTTGTTCGTGATTGGCCATAAGAGCCTCCTCTTTACGGACACACTGCGTGCGTCCAGGTAATTTCCCTAACGCTAGCTCCTATCGCTAACTATTGCAAGCACTACGAACGGGACAATTGTCCCCTGGGTGACCAGCGGCTCGCTTTTTTTAGGAAGACACTTCGTTGACCTTGCGGAAGGAGCGATACATGTCGATCAACATTTCGCGCTGCCGCGTGGACAGATGAGGGTCGTGCATCACGGCTTTGATGACATCACTTTCTTCCATATCCGCCGGATCGAGAATGCCAGCTTGCGCGTAGAGCGTCTCGGCGGACAGCCGGAGCCCCTTCGCCAACGATTGCAGAATCATGCTGCTCGGGGTACGCAACCCCCGTTCAATCTGACTCAGATACGGGTTGGAGATGCCACACATATCGGCGAGTTGGCGCACGGAGAGATTCGCCAACTCGCGTTGGCGACGGAGAAATTCGCCGAGATTGACGTAGGGATCGGCTTTCTTATTTGTCATAGGCGTGTGCTAACGCAATTCGCTAGCACTTGCAAGCAGTCGGTTACAGGACTCCCATCGCCCGCAGCTCACGTTGTAACGCCGCGCGCTGTTCCGTGCCCAGTGGGGCCACCGGTCGGCGTGGCGCACCGGCGGGCAGACCGAGCATCTCCACCGCGGCTTTGACTGGCGCTGGGAACGATCCCAAGCTCATCGCGAGCCAAAACCGCGTCAGACGATTCTGCACCGCCCACGCTTCTTGCAATCGTCCAGCCGCGAAGAGACGGAACACTTCAAGTGACAATTCGGGACACACATTGGCGCTGCCGAGGATCGCGCCCTGGCTCCCGGCCAACAAACCAGGCAACACCAGCGTATCAATGCCCGTGACCACACTAAAATCCGGGCGTCGCTCAAGGAGCAGGTCATTCAAGACCGTGAGATCTCCTCCGCTATCCTTAATGCCAGCAATGCGCGGCAGCCGTTTGGCCAAGGTTTTCACCGCCGGAGTACCAATCACATTCCCGGCCAGCATCGGAATGTTATAGAGCAGCAGCGGCACATTCGTGGCTTGCGCGAGGTCACTGTAGTGCGCGAGCATCTCATCTTGCGTGGGACGAACAAAGCTCGGCGGGGCCGCGCACAGATAATCGACACCCGCTTTTTGCGCGTCTTCGGCCAGTTGTATCGCTTCACGCGTCGAAGGCGCGCCAACCCCCGCGATCACGGGCACCCGTTTGTTGACGATAGCGACCGTCAAGCGAAACAGCCGCGCCTTTTCCTCGACACTGAGCGCCCACGATTCGCCTGTACTCGCGACCGTGAACACCCCAGTAATTCCCTTGCCAATCGTCCAGTTGATGATGGTCTCGACGCCCTTCTCATCAATGTTCTCGTTTTTATCGAAGGGCGTAATCATCGCCGAATAGATACCGCGTAACATGACGTGCTCCCAATTTTCAACTCTCAACTCTCAACTCTCAATTTTCAACTCTCAACTCTCAACTCTCAACTCTTCCCCACCTTCCGTGCTCGTGCCAATACGACGCGTTCAATATCAGCAATCGGCCCGTCGATCATACGTCCGCGAAACGCCACCGCCCCTTTGCCCTCGGCGACCGCTTGCTCAAACGCCGCCACGAGTTCCCGTGCGTATGTTATCTCTTCGGGCGTCGGGGTGTAGACCGTATTCACGGGCTCGACTTGACTCGGATGAATACACGCCTTGCCTTCGTAACCCAGTTCCTTACCTTGGCGGGTCTCACCGACCAACCCTTGGACATTCGGGATGTCGAGAAAGACGTTATCAATGGGCGTGATCCCCGCAGCCTTGGCGGCCATCGCCACCTGACAGCGAGCATGAAAGACCACGCCTTCGGTGGACGGAGCCGCCTTAATGCCCATCGACAGCGAAAAATCGCCGTGACCAAACGCAATACCAGCGATCCGTGGGGTCGCGCGCGCAATAGCGAAGGCATTACCAATCGCTTCGGGTTGTTCGATCAGTGGCAAGAGCACGACCGACCCCGCGGCTCGACCCGCCCGTTGCTCGGCGAGTGCCACCAGGCGCTCCACGAACAGAATACTCTCAGCCGAGTTGGTCTTTGGCACGACGAGGCCATCGGCTCCGGCTTCAACCATTGCCAACAGATCGTCAAGAAAATAGGGCGTATCCAGCGCATTGATACGCACGGTGCGCTCAAAGCGCGCGAACCCTGAGTCACGCAACACATCTTTCATCGTCTCTCGCGCGGCGGGTTTGCGCTCCGGAGCGACGGCGTCTTCGAGATCAAAAATCAGCGTATCCGCCTGTGAGTCTTTCGCTTTGGCAAAGAATTTTTCACTACTGGCGGGCACGAATAATAAGCTGCGACGTAGACGGGACATGGAACCTCCTCATTTAGCAGTCAACTCTTCGGATAGAGGGTTAAACGGGGAAAAGGTTAAAGGGGGAAAAGGGAACCTTGAAAACAGAAAGGGGGAAATGGGGAAAAGGTTAAAGGGGGAAAAGGGAAGAGCTCGAGAATTTTTTCTTTACCCATTTACCCATTTACCCTTTTCCCCTTTCCGGTCAGATGATCCCTTTCTCCTTCAATTCCGCAATCCGCTCAAGCGAAATGCCGAGCTTGCCCCCGTAGATTTCCTCGTTGTGCTCACCCATGCGCGTTGGTCCGGGCCAGCGAATCTTTCCGGGAGTACGGGAGAGCTTGGGGATGACATTCTGCATCCGTATGGGACCAAGGTCGGGGTCTTGCACCGTGGTGATCGTTTCGCGCGCTTGGAAGTGCGGGTCGGCCTCGATGTCCGCGATACTATAGACTGGGGCGCACGCGCATTCGTATTCATCGAACTTCTTCAAGGCCGCTTCCGCCGTCTGTTTGCCAATCCACCCACCGACAATGGCATCCACTTCATCAATATGCGCGATCCGGGCGCGGTTATCCTTGAAGCGCGGATCATTGATGAGTTCCGGTTGGCCAATCGCCGCGAACACCCGCGTGGCGATCGCCGGGGAGTTGGCCGACAGCGCAAGCCAGCGATCATCCTTGGTCCGGTAGATATTGCGGGGTGCGCCAATCGACGGAACGCGATTGCCAGTCCGTTGTTGCACGACGCCGAGTTGATCGTAGGTGATCGTCTGATCGCCCAGAATGGTGAAGAGCGGTTCCAGGACGCTGAGGTCGATGTATTGTCCAATGCCGCTTTTATGGTCGCGTTCGTACAAGGCGAACATCACCGACCAGGTGCCAAGCTGTCCGGCCACCGCATCGGCCAAGCCGGTTCCGGGCAACGTGGGTGGTCCATCCGGCTGTCCGGTGATAAAGGCGAACCCGCTCATGGCTTCGGCTAACGTGCCAAAGCCGGGTTTATCCTTATACGGCCCCGTCTGCCCAAAACCGGAGACCCGCACGAAGACCAGGCGGGGATTGATCGCATGGATCACATCCCACCCGATCCCCCATTTTTCCAGCGTGCCAGGACGAAAATTCTCCGTCAGCACATCAGCATCAGCGATGAGCTGCTTGAAAATCTCTTGCCCTTCGGGTTTGCTGAGATCAAGGGTCACGCACTTCTTGTTACGGTTGGTGATCTTCCACCAGAGCGGGATGCCGTTCTTGGCGGCACCGAGTGTCCGTAGACTATCGCCTAACTTTGGGTGCTCCACCTTGATAACCTCGGCTCCAAAATCGCCCATGTTTTGCGAAATCGTCGGCGACGCAAAGAGCACGGCGATGTCAACAACTTTCAGACCTTCCAGTGGTAAATTCGCCATGAACGACGCTCCCTCCCCAATCGGAATAATTGTACGCCTCCTCTCTATCTCTTCTTGTTGTCTCTGTCTCCCCTCTCCGACCGGCTTCTCTTGCATTCCCGCGCATTCGCAGGAATAAGAAGATGGCAGTGGCGGCGGACACCCCGTAAGGAACAGGCATGGACTGCCAACATTGTCACTCAGAAAACCCACCCCACTTCAGATTCTGCGGAGAATGCGGGACCCCACTAGAACAGTCGGACGGCCAGCGCCTCACCACTCTCAGTCCGCCACTGCTCCCTGCCCAAACTCCCACGGCTGCCCCTCTCTCTTCACGGGCCGAAGCCGAGCGCCGTCATCTCACGGTCATGTTCTGCGATCTCGTCAGTGTCGCGCCTCTTGCTGGCAAGCTGGACCCGGAGGAGTTACGGGACATCATTCACGCGTATCAAGAAGCCTGCACCACTATCGCCCGGCGCTTTGATGGCTACGTCGCCCGTTACGCGGGGGAATCCCTGCTCCTGTACTTCGGTTATCCACGAGCCCATGAAGATGACGCCCAACGCGCGGTGCGGACCGGATTGGATATCATCGCCGCCTTGCCACACCTCCGTGCACGGATAGAACAGGCCCTGGACTCTACACTCGACCTTTCTCCGCACGTGCGGATCGGGATTCACACCGGGTTAGTCGTGGTCGGCGAAATGGGCACGCGCGACTATCGCGAGTCCGTCGTGCTCGGCGAGACGCCCAACATCGCGGCCCGCCTGCGCGACCTCGCGCCCCTCGACGGGATCGTCATCGGCGCGCCGACTCATCAGTTAGTGGAAGGGCTGTTCACCTGTCACGATCAAGGAGCCCTCGCCTTGAAAGGGGTGTCGGCTCCCGTCCACGTATATCGCGTGGAGCGAGAAAACGAGGCGCAAAATCGCTTCGAAGTCGCGCTCACCACCGGACTGTCACCGCTCGTGGGCAGAGCACGGGAATTGGCGACGGTATTCACATGTTGGGAACATGCCCAAGCCGGCAATGGGCAAATCGTACTCATCCGGGGAGAAGCGGGAATTGGGAAATCCCGGCTCGTCCAATCCTTCAGAGAACGACTCGCCGGCCGACTCGTCGGCGAGGACTATATCCACATTAAAGGGCGGTGCTCTCCGTATGCGCGGAATAGCGCGTTTCATCCGGTGATCGCGTTGCTGCAACAGGGCCTGCAATTTGCACGTGAAGATGACCCGCAAACCAAACTCGAGAAGCTTGAACGCGTGTGCGAGCGGGCGAAGTTTCCTCTCAGCACCACGGTGCCACTGTTCGCCAGTTTGCTGTCCCTCCCACTCCCCGATTCCTATCGCGCCTTCCCTCTTTCGCCGCCCCAACGACGTCACCAACTGTTGCAGGTCTTGCTGGCGTGGCTCTTGGCGCTCGCCAAGCGGAAACCCGTTGTCCTGGTGGGCGAAGACCTGCACTGGATGGACCCTTCGAGCGTGGAGTTATTAGGACTCTTGCTCAAGAATATCGATCGGGCGCGTATCCTGTTGGTCTTGACCTTTCGCCCCGAATTTCATCCACCGTGGGAGGCATTTCTCTATCAGACCGAGATCACGCTCGGACGCCTCTCGCAGCACGACGTGCAGGTCCTGCTCAACCAACTCACGGAAGGCTCGCCACTCCCCGCGGAAATTTTTCACCAAATCGCGGACAAAACAGACGGGGTCCCCCTGTTCGTTGAAGAGCTGACCAAGATGGTGTTGGAATCTCGATTGCCACGGAAAGCCGGAGACCGGAATATCCTGACAAACCCCCTCCCCTCCCTTGCTATCCCAACGACGTTACATGATTCGCTCCTCGCCCGGCTTGATCGTCTGACAACCGCCAAGGAGACCGCGCAGCGTGGAGCGGTACTGGGGCGAGAGTTCACCTACGAACTGATCGCCGCCGTCTCTCCGCCTACCGCGCCAGTCCGACGGAACCTCACGCTTTTAGTTGAAGCCGAATTACTGCACCTGCATGGGACACCACCCGAAGAGCGCTACGTTTTCAAACATGCGCTGGTCCAGGAAGCCGCCTATCAGTCACTGCTCAAACGCACCCGGCAACACTACCATCAGCATATCGCCCAGGTCCTGGAGGCCCGGTTTCCCGATCTCTGTCAGGCGCAGCCTGAACTCCTGGCTCACCACTATACCGCGGCCAATCTGCCCGCGCGCGCGATTCCGTACTGGCAACGAGCCGGGCGTATCGCCATAGAACGGTCGGCCCATACGGAAGCGTACCATCACTTCACACAGGGGATCGCCCTGCTCACCGCGCTGCCAGACAGTCCCGATCGTGCGCAACAAGAACTCTCGTTACAGCTTGCTCTCGGAGCACCGCTCATCGCCAGCAAAGGGTATGGGGCCCCGGAGGTCGGACAGGTCTACGCTCGTGCCCAAGCGTTGTGTCAGCAACTCGGCGACTCTCCGCGGCTGCTCCAAGCACTGCTCGGCCTCGAAGCGTTTTACTTCATCCGCGCGGAATTGCAGACCGCGCAACAATTCGCGGAACGCTGCTGGACGCTCGTCGAGCATCAGCACGACCCGGTGCGACGGTTACCCGTGCACTGGGCGTTCGGACAAGTGCTGTTCCATCGCGGCCAATTCGTGCCCGCCTTGGCTCAGGTCGAACACGGCCTTTCCCTCTATACCCCGGAGTTGCACCAACCGCGCGCGTTACAAGACTCCGGCGTCATGTGTCTCGCGTATGCGGCGATTACCCAGCTCTGCCTGGGGTATCCTGACCGTGCCTTGCACACAGCCCAGCGGATGCTCACCCTTGCCCGCACCCTTGGCCACCGTTTTAGTCTCGCGGTCGCCTTGAACATGGCGGCCACGGTGTCCTTGATTCGCCGCGACTGGCCACAGGCCACGGCGCTCGGCATGGAAGCACTCGAACTGTGCCGCGAACAAGGGTTTCCCGTATGGCTTGCCTACGCACGGATTGTCGTGGGCTGGTTAGGTGTCAGACGAGGACACGGGGAAGAGCATCTGTCCCAGATGCGCGAAGGTGTGTCCGCGTGGCAGGCAACCGGGGCGGAAGCAGCTCGCTCGTTCCTGCTTTCCCTGGTCGCGGGTGCGTATGGACGCTCGGGCCAGTCCGCGCGTGGACTCCAAATTTTAGATGAAGAGATCGCGCTCACACGGAAGAGCGGAGAACTCTACTGTCTGGCCGAACTGTGGCGGCTCAAGGGCGCGCTCACGCTTCAACGTGAGACTAGAGACTGGAGACTAGAGACTGGTTCCCCTTCCTCCCAAGCCTCAAGCCTCAAGCCTCAAGTCTCAAGCGAGGCTGAGGGATATTTTCTGAAAGCGCTTGAGATCGCTCGTGCTCAACAAGCAAAAGGCTGGGAATTGCGTGCCGCTCTTAGCTTAGGTCGCCTGTGGACACAGCAAGGCAACCTCAGCGAAGCCCGACAACTCGTGAGCGAGGTCCTTGCCTGGTTTACGGAAGGGTTCGAGACCACTGACGTGCAAGACGCGCAACGGTTTCTGGCACTGGACACCGCGTAGAGGCAAAAGACAAAAGACAAAAGACAAAAGACAAAAGACAAAAGTAGAAAACAACAATGCTCAGGCAAATTTTCAAGGGCTATATCCTCTTTGATATTTTCCGTTTGACAATCAAATTCGGCAATGCTAGCGAGATGGCTTCCAGGTTCCCTCTCCCGGATGGGCAATGGCATTAAGTTAAGCAACCGTGTCATTGCGAGCAGCGAAGCAATCTTTGTTTTGTTGGAGATTGCTTCGTCGTCCGACTCCTCGCAATGACAGTCCCCCCCCCTTAACTTAATGCCATTGCCCGGATGGGAGAGGGTCAGGGTGAGGGGGATTGAGTGTGATGACCGATTTTGTCTGTCAAGGTTCATTAGAGGGTGTCTCAAAACTCTCCGTTCACCCCCTTCGACAGGCTCAGGACAGGCTTCGACAAGCTCAGGGTGAACGGGATGTGTCTTGTATTCGTTGGGGTTTTTCCGTTCGTGCTGAGCCTGTCGAAGCACAAAGCCCGGCTTTTTAGATACCCTCTCAGAAATATCTCAGAACTTTCTCGGAACTTTCTGAGGACTTCTCCTCCTGTCCCATGTAAAGCTGCCACCGTACGGCCTATGCGAGAGCAAGCCGTGCCCGGGCTCCCTGGTAAGAGCCGGTCACCATCTCTCCAGAATAGCCGTTGTTCAGTGCGAATGAACAATTTGTTCAGTGCGAATGAACGCTTATTAAAAGAACGCCTATTAAAAAGCCAAAGGAGGGAAAAATATGAAAACCGCGTGGCTCAATAACACCTTTGTGGCCTTGGGGAAGAAACGCCCACGCTTCACTTCTCAAGCTGCGTAAATAAAAAGCGGAGGATACCCGTATGAGGCAACAAACGCGTGCGCCGCCAGCAGACGGATTTGCCCGTTCCTTCGCAGGCATTGTTCGTTTCACCCGACCTACAACTATTCGACGCTAATAAGGAGGAGAGCATGTCAAAGTCAAATATGCTTCGCGTTCTTATGTCGTTCGGATTGGTTGGGATACTCCTGGCCGCCACACAGGCAGGAGCCGCCCCACCGGTCGTCTCCACGACGAGCGGTCCCGTTGAAGGCTTCACTCAAGATGGACTCTCCGTGTTTCTCGGCATTCCCTACGTAGCGCCGCCAGTAGGTGCTCTGCGGTGGAAGTCACCGCAAGCGGTCATTCCGTGGGCTCCCGTGGTACGCAGCGCCACCGCAGTCGGGTCTCAATGCCCACAAATTTCTTTTGGCTTTCTGGTCGGCAACGAGGACTGCCTCTATCTCAACGTGTGGACCCCAGCCTCCGCGCCAGCGGCGCGCTTGCCCGTGATGGTCTGGATTCACGGGGGCGGACACACCGGAGGGTCTGGCGATGGAGGACTGTCCTTCATTGACGGCAAACCCCAGTATGACGGACAACATCTAGCGCGGAATGGCGATGTGGTGTTGGTCTCGTTTAACTACCGGCTCGGACCGTTCGGTTTTCTGGCGCACCCCGCGCTGACTGCTGAAGAACCAGCGCATCCTTCCTCTGGCAACTACGGACAGGAGGATCAGGTTGCCGCGCTGAGGTGGGTACGCGACAATATCGCGGCCTTCGGGGGTAACCCCAACAATGTCACCATCTTTGGGGAATCGGCGGGCGGGATCAGCGTGTCTTTGCATCTGGTCTCCCCGCAGAGTGCTGGGCTCTTTCAGCGGGCGATTATTCAGAGTGGGGCTGCTGACCGGCGACCCACCCTTGGACAGGTACAATTCCAAGGCCTTGCCTTCGCCTCCGTGCTGGGTTGCGGTGGTGCCCCAGATGTCCCCGCTTGCCTGCGCTCCAAATCACGCAATGAAGTGCTTAGTGCTCTACCGCTCCCGGCTGGGTTCTTCTTCGGCCAAGGGGCTTTTTGGGGGCCGATTATGGATGGGCACCTCATTCCTGATCAACCTATCAGCGCATTTCTGACCGGGAATTTCGCCCAAGTACCGCTCATCATCGGGACTACGGCCAACGAAGGTACTCTTTTCCCCGCACTGGTTGGGGCGAATCTGGCTCCGGCGGTCTATGACACTTTTCTCAACCGTTTCTTTGGTGCCAATGCTGATGCCGTGCGTGCAGCATATCCCTGCTCGAATACGGATTGTTCGGCGTTCGCGCCGCCGCAGTTTCTGCTCTCGCCCGCCGACAACGCCATTGCCGAGGTGGCGACCAATGGGTTGTTCATCTGTCCGTCTCGTCGCGTGGCGCGGGCAATTTCCAGTTATGACACGCCCATCTACTTCTATACGTTTAACCACGAGGTGGATTCTCCCTTCTGGCCGTTCGATATTGGCGCGGCTCACTTCGCCGAGATCTCGTTCGTGTTTGGCACGGCAGCGCTCTCGCAGCTTACCGCGGCAGAAAAGCCGCTGTCGCAGGCCATGATGGACTATTGGACTGACTTTGCCTGGGATGGTAACCCGAACCACGGCAAAGTACGCAAGTGGCCCTTGTATCGGTTCGGGCCGAGCAACGATGAGAAGCGCATTGTCTTTGACCTGAAGATCAAACAGGCCACACACTTCCATGCGAATAACTGTGACTTCTTCGATGCCCTGTTCTTTGGCACTAGCGGGAGATGACTCATGTTGTTGAGAGAAGAAGAACGATAGAGAGCCGCGCTACGGATTTTTCATAACCGTCCGTAATTGTTCAGTGGGAGTACATGTCCCAATTCTTTAGAATTATAGGAGGAAATCACCATGTTTCATCTATACCGCCATACCCTCTTTGCAATACTCACCGCAGCGTTGTTCGCCACCTCTTTGTTGGGAGGCTCGGCACGCTTCGTTCAGGCCGATGTCGTCACCGATTGGAATGCCATTGCCGTACAGGCATTGGGAGCAGCGACCCCTCCTCGTCCCGGCCCGGTCATTTTCCTCGATCTCGCTATTGTTCAGGCCGCCGTCCACGATGCCGTCCAAGCCATCGACAAACGGTTCGAACCCTATCACGTGACAATCGCAAATGCCTCCGGTTCTCCGGTGGCAGCCGCCGCCAAAGCCGCCCATGACGTGCTTGTCAACATTTTACCAGGCCAAGCCACGACTCTTGGTACCCAATACACCGACTACCTCACGAGCCAAGGGCTGTCGGCGACCAATCCGGGCGTAACGGTAGGTCGGCAAGCCGCCGCCGGTATTCTCGACCTGCGGAAGAATGATGGACGCGTGCCGAATCCGCTCCCTCTGCCCTTTATCGGCGGCACTGCCCCCGGCCAATGGCGTCCGACCCCCTCTAATCCGCCCGAAGGGCCACCCCCCCTCAAACGCCCCGATGGCGATACGCTGGCTCGGCGCCGTCCCTCCCTTCACCCTGGAGAGTGGGGACCAGTTCCGCGCCAAAGCGCCGCCGTCGTTGAGCAGTAAACGGTACGCTAAAGACTATAATGAAGTGAAAGCAGTGGGCGTTCGCGCCAACAGCACCCGCACTCCAGAGCAACAGCACCTCGCCTATTTCTACGCGGGCAATAACTTCATCCTCTGGAACCGCGTGCTACGGGATGTTGCGGCAGCACACACAACGAATATTGGGGACAATGCCCGGCTGTTAGCGCTTGGCACCTTGGCGATCGCCGATGCCGCCATCACTGCGTGGGACAGTAAGAGTCACTACGTCTTCTGGCGACCGATCACGGCCATCCGCGAAGGGGAGAACGATAGTAATGCGCGGACGGCGGGCGATCCAACCTGGGAGCCGCTGCTCAATACGCCCAACTATCCAGACTACACTTCGGGTGCCAATAATGCGGTTGGCGCACTGACCCGGACGCTCGAACTCTTCTTCAAGACGAACCGCGTCACCTTCACCGTCTTCAGCCAGCACCCGCTGGCAAACCCCAACCCGCTCACATATCACCGGTTCTCGGATTTGGCCTGGGATACCGTCGATGTGCGTATCTACCAGGGCATCCACTTCCGCTTCGCGGATGAAGATGCGCGAAAGCAAGGCCGGGCCGTCGCCAAGTGGGCTTTCAAGCACTTTCTGCGACCGCTCAAATAAAGCAAAGACCGCACGTCATCCAGTTCCTAACGGGGCGCACGAATCCGCGCCCCGTCTCACTCCTCCCACTCTTTGGTACGGAATCCCCTTTTCCCATGCCCTGTTCCACCCATTATCCATTCGCCTCCTAGTCTCATTTGAGACCCCCGCCTTTCTGAAAGACGGCAATGAGCGGGATGCGGAGGAAGTGATGCGGTTGTTGGAAACTCACCCCTGACCTTCGTACTGATTGCAATTCGATTATGGGGTTTGTAGGGTGAACCAGAAATGAGGAGAACGACATGGACAACTTCAGACCCTACGAAGAGCAGATCGTAAACGAAATCAGAGCGCTCCCACGGGAAGCACTCCCAAAACTCTTCCGTCTGTTGACTTTAGTACGAGATGAATTTTTAGGACCGGACCACACGCAACTCCCGACGCCCTCGCTGCAACCTCCAAGCCACGAGTACACGCGACAATTGCTTTCTGCCTCCACGGGTAATTGGGCGCGCGCTATTATTGCGGAACGGGAAGATCGTCTGTGAGTTCCACGCTCCTCGAAGCCATGGCAAAATGGCGCGGAGCGACGAACGAGGAGTATGAATACGCTGTGGCATCACTGAGCAATAGGGAGTATCAGGCAACATGGCCTTGACTGTTGAAATTACACCCGAATTGGAATCGCAAGTGCGAGAACAAGCCAAACAACGAGGGCTTGAGACCGATGAGTACATTGTCAATGTCTTGCAGGAGCATTTGCGTCAGATGCAGCCCGCCCTCCTCCCTCATCTTCCAGAGGCGGAAGCTCGGCTGATAGAGCAAATCAATGAAGGCTTCCCATCAGAGCTATGGCGGCGTTACAACGAACTCGGGACAAAGCGGCGTACGGAGATTCTCACTGCGGACGAACAGACTGAATTAATCTCACTGTCAGATCAGATTGAGACACTGAACACGCACCGCCTTGAGTTGCTAGCGGCCCTTGCTCGCTTGCGCCACCTCTCGCTTTCAGAACTGATGCGGCAGCTCGGCATCTCGACGCCGCAATATGTCTGAAGGCTATATCACCGGCGTATCGGCGTTATCAATCTGCGACGAATACTTCGCGCTTTTGGCGAACATCCCCCTCGGTAACAAGCGCGGCGGTTTCATTTGAGCCCCCCGCCTTTCTGAAATACCGCAATAAGCGGAATGTGGAGGAGAAAGCGCCCATGCGGCGCGAGTTCGGTTTCCAGGGCATCGGCGGAACCACGGCTGAGGACAATGCCACCACTGATCAACACGCGCAAAATTTCATGGAGGGCACGGTCAAACGTTTCCGCCGTCATCGGAATTTCTCGATTGAACACGTTCGCCACATAGACAATCCCCACCGACTGGTCAGTAAGCGCACTCAGGTCGCTGATCGTGCCATGATGCAACCGCAAGTGCGTCGGCAACAAGGCCGGGTCCTGACGCTGGAGCGCGGAGTATGTCCGCGCCGCGTCGAGCACCTGTTCGCTCATCCACTCGTAGGCATGGACACAGTCGAGTGCGAACGTGCGCAGCAGATCGTAAGGTTCCATCAGGTTCATCCCAAACCCCAAGCACAGGCCGGTGGCTGGGCGCCGTTGCTGGGCAAGCACGCGGAGATCAACCCGCATCATCGCCTGCACCAAGCCAATCGCCTGTGTCAGCGCATCCGCCACGCGTCCGCCCACGCTATCGCGCAGTCCAGGATATTGCGACAACAATGCAAAGGCCGGGTCCTCGCGCCACGGGGCTTCGGCGTCTGGATACACCGGACCAGCGAGAAACGCGGACTCGGCTGGGGGTAGTGGAGTCGGTTGTACGTCGGGTCGAGTCATAATGCCTCCGGGGGAAACCAGTGTTCCCATGCTGAGTCAACCTCAGCAACCCCGGCCACCCTTGTTGCCTCCGCCCGGAACGTAGTAAAAGGTCAGGACTATTCGCACCCCCGCTCATGAGGATTGCGTGGGGCTCTCGTCGCTGTGTGGCGGGAGCAGAAGCATGTCCGCGGTGCGTTGAGTTGTGATGGAGGAAAGCAAAAGGTGAAAACAATCACGCTCTGCAGTGGCAAAGGTGGGGTTGGGAAAACCATGATCACGACGTGCCTTGCGCGGATCATTCAACAGGAAGAACACGGCAAGGTCCTCCTCTTTGATCTTGATCCCTCCGTCCAGGGACTCACCCTCCTCACCTTCCAAAACAAATACGAATTGGACCATGTGCCGTTTTCCTTGTCCGATTATCTCGCTGGCGGGGAGTCAACCGAGAAAGACTTTTTCGACACGCTGCAGCAGGCCACGGCTGGAGACAGTCACTCTGGTTCTCTTCATGCCCTCTATCGCCGGCTAGAGAACATTTTTGTCGTCCCGTTTTCCACGGAAAGCGAACGCCCGGATTGGACGCAATTCGCCCAGATCGAGTTCGACTATGTCAGCGACAAATTGCGCCGCCTGCTCGCTTTCGCCGCGCAGTCTCTGCACGTTGACTACATCTTACTGGACACCCAGGCGGGTCCAAACAGTCTCAGCTTAGCGGCGGCCACCTTGAGCGATCTGTCGATCATCGTCCTAGAAGAAGATGACATTAGTTGGCGTACCGCGCTCAACCTGTTGTTGGAAATTTCCGACCTCAATAAACGTCTGCAACGGCGCTCACACAGTTACTTCCTGGCCAACAAGTCTGGCCCCGAGTTGGCCGACGCCGCCAGTAAATTGAAAGCGTTCTCTTTTTTGCCTCCCTTGCCGCACGACGTCTGGCTCCAGAAACTGTTCTCGAAAGCCACGTCCGCCGCGCTCGGGAAGGAGTTTGAGAATACCGACTTTTTTCGGCAAGCACGAAGTAGCGTGTGGCAAGAAATCGCTAGTATCTTCGGCATCGACAAGACTCCGACGAAAGAAAGTTCTCTCTTCGCCACGCTCTTCGGCAGAGCAACAGACAAACCCACCCGCACGCCAGAACTACCACCAAAAGCCGCCGCCACCACCCCTGCCTCTCCCACCACACATAAAGAAGGAGGAACAGGGAAAACTCCATCCCCACAAAAACCGCCTATCACGTATCTACTTTAAATTCCAAGGCAACCCGAAAAATCGCCAAAATATCTTGACAAATAGCCGCTAAACACACACACTTTATGGACTTTGAACAGAGAAGACTTACAGGCTGAAATCAACGCCATCGACCAAGAAATCGCCCAACTGG
>CAMBFS010000027.1 GCA_945865755.1 Klebsiella pneumoniae
AAGGGGAAGATCGCCGACATTTTGCAGGCGCGGGGCGAGCTGGAGGAGGCGCTGCGGATTCGGCAAGAGGAGGAACTGCCGGTGTACACGCGCTTGGGCGACGTGCGGTCGGCGGCGGTGACGAAGGGGAAGATCGCCGACATTTTGCAGGCGCGGGGCGAGCTGGAGGAGGCGCTGCGGATTCGGCAAGAGGAGGAACTGCCGGTGTACACGCGGCTGGGGGACGTGCGGGAGCTGCTGGTTTGCCGTGCAAAGATCGCAATCACGCTGCTTGCGCGCGGGAACGTTGACGACCGCCTAGTCGCGGCGGAGTTACTGTCGCTGGCGCTTGCCGAGGCTGAACGCTTGCGTCTACCGGAAGCGCAAATAATTGCACGGATCATGGAACAGACGGAGCTTCAGTCAACGTGAAGGCGGGATTATTGCCGATTGCTTTCTGTTCTCCACTGCTGGGTGTCGTGCTGTAGCTTAGCGATTGATCGCTGGGTTTCCACTCGCCCGTCAGGCTATGCAAAAACGCGAGCAGCCCCTGTTTCTCCTGCGCGGAGAGGTGCAGGGGACTGACACGCGGGTCCTGCCCGTCGGCGCCGGTGCCGCCACGGTCGTAGTAATCAATCACTGCTTCCAACGTCAGCAGCGCCCCGTGGTGCATATACGGCGCGGTAAGCGCGACATTCCGTAGCGACGGCGTCTTGTAACGCCACAGGTCGGTGGGGTCGTGGGTGACTTCGTAACGGCCTAAGTCTTGACTCGGCGGCGTGAGAACCTCGTCCACTTGCGCACGCGGCAGCTTCACCGTGAGCCCACCACCGAGGTCCACCTCCACCGTCTTTTCGGGAATCAGCCGCACCTGGGCGACGCCGGTATTGTGAAACCCTTGGTTGGTGAAAAGCGCGAAGTCCTTGCCGATGGTGTGGCAGGTGCTGCATTGCCCTTTGCCGGAGAAAATCTTGAAGCCGCGTTTGACGTCGTCACTGACGGCATGCTGATCCTTGCCAAAATACCAGCGGTCGAAGGGCGAGTTGCCGGACTGGATGGTGCGCTCGTAACTGGCGATGGCTTTCCCCAGGGTCTCGACACTGACGCCTTCGCCAAACACATTGTGAAATTGTTCTTCATAGCCCGGCAGTTTGCGAATCTTGTTGACCACATACCCAATGGACGGATTGCCCATCTCGACGGGATTGATGAGCGGCGAGATCACTTGGTCTTCCAGGGTGAATTCGCGTCCGTCGAGAAACAACAGGCGCTGATAGGCGACATTGAACAGTGTTGGTGGATTGCGTTTGGTGGTTTTGCCGTTGATGCCGACGGCAAGGCGGGTTTCATTCACTGTGAATCCTTGCGTGGGCAGGTGGCACATGGCGCAGGACATGGTGTCATTCGGCGAGAGCCGACGGTCGAAGAACAACTGGCGGCCGAGCTCGATCTTTTCTGGCGTCTGGGGGTTGGTCGCGGGAACGGGAAGGGGCGGCAGGCCGAGAAGAGGAGTTAAGAGTTGAGAGTTATGAGTTAAGAGTTGAGAATTCGGAGTTGAGGATTCGGAGTCGGCGGCATGAAGAGGCGAGTTGATGAAAATGAGCAGAAGAGCAAGACGGAATAAGGTTGGCGTGTTCATGGCCGTGGCGTTGTCGTTACCGCTTGTTTGTCGGTTTCGAGAAGAATGGTTTCGATGTCGTTGAGGACCAGTTGAGCGTTGAAAAGTCCGGTGCTGTAGATGTTGCGCACGTTGTGGTTGGCGTCAAGCAGATAGACTTTGAGCACATGCCGAAAAAGCCCGCTCCACTCGCCATTTTCTTGGCTGAGCTTGACCACGGGTTGGTTGAAGTCGGCCAGAATCGGAGTGAGCGCTGCTTGAGATGCGGTGGTCAGAAAATGCCAGTCGGTGCGGGGCTCAAGCATGTCGCGGGTCTTGGCGAGCTGCGCTGGCGTGTCCCGTTCAGGATCGAAACTCACGGACATCAGTGTCACACGCTGGGCTAAGGCTGGACGTTCACCTAACCGACGGTCAATCTGGTGCAGTACCGCGGCCGCCAGCGGACAGCCGCCAACATCAGCACAGGACGTGTACATGAACGACAGGACCGCGATTTTTCCTTGGGTCAGATTGCGCAGGTGGACCGCTTCGCCCTTGGTATTCAGAAAGGTGTGGTCGGTGACGGTGTCGATGGTGGGGAGTGCGTAGGTGCCTGGCGGTGGCGGCGTGAATTGCGGTTGCACGGCGTCTTGGACGGCGGAGGATTGAGCGTGGATGAGGGGCGGTAACAAGAGGGAGCAAAGACTAAGAAAGAGCTGAAGCATAATGCGCATTGCGTGCCTCGCGGACCGGGGGTTGAAACCCCCGGCTACCCTCAACAGCCCCTCTGGGGCTGATCGATACGCCCCAGAGGGGCGTTTGAGGGTAGCCGGGGAGTTTAGTCCCCGGCGAGTGGAGGTGCGGGGTCGGTTTCCACCATGACAAGAATTCCTTTTGAGTTAGCGCGTATTAGAAGCGAGTTTGGCGTCTTTGGCCGCTTGCTGCTCGGTATAAATCTGATTCTTGTAAAACTGATCTTGCCCGAAGTGCATGATGTGTGGGCGACCGAGTCCTTCCTTGTTGAAATCCACCGTGAACGTGTGTTTCAGCGTCCTGCCGTCCCAGTTGTACGCCTTGAGGAATTGTTCGTTCGCGTCACCTTTCTTATCCCAGTTCGCGAGCAACGAGGTTGTGAAGTACACACGTTGCCCGTCCCAGGACTGTGACACCATGTTGACCTGCGAGCCGATCTTCTGTTCGTGCACTTGCTTCGGCTTCTTGGGATTGGCGACGTTGAAGACGCGGCAGGTGCCGTCCAGGAAGGTGTTGACGAACAGGAAGCGGTCGTCGGCGGAAAGGCTAATATCCACTGGCAGCGGGATTTTGCTGGGGTCGCCGATGTCCGCGACCGGGTTGGCCGCGAAGGTGCCGTCCTTTTGCTGGTCGATGAGCCAGATTTTGGAGGTGAGCGCGGTCGCGGTAAAAGCGTAGTGATTGCGCGGTTGCAGCGCCCAGCGCACTTCCAGCGGCGCGCCAGGAACTTGGAAGGTCTGTAAGGGTTTGCGCGCATGAAAGTCCCAAATCACCATCGTGCCGCCAAAGCGTTTCATGGCTTCTGGGTCCGCGAGCATCTGGCCGAAATCCATCATGTAGTTGTTCCACCCAGTAAACGACGAGGTGAGCATGCGATTAAGGTGGGGTTGTACCCGCACATCGTAGCCGTACTCCGCGCCGTCGGGCATCCAGATCGTCTGAATGTATTTACCTTCGTTGCTGTATTCGACCATGCCGGTTTTGCCGCCATGATCCTTGTCGTTCGAGAGCCCGGTGATGAGCAAGCGACCGGGCAGCGGGTAGATGGTGTGCGGGCCGACGACGCCGCCGGAGTCCTGTACGAAAGTGTCGATGGTTTTGGTGAGCACGGGTTTGGACGGGTTGGCCACGACATCGAAAATGAAGATTTTGCTGTCGTCGAGTCCCGCGAGCCAGAGATGACGGCGATCATCGGTGAACCCGCCATGATGCGCTTCGTGGCGACCACCGACGGAGACACTGGAAATCACCTTGCCATATTGGTCGGCGCGCGCGGGGTTGGTGCCAATCGTGACCAGTTTATCCGACCCGTCGCCAAGACCTTCGGTGCCAAGGGTCCAGACGTAGACGTAGTCTTCCACCCCGGTGATCTTGGGCAGATATGGTGATTGGCATGTTTCATCCGCCCGCGCGGACGCGCTCAGCGTGAAGAGGACAATGAGCGCCAAGAGTCCGCTGCACCATCTATTGTGATGTTTCCCTGACATGACTTCCCTCCTTGTGGGTGACGAGACCCGTTTCGTTTGTGGCGAAGAGCTACCAGATCGATTTTAGGGACGCAATGGATGCTTCATTCAAGATTTGCTTCAATCAACATCGGGCCAGCGGTCTTGAATGAAGAGTGCAAGGCTTCAGTAAGTTGCTCGGCGGTGCGCGCGGCGCGGGCTTCGACACCGAAGCCTTCCGCCACTTTGACGAAGTTGATTTCTGGATTCTCCAACGACGTGAGCGCCAGACTCGCGGGGCCGGGTGTCGCCCGCGCCCGCTCCATTTCCCAGCGGAGAATCGCATAGGCGCGGTTCTTACAGATCACCGTGGTCACGTTCTGCTTCTCCCGCGCCATCGTCCACAGCGACTGAATGGTATAGAGCGACGAGCCATCCCCTTCGAGACACAGCGTGCGTTTTTGCGGCTCCGCGGCGGCGGCCCCGACGGCGCAGGGCAGCCCTTGCCCGATGGAACCGCCTGTGAGGGCCATGTACGTGAACGGCGGCGCGCCCGCCGCGAGTCCATAGTAGGCGAACCCGGAAGTGGCTCCTTCGTCCATGACAATAAGATTATCGGGTTGCGCGGCGGCGACGGCTTGGCACATGGCGAGCGGCGTCAATGCGCCACGTGGGGCTTGAGGCCGTTCAGCGGCGGGCACCGCTTGCGCGGGTGGCGCATTGAGGGCCTCGGCGAGGGCCACCAGCGCCACCGATGGATCGGTCGTTGGCGGACACAGATGAATGATCTTGGCGTCTTCGGCGCAGAGTCCACTGCGACTGTTGGGGTAGCCGAAAAAGGCCACCGGTTCACCAGCACCCGCGAGGATCACGGACCGGTAGGGCGCGAGCAGTTGACGCGCGGGTTCAGGTGGATAGGGAATTTTGTCGGGCGACAGCAACCCCGCGCCACGATCTTGCACGGGAGGAAAGGTTGGGGCCAACACGCGACAGCCGGTGGCGCGCATGATGCGTTCCGCGGCGCGCATGCCAGCGGCGCGGAGGGCACGGCCACTCAGAACCAGGGCGGCATTGCCCGCGCGCAGAGCACGGGCGGCGGCATCAATATCACTCGACGTTGGGGCGGTCGGTTCGGGAATTGTGAGCGGAGGAAGTTGATTGTCCACTGCGGCCCATTGCACGTCACCGGGGATAATCAGCGTGCCAGGGCCACTCGGTAGTTGCATGGCTTGGGCGATGGTGAGCGCCATGTCCGCCGCCGCGGATTCGGGCCGCGTGGAGGTGTGGACGAACTTGGACATGGGCTGGGCGAGGGTCGCGATGTCGGAGGTCAGTGGCGCATTGGCGGCGATATGCCAGGTGGCGTGTTCGCCGACGATGGAGATGACCGGCGTGTTGGCTTTGCGGGCGTTATGGAGGTTGGCGATGCCATTGGCAAGACCAGGGCCGAGGTGCAGCAGCGCTAACGCGGGCGTGCCGGAGATGCGCGCGTAGCCATCGGCGGCCCCGGTGCAGACGCCTTCGAAGATGGTGAGCACCGAATGGATAGCCGGGTTTTTATCGAGGGCTTGGACGAGGGAGAGTTCGGTGGTGCCGGGATTGGCGAAGCAGACCTTGATTCCAGCGGCGGCGGCGACGTTGAGAATGGCTTCCGCGCCGGTGATTTTCTGAGCGTTGGTTGACATCGGGGTTCCTCCTGCTGCGGGGAAGGTAGAGGGTGAGAGATGGAGCGTCAAGCGGTGAGATGTCCAGCCTTGCATGAACAGGGGAGGGGACATCTTTTGCCGGTTTGCTATGCTGCGCCCCGGCGCAACTGACGCTCTGGAGGAGAGACCCCTATGGCAACATACGATTCTTATGACCCACGCGAATGGCCGCTGTTTGGCATGCGGAAAACATTTATCTCCGAGGTCGCTCCTCCCCAGGAGCATGTCGGGCCCGCGTGGTGGTTCGCCTTTCATCGCAATCGCTTACTGGTTGAGGTCGTGGAAGATGTGGTGCGGGTTCCGTATCGTGAACGAGTCGAAGAGTTGGGCGTGACGGTCGTGCAGCGGCACTATTTAGGCCGGTACGATGGTGTGCCTTGCCATGCCGTGGATTTGGCCGATGAGTCCCTCCCCGAGGGGATGGGCTTCAAGGACCTGCGGCAGGTTTACGGGCTGCTTGAGGAAGATTTGTTTGTCCTTGGTGGCCGTGCCGTGCAGATTGTCGAGTGGGACCGGACGCACCAATTTTGTGGTCGCTGTGGCAGCCAGACCCAAGCCAAGGAGAAGGAACGGGCCAAAATCTGCCCCAAATGTGGACTGCATTGCTTTCCGCGTCTGTCGCCCGCGATCATCGTCGCGGTCGAACGCGGCGATGAGATTTTATTAGCCCGCTCCTCGCATTTTCCCCGGGGGTTGTTCAGCGTGCTCGCTGGCTTCGTGGAGCCAGGGGAGACCATGGAAGAATGCGTGGTGCGCGAGGTCAAGGAAGAGGTTGGCGTGACCGTGGGCAACATTCGCTATTTTGGCAGTCAGCCCTGGCCCTTTCCCAATTCGTTGATGATTGGGTTTACCGCGGAATATCTGAGCGGCGAGCTGGAGCTTGATCCCACGGAAATCGCTGAAGCCGGGTGGTTCCGCGCCGATGCGCTGCCGAACATTCCTGGACGGATCAGTATCGCTGGCCGCCTGATTAAATGGTTCCAGGAAAAGTCCCAGGCGACCCGCTAGAGCCGGGCGCGTCATGGTTGAGTCTGTGTTTCTTCGTCTGGCTGACTGCTGAGCGCTGAGAGCTGAACGCTTACCATTTTCATAAGGAGGGAAGATATGAACATTGGTATTCTGATGACCGCCACCGCCCAGAGCGGTGACTTGGCCGCATACGCGCGGAAGGTTGAATCGTTGGGCTTCGACTCGCTCTGGATTCCCGAACATCCCGTGATTCCCGTGGGCCACAAGACGCCTTTCCCCATTGGCGATGGCAAATTGCCGGAGCACTACAACCGCTGGGCGGACCCGTTCATCGCGCTGACGGTGGCGGCGGCGGTGACGAATACCATCAAGCTCGGCACCGCGATCTGTCTGTTGCCGGAGCGCGAGCCGCTGATGACCGCGAAGGTGATCGCCACGCTTGACCACTATTCAGGTGGGCGCGTGATTATTGGCGCGGGCGCGGGATGGTTACGTGAAGAGACCGAGGTGATGGGGGCCAGCTTTCGTTTGCGGTGGAAACGGATGCGTGAGATTGTCGAAGCGATGCGGGTGCTGTGGACAAAGGCCGAAGCCAGTTACGAGGGGGAGACGGTGCGTTTTCCCGCCGTGCGCTGCGAGCCAAAGCCCGTGCAAAAGAACGGGCCGCCGATTTTGCTCGGCGCGCACGGGCCGCAAGCGTTGGAGCGGGTGGCGCGGACGTATGACGGCTGGCTTCCGCTTGTGCATGATCCCGAACAATTCAAGAAAGAGTTCGCCGAGATTCGTCAACGCGCACGTACCTTTGGTCGCGACCCGGATGCGTTGCAGTGCACGGCGATTGTTGAGCCGTCCGAGCATGGTCCTTCGGTCGATGATCTGAAACGCTATCGTGACGCCGGGGCACAGCGCGTGATCGTTTTTTCGCAGCGCATGGGCACGGAAATCGCCGATGGCAAGGGCATGGAGTGGATCACGCGCGTCGCGCCGGTGGTCGAGCGCGGACAGCATGTGTGATGACCGCGTAGTGTCTTTCCCTTGCGCGGGACGAAAAGACGTGTGATAGACGAGGAAAAATTGCTGAGGAGGACAATCATGGCGATTAAGAAATTTTCGAGCGCGTATTATGTGGTCGGCAACATGGACCAAGCGGTCGCGTTTTATCAAGACACGCTGGGGATGAATGTGAAGTTCCGCGATGGGAACCGCTGGACGCAGTTTGATGTGAATGGCGTGGGCGTCGCGCTCGCCGATCCGAGTGAAGGGTCCGTGCCGCCGGGTGGCGGCGCGACGGTCGTGCTTGAAGTGGACAACCTGTTAGAGATGCGCGAGAAACTCACGCAAGCCGGGGCGCAGGTGAACCCGATTGTCGATATGGGCGGCCACGGCAAATACTTCACCACCAAGGACCCGGCGGGCAACATTGTGCAGATCTTCGCCCGCTCGTGATCCGGTTACGGGTGGAAGAACCAATAATCGAGTGAGATCGCGCCGGGACCAAGCAGGAAGAACATACCAAAGAGGACCGCGAGGTTGATCGCGTACTCCGCGCCTGGCGGGTTGTTGAGAATGAGATAGCCGGCACCTTTGTGACCGGTGACCGCGGCAATGACCATGTTGACTGTTAACGCGAGGGCGATGGGGCGAGTGAGAAAGCCCAGCGTAAAGAGGATGCCACCGCCAAATTCGATCACGGTGGCGATCCAAGCGTTGAGGAGAGGGTTCGGTATGCCCAGGTCTTTAAGCCAGCTCGCGAAGGCGGGAACGCCACCGGGATTGGTTTGGTGAAAGCCGAGTTTCCCTAGACCGTGAACGATGATACAGCCACCCAACGCGACCCGCACGACAAAGAACGCGAAGTCCGAGAGCCAATCTGGATACGATAAGAGTAAAGTTCCGAGCACCGTTTTTTCCTCCCCCTCTAGAATGGCTGGGGATCATAGGGAAACTCGCGGTACGGGTAAAGGGAGGAGCGAAAGTGATGAGCAGAGGTGTCGGTTTTGTCGCGACCATTGTGATGATCGCTGTGATGAGTGGCAGTCGGGTGGGGCGAGCGCAGGACCATGCCCACGATGCCGAGGTGTGGAAATGGACACCGGAACAGATTCAGCAACAGGTGAACAAGGTGCGCGCCGGAAAAAGTCTGAAACCCAAGCAGTGGCCGAACGGAGCCAAGGTGGCGGTGAGTATTTCCTTCGACTTCGACACCGAGCCGGTCTGGTTGGGATTTCAGAAACAGCAGAGCCCATCCTACATGTCACGTGGCGAGTATGGCGCGCGCGCGGGGATGCCGCGCATTCTCGCGCTGTTGGATAAGCATACGATTCCGGGGACGTTTTTCATTCCGGCGATGTCCATGATTCTGCATCCTGAACAGCTTCAAGAGATACTGAAACGGACTCAACATGAGATTGGGTTTCACAGCTACGTCCATGAGAACCCCCTGGAATTCAAGGGAAACGAAGAGCGTGAGACCTACGAGAAGGCCATGAAGATCGTGGTCGAGAAAACGGGGAAACGGCCAGTGGGGTTTCGCTCCGCTGCCTGGGACCTTACCCCGCAAACGATACAGATTGTGAAGGATATGGGGTTTTTGTATGACAGCAGCATGATGGCGGACGATGACCCCTATACTTTGGTCGCGGAGGGGAAAGACTCGGGGGTGATCGAACTCCCCGTCGAATGGATTCTTGACGATTGGCCGTACTTCCAGGTGAGTTGGGCGAGCCACCATGTGGGGCTGCGGACGGCGGACGAAGTATATTCGATTTGGTCTCAGGAATTTGACGGCGCATACGCGGAAGGCGGCCTGTTCATTCTGGTGACGCACCCCCAAGTGATTGGGCATCGCTATCGGATGCAAATGTTGGAGCGGCTCATCACCTACATGAAAAAGAAACCTGGGGTGTGGTTCGCGACGCATGAGCAGATCGCGCGGTATGTGCAAGAGCAAGCAAAATAATAGTCAGTAGTCAGCATTCAAGAAGGAGGGATCACCATGAGTTACGATTTATTAGTGAAGAACGCGCGGATTTGTGATGGGACCGGAGCGCCGATCTATCAGGGGTCGGTTGGGGTCAACGCCGGGAAAATTGTCGCGGTTGGGGATGCCGCGGGCAGTGCCACGCGGACCATCGATGCCGATGGGTTGGTTTTGGCTCCTGGTTTTATCGACATTCATACGCATTACGATGCCCAGGTTTCGTGGGACCCGTTGCTCACTTGCTCCAATTGGCACGGGGTGACTTCGGTGCTGATGGGCAACTGTGGCGTCGGGGTCGCGCCTTGTCGCCCGCAAGAGAAGGAGATCGTGTCCTGGGATTTGGTGAATGTCGAGGCGATGCCGCAGGATGTCCTGCTCAACGGTGTCGCGTGGGATGAGTGGGAGAGTTTCCCGCAGTACATGCAGGCGATTGAGAGACGTGGCGTGGGCCTGAATGTGGGATTTCTCGTGCCACTGTCGAGTTTTCGGTATTACGTCATGGGAGCCGAGGCGTCGGAGCGTGAGGCCACACCGGCGGAACTGGAACGGATGGTCCAGCTTTTCCGCCAGGCGATGGACGCCGGAGCTTATGGGTTTTCGCTCAGTTTGCTCAATCAGCATATCGGCTATCAAGGAAAACCCCTGGCGAGTCGCATGGCCACGAAAACGGAATTGTGCGCGCTGGGACGAGTGATGCGCGAGTTGGGTCGTGGCGTGATTGAGATCGCGCTGACCCGGAGCATAAGTGTGTTGACGGAGGAAGAGCTTGATCTGCTGGTCGCGATTGCCACTGAGAGCCAACGTCCAGTGACATGGTTGGGGCTGTTGGGGCGGTCGGATATGCCGTGGGTCTGCCGCACGGCACTTGAGCGTCTCGCCCCCTTGTTCCGACAAGGGTTGCGCATCCCACCACAAGTGACGCCGCGACCGATTCAACAATACTACACGCTGAAAGTGCCCTTTATCTTCGCGAGCCTGCCGTCGTGGCGGGAGGCGTTCAATCGCCCCGTGCCGGAACAGATCGCGTTGTATCGGAACCCGACTTTCCGCGAAGCTTTCCGCCGAGACTTGAAAGTCGGTGGCGCGATTTTCACCAATCAATGGGACCGGGTCCATGTGGTCCGAGTCGAGAAAGAGCATAACCGACGGTACCTCAATAAGAGTATCGCGGAGATCGCGGCGCTGTGGGAACGGGACCCGATTGATACGATCCTCGATTTGGCGATTGATGAAGAGCTGGAGATGGGCATCACACTGTCGGTGATTAACACCAATCCCGACGAGGTGCGCGAGCTGATTACGCATCCTGATGTGTTGATTGGTCTCTCGGATGCCGGGGCGCATGTCGATCAGCATTGCGACGCCGGGGTGCCCACCTATCTGCTAGGCGAATGGGTACGGAAACGGCAGGCGCTCACGCTGGAGCAAGGCGTGCGGCGGCTCACCTCGGAACCAGCCGCGTTTCTTGGCAACACGCAAAAGGGCACTCTGGCTGTCGGGAAAGATGCTGACTTGGTGCTGTTTGATCCCACGACGGTTGGGGTACAGGCGCCGGAGTGGGTGAATGATCTTCCGGGTGGCAAGCCGCGCTTGATCGAACGGGCTCTGGGCGTTGTGCATACGATTGTGAATGGAGAAGTCGTCGTCACTGAAGGGGTGTATCAGGGTGGGCTGCCGGGGCGGATGATGCGGCCCTAGGAAAAGGCAAATCAAAAGGCAAAAGGCAAAAGGCAAAAGTCAAAAATGGGGGAATAGGAGCCAGTAGTCAGTAGTCAGTAGCCAGTAGCGGCAATGGCATTAAGTTAAGCAACCGTGTCATTGCGAGCAGCGAAGCAATCTTTGTTTTGTTGGAGATTGCTTCGTCGTCCGACTCCTCGCAATGACAGGTACCCCTTCTCCCCCAATTCGCAATCCCAAATCCGCAATCGGCAATTCCCTTGACAACTCGCAGCCGGGTGGCGTATGAGGCGTAGACTGAACATTCACTCAGGATGACGAGATTTGCAACAGAAAGGCACCGGCGCGTGAAGACTCCGTTCCTGCGTAAAAAACGCAAACCTACCTCGCAAGTAACCGACGAGAAGCGGCTGCTGGAAGGGAAGGAGCGTATTGCCTCCGCCGCCGCGAGTCTGTTTCTCAGTAGCGGCTACCACAACACCAGTGTCCGCGAGATCGCCCAGAAAGCGGGACTCAGTGTTGGCTCGGTTTTCAATTATTTCACCAGTAAAGAAGAGATTCTGTTCTTTTTGTTCTCCCACGTGCAGTCGCGTACCGAAGCGGCGCTCCAGGAGCAATGGGCGGAATTCGATCGACTCAAGCGTGAGGGCGCTGATCCCAAACAGCTCCTTCTCCTCGCCTACGAACGCCATGTCCGTCTGTCGGATGATATGCGGAAGTATGTCGTCCTTGGGTACCAGGAAATGAAGTCCCTGACCGCGGCGGAGCGGCGGCGCTTGTTCGAGGGCGAGGAGCGCATTCAACGTTTTCTGGAAGAGATCATTGCCTACGGTGTCGAGCAAGGCGCCTTTCCGCCGGGCGATATCGATTTCAAGGCGCATTGTCTCATTGTGTTGGCCCAGTCGTGGGCCGTGCGCCACTGGGCGTTACGGCGCTTCGCTAAACTTGATGACTATTTGGCGTCCCTCAAAATCATCGCGTTGGGCGTGGTCGAGGGGGATACCAGCCTGGCGCTGAGCCAAGTTGTTTCCGTCCCCCACGAGGCAAAAGGGATACCGATTCAACTGCGAGGGGCGCTTTCGTAAAAAGAGGATGAGGCTTGCCCTCATTCACGTTTCTCGGTCAGACGACACCGCTCACGTCGCGGACATGTCGTGTCGAAGACATGTTCGGGTGCACTGCCGGGTAGGCCGCTGCGCAAGCACTTCGTGCGCAAGCACTTCGGTGATTGCGTAAGTGGCTCGGGGACCCCAGGGAGAAGGAGGGGAGGGCTGCCGAAGCCCTCCTTCCTGGGGAAAAACTTGGGGACAATGAAGAATTAAAAATGAAGAGTGAAGAGTTGCGGAAATGATGGGTGGCAATCGCGCGCCCGTTCTTGGCAGTCATAAGTTTCAAGTCGCGAGTTCCGAGTTTCGGGTTGCGAGTAAGAATTAGCCGCCGACTCTGCTCTGTTTTCTACTCGTGACGCAAAACCCGAAACCTGAAACTCGAAACTCGAAACTCGAAACCCGGAACTGAGTTATGAATGGATTTCTCTTTGACGTAAAAGTGCTCGAACTCGCCGACGAGAAAGGCGAGTTTTGCGGAAAACTGCTCGCGGGGGCCGGGGCCGATGTGCTGAAAATCGAGCCGCCAGGTGGGAACTCCACTCGCTCGCTTGGTCCCTTCTACCATGATGAGTCTCACCCAGACCGCAGCCTCTATTTTTGGCACTACAACTTCGGCAAACGCGGCGCGACGCTCGACATTCATACCCCAGCGGGCACCGACCTCCTCAAGAAATTGATCGCCGAGAACGATGTCCTGCTTGATACGCTTCCACTCGGCACCCTGGAAAAACTGGGGCTCGATTGGGCGGCGCTCCAGAAAATTAACCCGCGACTCATCTATGTCCTGTTGACGCCCTTTGGTCAGAGCGGGCCGTGGCGGGATTACAAGGCTAACGACCTCGTCCACCTGGCTCTTGGTGGACAGATGATGTGCTGCGGCTATAGCCCGAAGGAAGATGGCACCTACGACACGCCGCCCATCGCTCCGCAGATGTGGCATGCCTACCACATCACCGGCAACCAAGCGTTCATCGCCACCGTCGGTGCACTGATTGGCCGAGAGACGACCGGTGTCGGTGAAATGATCGATGTGCCGATTCATCAAGCGGTGAGTGTCTGCACGGAAGCTGATGTGCCGTTTTGGATCTATAACCAAACTGCTTGTTACCGACAGACCGGACGCCACGCGCAGCCAGTGGTCGGCGCCGAAGTCCAGTTCCCCACCAAGGATGGTCGCTACTCCATGATTCTTCCGAATCCTTTTCCTGGTGGCTATGAAACCCTGGTGAAGATTCTTGATGAAAAGGGACACGCGGGCGACCTGACCGAGGAACGCTATCAAGACCCAAATAATCGCAAAGGGTTGGCGTTCGCGAAGCACTTCGCCGATAGGCAAGCTGAGTGCGTCGCGGCCTTCGACATGGAAGAAATATGGCGAGAAGGGCAAAACCTGGGCATCCCGTGGGCGCCCATTCGCTTGCCTGAGGAGAATCTGCGCGACGAGCAATGGCAGGGGCGCGCCACGTTCACCGCGGTGGAACACCCGGAGGTAGGGGAACGACTGTCGTATATCGGCGCGCCGATGCTGCCGCATGACGTATCGTGGCGGACAGGACCGCGTGCGCCGCTGGTTGGCGAGCACAACGACGAGGTGTTTCGCGGGCAGTGCGGGTTGAATGTGGACGAGCTGGCGCGGTTGAAAGAGCAGGGGATCGTTTGAAGAGCAGTTCGCCAGCGCGAAAAAGTGTAACATGCCCGCCAAGGACATTTACCATGACACCAGAGCGCTACCGTCAGATTATTGAGCGGATATTAACCGACTATGCCCAGATTCCCTATGCATACGGAGATATTCGCTCCCACACGGTCTTTGACCGTGCGAACGATCACTATCTGCTGATCAACGTCGGGTGGGACCGCCGGCGGGTACACGGGTGTCTGGTGCATGTGGACATCATTGACGGAAAATTGTGGATTCAGCGCGATGGCACGGAAGAGGGGATCGCCACGGAACTGGAGGCGGCTGGGGTGCCGAAAGAGCATATGGTCCTCGCCTTCCGCTCTCCGGAGATGAGAAAGCACAGTGGTTATGCTACCGCATAAGGCGATTTTCAGAAAAAATTATCCCATGTAGCCCGGATGGAGCGAAGCGGAATCCGGGGTGCTCTGCGCGGAGCCTGGATTCCGCTTCGCTTCATCCAGGCTACCCAGAAACGGGATATTTATTTCGAGAAATGACCTTAACGGTCAAAAATAAAAAGGCGACAATACTTATGGGACAACGACCACTTGAAGGTGTTCGCATCGCTGACTTAACCTGGTTATTGGCGGGCGCTGGCGGGCCGCGACTGATGGCGAGCCTGGGCGCGGAGGTGATTCGTATTGAGTGGAAGGACCGCTTGGACTTTCTGCGCTACATGCCGCCGTTCGCGCCATTGAAAGATGAAAAAGCGGAAAAAGCCGGAGCGATGGATTTGACCGGACTCAGTGCCGCCGGGGTGAAAAGCGTCAACCGCGCTGGCTTTTTCAACGACGTCAACGCGGGCAAACGCGGCATCAGTCTGAACATGGGCCACCCCAAAGGGCGCGAGCTGTTCAAACGACTGGTGGGGATGAGCGATGTCGTCGTCGAAGCCTTCACCGCCGAGACCATGCGCAAATGGGGGCTCGGCTACGAGACGCTGAAGTCCATCAAGGACGACATTATCTATATGCAGCAACCTGGCTGGGGCTACAAAGGTCCGTATGTAAAATTCGCCTCGTATGGGCCGATCGCGCAGGCCGCGAGTGGGCTCACCGAACAGTCTGGATTGCCGGCTCCGTATCCTCCCGCCGGGTGGGGCTTTTCCTATATGGATTGGAGCGGCGCGTACTACTGCGCGATTACCATGCTCTGTGCCCTGTATTACAAGAAGCGCACCGGCAAGGGGCAGTATATTGACTGTTCACAAGTCGAGCCTGGGATTTACATGACCGGGACCGCGATCCTCGACTCGTTGGTGAATGGCCGACACTCCGAACGCACGGGTAACCGTTCGGTGGCGAAACTCGCTGCCCCACATGGAGCGTATCGTTGTGTTGGAGAAGACCGATGGATCGCCATCGCGGTGATGAACGAAGACGAGTGGCGCGCGTTGGTGCAACAAATGGGCAATCCGGCCTGGGCGCAACAAGAGCGGTTCGCGACACTCTCGGCGCGGGTTCAGCATCAGGATGAATTGGATGCGTTCGTGACCGCTTGGACAAAAGACCAAGAGCCATTCGCGCTACAAGCGCGGTTGCAACAAGCGGGCGTCCCCGCCGGAGTCTGCCAGACGGCCCAGGACCGCATTGAAACCGACCCGCAACTCAAGCACCTGAAATGGCTTATCCCACTGCCACATAGTGAGATCGGTGTCTGGCCAGTCAAGGATGTGCCGTTTCATTTCACCAACGGCACGGTGAACCAAGGTGGGCCAACGGAGCGGGCAGCGCCTTGTTATGGTGAAGATAGCGAGTATGTGTATGGAGAGCTGCTCAAGCTGACAAAACAGGAACGAGTCGATTTGGAGAAAGAAGGGGTCATTTAGGAGGACGGGAGACCGGAGACGGGGGACGGGGGCCAGTGAAGACTGTTGGCTCCCGTCTCCGGTCTCCCGTCCCCCGTCCTCTGTAACACAAGGAGGTCAGTCATGTCGTACGATTTACTTATCAAAAACGGCACGGTGGTCGACGGGACCGGCGCGCCACAATACCGAGCCGATGTCGCGGTCGCCAATGGCAAGATCGTGGAGATCGGGAAAATTACCGACGGGGCCAAGCAGGTGATTGACGCGTCGGATTTGATCGTCTCTCCCGGATTTATTGATCCGCACACTCATTACGATGCCCAGATTTGCTGGGATCCGTTGATTTCGTCGTCCTCATTGCATGGCGTGACGAGTCTCGTCATGGGGAACTGTGGTGTTGGTATCGCCCCGTGTAAGCCGGAAGCCCATGAAGTCGCCGCCTGGGATTTGGTGAATGTTGAAGCCATTCCGTTCGATGTGTTAACCAAAGGGATCACCTGGGATTGGGAGACCTTTCCTGAATACCTGAATGCCGCCGCCAAGCGTGGCAGTGGCATCAATCTTGGCTTCATGGCCCCGCTCACCCCGTTCCGTCACTTTGTGATGGGCGAGGAATCCATGGACCGCGCGGCCACGCCACAAGAGACCGCGCAGATCAAGGCGCTGATTAAGGAAGCCGTGGCAGTCGGAGCGTTTGGCTTCTCGACCACCAATGTCGCGCAGCACATCGGTTACAAAGGTCGCCCGATTGCCTGCCGGAATGCGAGCCGCGATGAACTCAAAGCCTACAGCAACGCTCTCAGAGAATTGGGCAAAGGCTCAATCGAGCTGGCCTTGTCGAATTCCGTCTCCATCGTCGACGAGGGGGAGTACGCGTTACTGGATATGTTGCTCACTGAGAGTACACGGCCCGTGACCTGGCTGGCGCTGTTGAACCGTGACGATATGCCCGATGCGTGCCAGGAAACCTTACGGGCGACGGCCCCGCTCATTAAGAAAGGCGCGGTCGCGCAAGTGACCTGCCGCCCGTTGATTATTCAGATCGACCTCAAGAGCCCGTTCATCTTCGCCAATCTGCCGTGCTGGACCCCGGCGTTCCAACGGCCGGTGGAAGAGCAGAAGCAGTTCTACCGTGACGAGAAATTCCGCGCGGGCTTCCGCAAGGAGATGGAAGCACCGAAAGTATTCGGCGGCAAATGGGAGCGGTGCGTCATTCACGAAGTGACGAATCCGACGATGAAGTCATTGGTCGGCAAGTCGGTGGCGCAAATCGCGCAGCAACGAGGGAAGGACGTGCTCGACACGTTCCTGGACCTCGCCATCGAAGACGATCTCAACCTGCTCTACACCTACGAACTGTTTAACGCCAATGAAGACCGCATTCCTGAACTCATCACTGACCCGCGTGTGATGGTTGGGTTGTCGGACGGCGGCGCCCATGTCGATATGCTGTGTGACGCGGGCTATTGCACCTACATGCTGGGCACGTGGGTGCGGGACAAGCATGTGCTGACGCTCGAACATGCCGTGAAACGGCTCACGTCAGAACCGGCCGCGTTCTACGGCATCACGCAGCGCGGTACCATCAAGAAAGGTCTGGCGGCGGACTTCGCGATCTTTGACCTCAACACGATTGGGTCAAAGAAGCGTGGTGAAATGGTCAACGATCTGCCGGGCGGCGGAAAACGTCTAGTGATGCCCGCCCAAGGCGTGCGCTACACGGTCGTCAACGGCTCGGTGTTGTTCGATGGTGGCAAACACACCGGCGCGATGCCTGGACAAGTGCTGCGGTCGGGGCAGGCGTAGGAAGAAGTAGTCAGTAGCCAGTAGTCAGTAGGGCAATGGCATTACGTTAGTGGGTTCCGAAGTTCCCTCTCCCGGCTGGGAGAGGGCTAGGGTGAGGGGGAGACTGTCATTGCGAGGAGTCGGACGACGAAGCAATCTCCAACAAAACAAAGATTGCTTCGCTGCTCGCAATGACACGGTTGCTTAACTTAATGCCATTGGCCAGTAGGGGTACGGTGCGCCGTACCCCTACTCGTTTGGCTGAAAGCTCACATCTTATTAGGAGGAGGACTCTCATGTTACAGCGACTTTTTCATGTCAACGTGTGTGTGCGAGATATGGAGCGCTCGATTCGCTTCTATCAGGATATTGGTTTCAACAAAGTGAGCGATTTCACGCTTGATGATCCCAGTGTGGGCGATGCGTTGGGACTCAAGGCCAAAAAACTGCGCGGTGTGTTCATGCGCTTGGGCAACGACGCCAATGCGCCCGTGCTTGATTTGGTGCAATTCCTCGATCCGCCAACCCAAGGGCAGCCGTACCCGACCCTCAACAATGTCGGAATCTGCCGGATCGCTTTTACCGTGGATGACATTGATAAAACCTACGAAGAACTGAAAGCCAAGAACGTGGAATTCGTGGCCCCACTCAAGAAGATCGACGGCCCCGGCGGCGCGAAGATCGGCGTGGTGTGCTTCAAGGACCCCGACGGGACCATTCTTGAGTTGATTAGCGGGATGTAAGAGGAGCAGGAAAGTCAAAAGGCAAAAGTCAAAGCGCAAAAGTCAAAAGTAAAAAAACTGTCGAAGGGTAGGCTGGGATGACCAACGGGAACCCCAGCGTGGCGGGCTAAAGTTCCCTCTCCCGGCTGGGAGAGGGCCAGGGTGAGGGGGATCAAGTTCACAAGAGCTACGTAGGGTGGGTCCCGACCCACCCTACACACTCGTCTGACTAAGAGCTAACAGCTAAGAGCTAACAGCCTGTAGAGAGGGAGAACCTAATGGCGACAGAAACACGTCCGATTGATCCGGCAAAAGTCAAAGCCAGTGGCGAGCGTATCTTTGGCTACCTGAAAGGCATGGGCGTCTCGGCGATGATTTATCTCGGCGATACCCTGGGCCTCTATCGCTCCATGCACCAGGCCGGGCCGCTGACCAGCGAGGAATTGGCCGCCAAGACCGAACTCCATGAACGATGGATACGTGAGTGGCTGCGTGGCCAGGCGGCGGCTGGGATCATTGAGTATGTGGGGGACGGACGGTTTGAGTTATCGGTCGAGGCCGGCATGTTCTTGGCCGACCCGGACAGTCCGAAACTGGCGGTCGGCATTTTTAGCGATTTGCCCCAGCGCATGGCGGTGGTGGAAAGACTGCCCCAATCCTTCAAGACGGGGATTGGCTTGAATTATGATGCGCGTGGGCCGAAGGGCGCGGTCGGTATTGAGCGCGTCTTTGGCAACTGGTATCGGTTCGCCCTTGTCCAACAAGTGCTGCCCAAGCTGGAGGGACTGGTGGATAAGCTCAGTGCTGGCGCGAAAGCCGCGGATATTGGCTGTGGGGCTGGGAAGGCGCTGCTCGAAATGGCCAAGGCGTTTCCTCATTCACAATTCCACGGGTATGACATCTCCAAGCATGCGCTCACGCGAGCGGAAGCGAACCGGGCCGCCGCTGGCGTGACCAACGTCACCTTTCACGATGCCGCGGTTGATCGCTTGCCCGCCGATAGCAGTTTTGACTTCATCACGACTTTTGACTGTATCCACGACATGACGCATCCCATGGAAGCGATTCGCGCCATCCGAGCAGCGATCAAGCCCAGCGGCACCTGGTTCATCGCCGATCCCAAGAGCGCGCCCACCTTCGAGGAAAATTTGCAGAAGAATCCCATGACAGCCCTGATGTATGCGTTTTCGGTCATGGGTTGTATGTCGTCCGCGTTGTCCGAACCAGGGGGCGCGGGACTGGGGACGCTGGGATTCAATGAAGCGGTCGCCCGCAAAATGACCGCGGAAGTGGGGTTCACTCGGTTTCAGCGGCATGACTTCGAGAATCCACTGAATGCGTATTATGAAGTGCGGCTGTAGGTCGGGTGCTGTCTGCCAGGAGAAGTAACGTATGCGTTCAGAAAAAGCGCTCGCGAGAAAAAATCTCGTCGTTGACCAGGAAGAAGTCCGTGCTCTCAAACGTGTCCTCAACGTGGCGACCGAATCCGAAGCCGTGCGTATCGCCGTACGTGACCGTCTGGCCTTGGAAGATGCGCAGGCCGCGTTCCACCGTATTCGCTCACGCGGGGGGCTAGAGGATGTCTTCCGCCGTAGCGCCGCACTTCAATTGGCCTAAATCAGTCCACGGAACATTGGCACACTTCATAACCGAGAGTGAGAAATCCCCCCTAGCCCCCCTTTGGCAAAGGGGGGAATAAAATACCCCCTTTGCTAAAGGGGGGCGCGCGAAGCGCGGGGGGATTTGCGACACTGTGCCAAGGTCGTGTGGTTCGATTTAGTCGAGCAAGAGCGCGCGGAATCCAGCCTGGCGAAAATGCTCGTCCGTCGTCAGTGCCTCGGTCAGACCACGGTCGCGCATGACCATAAAAGATACACAGTCCGTGAGTCCCCATTCCTTGTCTGGCCGCGCACGATACAACTGAAACGCTCTAGCAAAAAGTGACTCCGAAAGTGGAACGATTTCCACGGAGGGATCATGTTCTAGGGCATCCAGGAGGGCAATGGCCGCACTGCGGAAGCGTTGCCGGGCAAGCGCGCTGCCAATCTCAAGAAGGACTGCCCGTGTGGTGACCAATCGAACCAGACGTTGTTCCAATTCGTCGGCCAGCGCCTCCGCTCGGGCATGGTACATATCCTTGGGTGAGGACAGCGCGATAGCGTAGGCAGTATCCAAGAAGACTTCACTCGTCAGCATTGGGCGGCTCCGGATACAGTTCGTTCTCCAGACGCGTGGACCAGTCAGAAGGACCCTCGATATGGAGGGCTCGTGCCGTTTTTAGGAATGACCGAGGCTGCGGCTTCACCAGCTCAATCTCTTCAATTGTCACTCGTACTCTCGTCTCGGGGGTGAAATCGACGGGTTCTTCAGGATGGAACACCTTACCGTCATACACAAGATGTAGTGTGGTACTCATAGGTTCCTCGCTCGTTTTTCGCTTGCCGCATTGATTGATGGCACTATAGCTGCCTCACTGAGCCGAAGAAACACCCGAGATTGCAATGAGCGCGTGGAAATCCGCCGCGACGAGATCGTGGAATGGTACGCGAACACTCCGGCGGGGTTGGAACAAGGGTTCACGTTTAGTCCTCGTCCAGAAGGAGCAGGAGACCGCCTGTTATGAGCTACCCGATACTGACTTGTGTATTGACGACAATTGCCGTTGCCGCGTGGGCACAGGGATCACTTTCCCCCTCCTTGGGCATCATCCCCGCTAACGCGAGTCTCGTTGTTGGCACGGTGCTCACGACCACCGTTTGGACGCCCAGCGAGCTGATTGACGCTCGAGTACCACTGCGACCGGATCGCACGTGGTACTCGATCCGACTGCGCATCGAAAGCATCACCCCGGCGCAGCCAGACCTGCCGAGCATGGCGGAACCTGGCGTGATCGAGGCGTTCTTGCGGGACCCGCCAGCCAGTGACTTGCCGGGGGCACGAGTTGAGGCTCGCCTTGAGATCGTCGGCGACACGCGGGCCACGCGATGGTGGGTGTCCAATATCAGCGTTCTCTTGCCACAACGTTAAAGAGTAGGATACGTAGACATAGGTCACATACGAAAGCAGGTCCACGGAGGGAGAGAATATGAAACAGCTACAGTCTCAACGACGATTTTGGCTCGGCATGCTGGCTGGCTGGCTGTTTGTTCTGACGGGGATAGCGGGCTGCCTGAGTCTGCGGGAAGCGCCGAGGAGGGCGGAAACGCCGCGACTGTCGGCTGATGGTTCCGGAGTTGTCGGGAACGCCGATGGTGACGGTAACCTCGCGCTCGCGCGCCTCGCGGAGCCACCGAAGCCGCCAGAGGTGCTGGTCAAAAAGTGGCTGCGCGGCGGGCCGAAGCGACGGGCCGACCAGCCAGACAAAGCGGCGGAGTATTTCGCCTTGAAGCGTGCTCCCGTGGGCAGGGTCTCTATCCCCGTGGAACGATACGCGGCGGCGATCGCGCACGCCCGGCGGATGCCGCAACAATCAACCGCGAAGAAAACTCGCTGGCCGTCACGCGAGGAGATGCGCATGTCGTCCGCGGTGACGAATGCGCTGCTGGGGACCTGGACGCCTCTGGGGCCCGGCAATATCGGCGGGCGTACTCGTGGCCTGCTGATTGATCCGCTCACCCCCGCGACGATGTATGCGGCCGGCGTGGCCGGTGGCGTCTGGAAGACGACGAACAGTGGTGCCTCCTGGACGCCTCTGATGGACTCTGTGGCGAACCTGGCTGTCGCTTCCCTGGCCATGGACCCGTCGAATACCAGTGTCATTTATGCTGGCACGGGCGAAGGATTCTTCAACACGGATGCGGTGCGCGGCGCCGGCATTTTCCAGACCACCAATGCTGGAACGACATGGCAGCAACTCGCCAGTACCAACACGGCGGATTTCCACTACGTCAACAAGATGGTCGTCAGTCCCAACAACGGCCAGCGCCTGTATGCGGCGACGCGGACGGGCGTGTGGCGGTCCTTGAATGGCGGCTCGACGTGGAGCCGGGTGCTGGTGGACCCAGGGGCAGTGAATGGTTGCCTTGATCTGGCGGTCCGCACCGATCAGGCCACGGATTATCTCTTCGCCACATGCGGGACTTTTGTCCAGGCCACGGTGTACCGCAACGTGCAGGCGGAGGGGAGCGGGGCGTGGACCGCCGTCCTGACGGAGGCCGGCATGGGGCGCACCACGCTCGCTATCGCGCCGTCCAACCAGTCCATCATCTATGCGCTGGCCTCCAGTATCGAGGCCGGGACATTTCAGCATGGGCTGCGTGCTGTCTTTCGCTCCGTCAGTAGCGGCAACCCGGGGACGTGGACCGCGCAGGTACGGAACACCAATCCCACCAAGTTGAATACCGTCTTGCTGACGAACCCCGTCTTTGCCTTCTACCAGGAGTGCTTTGGTTCCGCCTCGCAGTACTTTAACCAGGGCTGGTACGACAATGTGATTGCCGTCGATCCCGCCGATGCCAATCGGGTGTGGGCTGGGGGCATCGACCTGTTCCGTTCGGACGATGGCGGGGCGAACTGGGGGATGGCGGGCCACTGGTGGGCGGGCAGTCCCTCGCCACGCTACGTGCATGCCGATAACCATGCGCTGGTATTCCATCCCCAATATAACGGCACCACCAACCGCACGCTCTTCGTCGGCAACGACGGCGGTCTCTTCAGGACCACCGATGCGCACGCCGCCGTGGCCACTGGTCCCCTGGCCCCCTGTAACACGACCAATGGCAGCGTCCCGTGGACCTCGTTGAACAATGGTTATGGAGTAACCCAATTCTACCATGGACTGCCCTATCCGGGTGGTACAACCTATTTCGGCGGTACGCAGGACAATGGCACGCTACGTGGGACGGACAGTGCCGGCGCTAACAGTTGGACCAGCATTCTCGGCGGCGATGGCGGCTATGTCGCCGTTGATCCCGCTAATACCAACATTCTCTATGGCGAGTTCACCGGGCTATCGATCCAGAAATCGATCAACGGTGGCGGGACGTTCGTCGCGGCGACGAGTGGGATCACGGGAGATAACGGTTTTCAGTTCATCGCACCGTTTGCCATGGATCCAGGGAATGCGAGTCGGCTCTGGACCGGGGGGTGGTATCTATGGCGCACGATCAACGCGGCCACGACGTGGATCCGTGCCAGTGCGCTCACACCTGGAAATGGGGCAGTGAGTGCATTCGCCATTCACCCGACCGACGGCAACAGAGTCCTGGCAGCCATGAGCGACGGCTACATCCTGCGGACCAGCACGGGCCTGTCAAACAACTCGACAACGACGTGGGCGAACGTGCTGCCCCGGAGCGGCTACGTGTCGTCGCTGACCTTCGATCCCACGAATGTGAACATCGCGTATGCGACGTACTCGACGTTCGGGGGCACGCATGTGTGGCGCTCGATCAATGGCGGCGCGACCTGGACGGGCATCGACGGTACCGGGCTCACCGGCCTCCCCGATGTGCCCGTGCATACGGTAGTTGTCAGTCCGTCGAACCCCGCACGCTTGTATGTTGGCACGGACATCGGGATCTTTTTTTCGCCGGATAGTGGGGCCACCTGGGCGACGGAGAACACCGGCTTCGCGAATGCCATCACCGAGGGGTTGGCCGTCGGCACGATGGGCGGCAGCGAGGCGCATCTGTTTGCCTTTACCCACGGCCGCGGGGCGTGGCGGGTGTCGCTCACGGACTGTAGTGTGACGTTGTCTCCGCTCAATCAGACGATCAATGCCACGGGTGGCAGTGGCAACACCGTGACGGCGACGGCGACGGCGACTGGCTGTCCGTGGACGGCGACCAGTAACGCGTCGTGGGTGACGATCACTGGCGGCAGCGCGGGGACTGGCACTGGGACGGTGACATATAGTGTGGCGGCCAATCCTGGGCCGAATCCACGGCGCGGCACCATGACGATTGGCGCAAAGTCGTTCATTGTGTCGCAGGCGTCCCCTGTCCCTGCTCCTTGTACGATCACGATTCCGTCCGGGGCGACGCTGGGCAGTGCCGCGGGTGGAGGGAACTTCCAGATCACCGCCTCGACGGCGAGTTGCGCGTGGTCGGTACAGCGTCACGTAGAGTGGATCACGATTACATCGGCGGCCAGCGGTAGTGGGAGTAGTACAGTGACGTACACAGTGACGCAGAACACGACGGGGTTGCCACGGGCGGGACGGATCACGGTCAACGGGAAACGCTACACGGTGACGCAGAGTAGCTAAGCGGCGGAACTTCTTTTTCTCACGCGGAGCCGCGGAGACGCGGAGGAGGATAGGCGCAGGCTTCAGGTAGCGAAATCCCTCGGGGTGCGATACAACGCGGGGCATGGCGGGAAATAGCTTGATTCCCGCTCGCGTGTTTTCAGCCTAATCTGAAGAAATTTATATCGGGAGGAAAAAATTCATGGCGACCGACTCACCATCCATCAACATGGAGAAAGTAAAAGCGAATGCCGAGCGGGTGCTTGGCTTTCTTGGCGGCGCGCTCGTGTCCGGGATGATTTATCTGGGCGACCGTTTGGGATTGTATCGCGCGCTGCAAGACGGCGTGCCCGTGACCAGTGAAGAGTTTGCTCGTAAGACCGGACTGCACGAGCGCTGGATCCGCGAGTGGTTGCAAGGACAGGCTTCCGCTGGGTTGATTGACTACAAAGGTGACGGGCGTTTCGCGTTGTCGCCCGAAGGTGCCCTCGTCTTGGCGGAAGAGAATAGCCTCATGTTCCTCGCCGGCGGCTTCTGTGCCTTGCCACAACAGATGGCGGTGTTGGAGAAGCTACCTGAGTCGTTCAGAACTGGGATTGGTCTTCGATACGATGAGCTTGGACCGGAGGGCGCACGTGGCATTGAGCGCTTTTTAGCCCCATGGTTCCGCACGCAGCTTGTGCCGGTTGCCTTGCCGAAACTGGAGGGGCTGGTGACTAAGCTCCAAGCTGGCGCGAAGGTCGCCGATGTCGGCTGTGGCGCGGGCGTGGCCTTGCTTGAGGAAGCGAAGGCGTATCCGCGATCGGATTTTCATGGCTATGAGATTTCGACCTACGCGCTGGCGCGGGCGGAAGAGAATAAGGCCAAGGCCGGGGTGTGCAATGTCACCTTCCATGACGCGCGCAGTGACGGGCTACCCCCGGATCAGGGGTTTGACTTCATCACCACGTTCGACTGCCTTCACGACATGGCGCACCCCGCCCCCGTGATGAGCGCGATCCGCAAGGCGATTAAGCCTGATGGGACGTGGCTCATCGCTGATATTCATGGCCTGCCCACATTCGAGGACAACCTGAAGGATAATCCGCTAGCGCCCCTCATGTATGGATTCTCTGTGTTGTGCTGCATGTCGTCCGCCTTGTCCGAACCGGGTGGCGCTGGCTTGGGTACGCTCGGTTTTCACGAAGGGGTCGCTCGGAAGATGACGGCTGAGGCGGGCTTCACGCGCTTCACGGCGCACGACTTCAGCAACCCGATCAATGCCTATTACGAAGTTCGTCCGTAACTCGACCGAGCGAAGGGAGCGAGATAATGGAAAAGACGTTTATCAACCCACCAACGATCGCCACTCCACGGGGCTACACTCACGTTGTGACTGTGACTGGTGGCAAGACGGTGTTTATCTCCGGTCAGGTCGCCTTCAACCAAAAAGGGGAACCGGTTGGCAAAGGCGACCTGCGCGCGCAAACGATCCAAGTTTACGAGAATCTCAAGAATGCGCTCGCCGCCGCTGGGGCCACGACCGCGGATGTGGTGAAGCTGAACACGTACGTCGTGGACTTCAAGCCCGCGGATCTGGCCGCCATTCGCGAAGTGCGCGGGCAATACTTCCCGAATGCGGAACAAATGCCCGCCAGCACTTTGGTTGGCGTGTCGGCGTTGGCTTTCGAGGGATTGCTCATTGAGGTTGAAGCCGTGGCCGTGGTGAAGGCGTAGGGGCCTTTAGAAGAAAGTCAAAAGGCAAAAGTCAAAAGGCAAAAGTCAAAAGTACGAAGGAAGGAACTATGGAACGCACTTTCGATCCTATTCTCGTTGAGGTGGTCAAGAACGAAATCGCGGCGATTACCGAAGAGATGGCGATCGCGGTCTGGAAGACCGGTCGCTCGGCGATGATGAAAACCGGCGACTTCGCCACCGCGATATGCGATGGCCAAGGTCGCCTCATTGGTCAGGGGTACGCGGCTCCGTTTCAGTTGGCCGTCTTCGTCGAGATGATGCCCTACATCCTCAAAAAATTCGGCGCGTCGCTCAAGCCGGGTGACGTGATTGTGACCAACGATCCTTATGCGGGGATCACACACATGCCTGACGTGGCGATTATCGCCCCGGCCTTCTGGCAAGGGAAACTCGTCGCCTTCACGCTGGCCTACTCCCACCATACCGACATTGGCGGACGCTTTCCTGGTGGATTCAGCAGTCAGTGTACCGAGACATACGAAGAAGGGCTGCGGCTCCCCACGCTGAAGCTCTATGAAGGCGGCGTCCGCAACGAGGCGCTGCTCGACACGATCCTCGCCAACGTGCGGGTCTCGGATGAGTGGCTCGGCGATGTTGAAGCAAAGATCGCTGGGTGCTGGCGTGGTGAGCAGGAAATCAAAGCCCTCTTGGATAAGTATGGCGTGGAAGCGTACCAATCTTCCTGTGACTATCTGATTGATTATTCGGAACGAGCGACCCGCGCGGCGATCCGTGCGATTCCACCCGGCGACTATGTCCACGAAGATATTTTCGAGGACGACGGCTTTGGCAGTGACGGGATCGCCATGCCGCTGAAACTCAGGCTCAGAGCGGATGGCGATACGCTGACGGTGGATTTTACCGGGACCGCCCCGCAGGCCAGGGGGGCGATTAACTTGCCGCTGAGTATGACGAAAGCGACCGTTTTTGGCTCGGTCAAAAGCATCGTCAGTCCCGATGTGTTGACCAATGTCGGTTTCGTGCGACCTATTAACGTGATCGTTCCACAGGGGACGTTGCTCAATCCCCGATTTCCGGCGGCGGTCGGTGGGCGTGCGCCGCTCTTCTTTCGCGTGTTTGACGTGATGTATCGCGCGTTGGCGAAAGCGCTGCCGGATCGCGTGCCGATTCCGGGTGAGGGTGGTGATGTCCTGCACTTCACTGGACAGAAAGCCGACGGGACGGACTTCGCTGTCATGGATATTTACTTCGGCGGCTGGGGTGGCC
The DNA here is from genome assembly GCA_945865755.1 of Klebsiella pneumoniae. Lineage (GTDB taxonomy): Bacteria > Desulfobacterota > Binatia > Bin18 > Bin18 > JABFSC01. The sequence continues at coordinate 27,362 of CAMBFS010000027.1, forward strand.
GACCGATGAAGGATGGCATTGATGGCGTCGCGCCGATGTCGTTTGGATCGTATGGCACCATTCCGGCGGAACTGTTGGAGCGCGAGTATCCTTTGGTCATTGATGGTTTTGGTTATGTGCCAGACACCGCCGGCGCGGGCAAACATCGGGGCTCGCTCTCGATTTATAAGCAGTGGCGCTTTTTGCAACCGGGACATGTGATGGTGAGAACCAACAGGCTGTTACGACCCTCGGACGGCATGGCGGGCGGAAAACCGGGGGCGTTATCGCTGAACATCATGAACCCCGGGGCCGGGGGCTATGAGTTGCCGCGTCAGGCCCACATGCACCTAGAAGTGAAGGCGGGCGATCGCATTTATCATGTCATTAGCGCTTCGGGCGGACATGGTGATCCGTTAGAGCGGGAGCCGGAAAAAGTGCTCATTGATGTACAAGACGAGAAATTGACCGTGGCGGCGGCACGGGAGCAGTACGGGGTTGTGATTGACCAACAGGACTTGACAGTGGACTGGGAAAAGACCACGGCGGTACGAAGCCAACGGCAAATGTCGAATGTGGCGGTGGATTGACGGGAGTTGGCGTGAAGGATGTTGTACTTCCCGACTACGTTGGTAGGGCAGTCCGTTTCACCGCTGAGCGCAGAGAGCACATCCTAAACCATCATCCAGAAATGCGAGACTGGATAGATAAAGTTGGTGAAGTGCTGCTACGCCCGGAACATGTGGTGCGGTCCCGTTCTGACCCTGAGGCGGAGTTGTTTTACGTTTGGCAGAGCCAGACGCGGGTTGGCCCAAAATATCTTTGTGTTGTGGTTGTTGAGAAGCCGAACGACACCTTTATCCTCACGGCATACCTCGCCGAGGCCATTAAGAAAGGGACGATCTTATGGACAAGAAGCAGCGGGTCATAATCTGGTACGATCGCGAGGGGGATTTTCTTGAAGTGCTCTTCGAGAAGAAAGATGGTTATTTCCGGGAGACCGAGAACGACCAGGTGATGGAGAAAGTGGATGTGAGTGGCCACGTTATTGGGTTCCATGTGCTCAAAGTGAGCCGTCTTAGTCATCCACTGGATATGGAGTTCGCTGCGGTAGCAGCGGACTAATGGAAGGCACTTGAGCCATTAAGTCGATAGTAAACGAGTGAATTTTATGCGTGTAGGATTCGATATCGGTGGCACCTTTACGGATGTTATTGTCCTCGGTGATGACGGCCAATTGACGACCGCGAAAGTCTTGTCACTCCTTGACCGAGTGGGTGAGGACATCGTCACCTGTGTGCAACGCTCGTCCGCGCAGCCGCAAGTCGAGAGCTTCGTGCATGGGACGACCATCGGCTCCAATGCGGTCATTGAGAATAAAACCGCGGTGACCGGGCTCATTACCACTCACGGATTCCGCGATGAGTTGGAGATGCGCGGGCAGAAGCGCCCGAACATTTATGACGTTTCCTGGGACCGCCTGCCGCCACTCGTGCCGCGCTCTCTGCGTCTCGAAGTGCGTGAACGGATTTTGGGTAATGCCCAGGTCGAACGACCTCTTGATATGGCGGAAGCACGGCAAGCCATCCAAAAGCTCCTGGACGCGCATGTCGAAGCAATTGCCGTGAGCTTCATCAACGCGTATCTCAACCCCCAGCATGAGCAGCAGATCGGCAAACTGCTGACCGAGATGGCTCCACGCATGGTGGTCTGTCTTTCGTCGGATATCCATCCAGAGATTCGCGAATACGAGCGGACCAGCACCACGGTCATCAACGCCTCGCTGATTCCGGTGGTGGATCGCTATCTCAATCAACTGGAAAAGTATCTGTCCCCCTACAGCGAACGGCTGCTCATCATGCAATCGAACGGTGGCATCATGTCCGCGCAGATGGCGCGGCGGCGCCCGGCGTACATGATCGAATCGGGTCCGGCGGCGGGGGTGCTGGCGGCAGCACGACTCGCCAAAGAGGTGAATCTGCCACAAGTCCTGTCCTTCGACATGGGCGGGACCACCGCCAAAGCCTGCTTGATCGAAAATGGTGAGCCATTGGAAAAGTCTGGTGGTGAAGTGGGTGGTGGCGCGACCATGACCACACGGCTTTTTGGCGGTGGCGGGCATGCGTTGCGCGTTCCGTCACTGGATATTGTCGAGGTTGGCGCCGGGGGCGGGAGCATTGCCTGGATTGATGAAGGTGGCGCGTTACGCACAGGCCCTCACAGCGCGGGCGCGGATCCTGGCCCGGTCTGCTATGGCCGGGGCGGACAAGAACCGACAGTGACCGATGCTAACGTGGTGCTTGGCTATATCAATCCCGAGTCCATCGCTGGGGCGACGTTACGGATTGATCGACAAGCTGCGTGGCAAGCAGTTGAAGAGAAGATCGCCAAACCCTTGAAACTAGAAGTCCTCCGCGCGGCATACGGCATTGCTCAGGTCGCGAACGCGGCGATGATGCGTGCCTTGCGTGCCGTGTCTACTGAGCGGGGCAGGGACCCACGTGGCTTCACGCTGGTGGCGTTTGGTGGATCGGGTCCACTGCATGCGACCGCACTAGCGGAAAGCCTCGGCATCTCTCGTGTCGTGGTGCCGATGTACCCTGGGCTCTTTAGCGCGCTGGGCTTACTGCTCGCTGACTACCGGCATGACTACGTGCGCAGCGTCGCCCTGACGCTGGATAAAGTCGATCCGGCCACGATCTTTCAACAATATGAGACACTCGAAGCCTCAGCGCGCACCGAACTCGCGCACGAGGGTGTGGCTCCAGACGCGATGCGGTTTGAACGACAGATTGATCTGAAGTACGGCTATCAAGTGTCGGAGATCACACTGCCGTTCGCTACGAATCTGACCGCCGCCGAGGTGCGCCCGGCGTTGACGAAACTCTTTACCGAGGCGCATCGGCAAGCGTTTGGTTACGATCGCGATGACGCCATTGAACTGGTCAACCTGCGCCTGCGAGCGTTGGCATCGGCGGGGCCGGTCCGTTTCGCTGACCTCGTGAGTCGCAAGACGCCTGGGCAACCCCCAGCGACGAACGCCGCGCGACAGGCGTACTTTGGACCTGGACCGGGATCGCTTGAGGTTTCGATTCGCCGTCGAGAGCAGATCACCCATGCGCAAACGGGTCCCATGATTATTGAAGAACCGGATACGACCGTGGTGGTTCCGCCTGGGTGGACGGTCAGCCGCGATGGGTACGGGAATTTGTTGCTCACGCGGTAGCGCGCGTGGATTTCTCGCCCCTTGTTGTCATCAGAAAGGGCTGCTAATCGGTACGGCGTATCAATGGTTCAAGCGGTCATCACATTTGGGGATACATAACCGACCATACAAAAGGAGGGTTTCGCGATGATTAAACTCAAGTCCATTCGTCACACGGGAGTGCCGGTCATGGATGTGGACAAAGCGCGTGACTTTTACGGCAGCGTGCTTGGATTCAAGGAGATTCCACGGCCTGAAATCAAGGGGATTCCGGGTATTTGGTATGAATGCAACGGCTCCCAAGTGCACATCATCGGTCAGCGCAATGAGATGGCCGCGCAGGGATTTCCTGGCGTCGGCTCCCACATCGCCATCCACGTCGAAGACTTTGAGGCGGCAAAGCAGGAGCTGACGGCGAAAGGCATTGAATTCAAGGAGTTCATGCCACCGCCACACATTGGCAACGCGCCAGTGCTGTTTGTCAAAGACCCCGACGGCAACGTCGTGGAACTGCGAGCCGAGCCATAAAGGACCAAAAGCTATTAGCTATTGGTTATTAGCTTTTAGCTTTTAGTGGAGTGCGCTTCGCGCACTGTTGCTTTTCTCGTTCGTTATCGAATCACTCGCGAAGGGGCGCTCTTTATGTTGCGCCCCTTCGCGTTTCAGCAACGGAACAACAGAGCCCGGATGAAACGAAGTGGAATCCGGGTTGACTACTGACTACTGACTACTGACTACTGACTACTGACTACTGACTACTGACTACTGACTACTGACTACTGACTACTGACTACTGACTACTGACTACTGACTACTGACTACTGACTA
>CAMBFS010000028.1 GCA_945865755.1 Klebsiella pneumoniae
CCGGAGAGCCTATAGAAACCGGGGGTGTTGGTGCGCCGAGCGCACCCTAATTCGGAAACAACGCGCAATTCCCGCTCGCGTGCAGTATCAATCCCGCGTCGCATCAAGACTTTTTTCCTTTGCCCCGGAAATTTCGGTTATCGGCGTAGAGTGGCACCCAAACAGAGAGTGTTCTTCTAACATCCACATCTTGCTGTAGCGTCCCTATAGTTTCGGCAGGATTCTTGCATTATGTCATCACGAGCAACAACAGGCACGCAGGCAGGAGTATGTATGATTCCAGGTGAAATCCTCCCGGCAAACGGTGAGATCACGCTGAACGCGGGGCGACCAACGCTCACGGTGACAGTGCTCAACACGGGCGACCGGCCTGTACAGGTCGGGTCGCATTATCATTTCTTCGAGGTGAACCGAGCGTTGCGCTTTGATCGCGCGGCCACGTTTGGGCTTCGGCTCGATATTCCCGCGGGCACGGCGGTCCGCTTTGAACCGGGGGAGGAAAAAGAAATCACGCTCGTCCCTTTTGGTGGAGAGCGGCGCGTGCTGGGGCTGAATGGTCTCACTGAGGGAGACACGAGTGACCCCGACGTTCGCCAGCGTGCGCTGCGGATCGCGGAGGAACGTGGGTTTCTGAAGAGTGCCGCCACGGGAGCGAAGCAAGAAGGACAAGTCAACTGATCCCCCTCGCCCAAGTGGATGCTCATATTCCTCATGGACCGCCAGAGTTCACTGCCTATCGCGACGAACCGCTTCCACAGCGGCCCGCTGGCTCCTCCGGCAAACGCGGGCGCTGTGAGTTGGCCTTTCGCATACGCCAAGGCAAGACGTACCTCCAGCACAGTTTCGTGTCGCATCCCTTTCACTTCACTCACCCGTGGCATCTTGATCCCGCACTGCCCGATATGGCGGTTGTGTACGTGCAGACTCCAGGTGGAGGTCTCATTCAAGGGGACCGCGCCACTCTGCGTTTTACCCTCGCGCCAAGTGCACGGGTGCACATCACCACCCAAGCGGCGGAAAAGATTCATGCGATGACCGCGAACTGCGCTCTCCAACATATTAGCTTCGCGCTCGCCGCCGATGCGTATGCTGAATACTGTCCCGAACCGGTGATTCTGTTCCCCCAGTCACGGTTCGCGCAAACACTGCACATCGAGTTAGACGCGCGAGCCTGGTTCTTTGGCAAGGAACTGTTTCTCATGCCGGAGCAGATGGCGCGTTTTGAAGCGTTCGCCAACGGTCTGACCGCGCGAGATACCACCACCGGCAGGCTCCTGCTGCATGAACGGAGTCTGGCCCTGCCAATGCAACGAGGTCTTGATGGTCCAGGCATCCTGGCTGGTCACCGCGTGTGGGGACAAGCGGTATTGGTTGGTCCACAGGTCTCGACTGGTATCGTCAAGGACTTGGCTGCGCTCATGGCCGCGCAACCGGGAGTGACGTGTGGAGTGGCGGGGCTCCCGCGCGAGCGTGGCATCGCCGTGAAAGTGCTCGCGGCGCGGGTTCCAGCCGCGCGTCAGGCGCTTGATGCCGCGTGGAACTTTCTGCGGCTACATTGGCTTCAGGCCCCGGCCCCACAATTTCCCAAATAGGCGGGAACGAAAGCGAGGCACTCCCTCACTCGCACCAGGCAGCACGCCCAATGGCATTAAGTTAAGCAACCGTGTCATTGCGAGCAGCGAAGCAATCTTTGTTTTGTTGGAGATTGCTTCGTCGTTCGACTCCTCGCAATGACAGGTACCCCCCTTAACTTAATGCCATTGGGCAGCAGGCCGCCCTGCCAGTGCGGCTCTTCGCCAGTTCAATGAACGAGACCTTCCTCCGTGAGCAGTCCTATTCCTCGTCCGAGGTGGGACGACTGTCGGTCTGAGTCGCTTCCCGATCGCTGATGACCGAGGCGAGTGCCGCTCGCGCTTCCGCTATTTGTTGATTGGCGAGCAGAGCCAGGGCTAACAGTTTTTGGGCTTGCGGCGTCGCATGTAACTGACACGCGGTTCGAGCCAGGCTTACGGCTTCAGCCGGGCGATCACCTACCCACAATAACTCCCTCACGGCTTCGCGTGCTTCCCAGGCTGTGCGGGCCACCTGCATCACCATGCTCAAGTCGGTGCCACAGCGCCCACACTGCGACACCTGCCGCCACGGCGCACGGCAAGTCGGACAACGGAATTCCATAGCGCGCTATTTCTCCTCGACGTAGAACAAGAGATCGGCCAACTCGGTCATCGCGGTGTGCAAGCGCTTAGGGTCCGGCGTGTTCAGCGCGTTTTCGATCCGTTCATGCAGGCCGATCGCTTCCTCGCGGTCGTCACTGTTCATGGTGTCGAGCAACCGACGACTCCGTTCGAGCAATGCCCGCGCTTCGGAGATTTGCACGCGCCGGTCGCGATCCTCATCTTTCGGTTCTCCTCGTGTGGACTCAGCCTGAGCCTCGTCTGCTTCCGCCTCTCCTTCCAGCTCATCCAGTTCGTCCAGCTCGTCTTCCGTATCGAGATTCCACTCCCCGTCTTCCGCTTCGGCTTCCACATCTTGGCCAAATAAGGATTGCATCTGCTGTTGCGCCGCGGCGACCGCGGCCTCGGACATGGCCGTGGTCGCGCCTTCAATCGTAATGTGCTTGCTGAGCCCGGTGCGCTTCTCGGTGGCCGTCACCCGCAGGATGCCATCCAAATCCAAATCCATCCGACACAGAATCTCATTGCCCGCCGGTACCTTGGAGAAACCCTCGACGCTAAAGCGCCCCACCAGGATGTTATTGAGCGCGTAGGGGTCGTCCCCTTGGTAGATCGACACTTGCCAGCCTTGTTGATTATCGACCATGGTAAGGTACGTCTCCGTCCGACTAATCGGCAGTGGCGTATTGCGCACGATGATCGGACGATAGCAGTGTTCCGAGGGCATACCGTTGAGGAGGCCGAAGTAGGAGGGCCCGAACGAGTAGGGCGAGATGTCAACCAACACGCGCTCAATATCATGTCCCGATATGCGCGCGGCGAGCACCCCCGCGCCAAACGCGACGCAGAGGTCAGGGTGGAGTTCTTGGCGCGGAGTCAGTCCGGTTTTTTCTTCCAAGAGCGCGGACACCAACGGCGTACGCGTCGCGCCGCCCACGAGCAGGATTTCGTTCACATCCTCCGGTCGTTTTCCGGCATCGGTCAAGGCGCGATGCACGCTGTCGAGCGTTCCTTCCAACAGCGGACGGATGAGGTTTTCGTACTCCGTGCGGGTCACCTCCAGGTCGAGATGGACCGGCAGTCCGTCACGTTCAGCGATATGCTCTTCGCGAATGCGGGTGAAGGGCTCGAAACTGAGACGTTTCTTGGCTTCTTCCACCGCGTGCAACAGACGGCTCATGGCCCGGGGATTGGTGCGCACATCCACGCCGCCGCTCCGCACGAAGCGGTCGTGGACGAAGTCGAGGAGCAGTTGGTCAAAATCATCACCGCCCAGTCGATTGTTGCCGTGGCTGGCCAACACTTCGGTGATCTCGCCTTCCACATAAACGAGCGAGACATCGAAGGTGCCTCCGCCAAGGTCATAGACCAAGATCGTGCGCGCGCCGTGCCGGTCCTCGCCGTAGGCCAGGGCCGCCGCCGTGGGTTCGTTGAGGATGCGCACGACCTCCAGACCGGCGATCTGTCCGGCATCGCGTGTGGCCTGGCGTTGGGCATCGGAGAAATAGGCAGGGACGGTAATGACCGCTTTGCGCACCTCGGTCCCCAAGACCGCTTCCGCGCGGGTCTTCAGGGTGCGCAGGATCATCGCGGAGATTTCGGAGGGCGAGTAGGTGCGGTCCCCCAGCGTCACCTTGTGATCGGTACCCATCTCGCGTTTGATGGATTTGATGGTCCGCTCAGGATAGAGCGCGTATTGGTTGCGGGCCGACGTACCCACCAGCAGCGCGCCATCGGCGGCGAGCCCCACCACGGAGGGCATGATCTGCTCACCAGCGGTGGCTAAGACCTGCACGTTCCCATCAACAAAGGCCGCGATTTCCGAGTTCGTGGTTCCCAGGTCAATGCCGACAATGACTTCCGCCATAACTTGCTCCTTTTAGCTTCTAGCTTTTAGCTATTAGCTTTTAGCTATTAGCCAAAGGCTGATAACGACACTACTAGCGCTCGGCTGTTAGCTCTAAATTTCTAGCTAAAAGCTAAAAGCTAACAGCTAATAGCTGCTAGCTTCCTACGCAGTCGAGACTTTCACGTCGGCGAAACGTAACACACGATCACCAGTGGTATAGCCCGTGCGAAACACCGCGAGGACGGTGCCGGGTGCGGCCTCGGTCGTTTGCGCCACTTCCGATGCTTGCATCAGGGTCGGGTCAAACGGTTTGCCCAGACAGGCGATCTCTCGCACCTCAAACCGACGCAATACATCATCCAGTCGTTCACAAGCGAGCGCATTGCCTTGTACCAATGCTTCCAGCACCGGGCGCTGGGCGAATCGTGCCGACCAGCGGGGGATCGCCGCGAGCCGACGTTGGGCCTCTTCAAGGCCACGGACAAAGCGGTCGCGGACATCCAAGATCTCGCTAATCACTTCTAACCGCGCTTCACGTCGCACCTCGCTAACCTTGCGGATCACACCTTCGAGGCTACCAACCTGGCCACCGAGGCTTTCGATCTGGCCATTCATGGTGTCCATCTTCCCGGTCAGTTCCGTATGCAAGCGATTGGTGGCGCGTCCTTGTAGTTGGGTCTCGCGGGTGAGCGCGGTCAACTGACTAAGCAGGGTAAATAGGTCGGGGGCTGGTGCCTGGTTGGTGTCCTCGTCCTCGTCCGTCGTAGGGCCGGGGGGTGGTGGTTCCGCTTCGGCGAGGTCATCGACCCACTGGGCCAGTGTCTCCAAGAGTTGTTGCCGACGTTGGGGATCAAACGCGCTCATCGGCGTGGCTCCCGCAAGACGTTGAGCCACAGGTCAGGGCCGACATGGCGACGCTCTTCTGGAAACGTCTCGGCCAACGCGGCGAGGTCGGATAACGGGAGTGGACCAAACAGGCGTAGCGCCAGCCGCTTCTCCGGGTCGCGTAGTTGCTCATACGCATCGCGAATCCGGCTGAAGCCCACCGGATCTCGGTCCGGCGGGGAGACACGGATCGCCGCGATGTAGGCGTCGCGGATCATGGCGTCGTTAGCGGTTTCGTCGAGCCCCAGCACGACAAAGGGGTCATTACTCATACACGGTCACCTTTTTTCTCTTGTTCACCGCGAGGGTCATCCACGCCGGGGCTTACCGCTTCTCGTGCAAATCGAGGAACGAGAGCATTTCATCAAGCATGTCAAATGCGGCACGGTCCCGCTTGGGTTTTTTGGGGCGCGCCACACGCGGCGGTTTCTTCGTGGCCAAGCGGGGAAGTTGCCGGCTGTCGCGCTCCACCAAGATCGTCATGGCTATGTCATCGGGTGTCGGGGCCGCCTCCTCGGGCGGGGGGCCGAAGCCTGGAGGGAGGAATGTGTTGAGCATGCCCCATTCCGGGGGTATGCTCTCCAGTGCTTGCGACGCTTCGCGCACCGCATCCAGGTCACGGGCCCGGCCCGCGAGCACACGCGCGGCCTGAAGACAGCGACGCGCGCGGGTTTGTTGTTGGAATCCCTGCGCCCCAACGAGCGTTTGCCCACGAGCCAGCAGAAAGCGATGTTGTAAGGGCCCCTCCTGGGTCAATCCCTGTCCCGCCGCCAGGTACGTCAGTGCCGGACGGCCCATCAGTAATCCGCCCTGACATAACGCATGCAGTTGCGTGAGCGAGGCATGACGCAGGTTCTTTTCGATCAGGGTCAGCACCTTCGTCTCTGGTTTGGGCAGTGGCCGGTCCACGCTCTGAAACAGCGCGTAGGCGCGCGCCAGTCCGTCAATCGCCTCTTCGGCTGATGGCGTGCTGGCCTGGCGAGGAAACTTGATCTTGATGGACTCGGTCAGGGCGTCGAGCACCACGTTGTCCAAGACACTATTGGCCACCATGGCCCGGAACCCCTGCTCCAGTCGCGTGGCCCCTTCGTCGTTCTTGGATTTGAGCGCGGACGCCCACGACAGCGCGAAGAGATAGGCTTTGACCTCGCCTTCGGCGGCGCGCGGCTCCTGGGCGAGTTGTTCCAAGTCCTCCAGCGCCAGATTGACTTTGCCCTCACGCACCCGTCGTTCCGCACTGGCTAACAGGAGCCGGAAGCGACTCTGGCGCACGTCGGGATGCAGCCGGTTGAGCGCCTCCGCCTGGGCAAGTAGCTCCAGTGCTTTCCGACTGGCCCCCCGGCGTTCCGCCGCGCGAATCAGATGGAGCAGCGGTTCGAGTTCTTGCGGGTAGGCTTGCCGCCAGGCTTCCGCTTCCGCTTCCGCGCGCTTGCCGTCGCCCCACTGGTCGTAATACGCCACCAAGGCCCGAAAGGTCATCGGGCTAGGCTCGGCGGCGTGGGCGTGTTTGAGCAACATCTCGCGGTCGGCATGCGCGGGTAACTCACCTGAGCGAATTTGCTCCCGGAGGTCTTCCTCCGATTCCGCGTCGAATATATCCAGCACCTCAAGGGGGTCGGCGGGAAACAGGGATGCCATGCGTAACCACACGCGAGCGATGTCCGGTCCCTGCTTCGCGAGCACCCCCTTTTGCTGTGCCACCGCGACGTAGTTCGCCCACCAGTCCAGCGCCTCGTCCCAGGCCGTGTGTTCCAGCGTCAGGGCCACCAGCCGCAGGATGTCCGGGTCGTGCTGACTATTCGGAATGCTCTTGAATAACCCGTCTGGCTGCAATCCATGTTTGTGCCAGTGCTGCAACAGCGTCGCCAGAAACGTGCGCCACTGCGCGATGGGCGTGGCGCGAAACACCGGGATGAGTGCGTGCACCGTCGTCAATGCCTGCTTTTCTTGCTGGGCACCCAGCGCGCGGGAAAGCTGCGTCAGGTGCGCCCGGATCACCGTTCGATTGCCACAGACTCTGTTGATCACCGTAGTCGTCGCAAGCGAGAGGGTGGTCTCGTATGGGGCACCAATTGGGGTCGCGCTCACGAGACGGCGTAGCACGGACACGAGCTGAGCAGGAGCCGCGTCTGGCGCGATGCCCGCGAGGTTGGCCAGCACCGCCTCATCGTTCCGCCGATAAAATGCGTCGAAGGCACGGATCAGCAATTTCCAGGGGGCGAATGGGGACTGGCGGGGAATGTCATTGAGCGGGAGCAATGCGCCTTCGGGTAAGGGGCCGCTGGTGACGGCGGTGAACAACTCGCTGGCAATGACGGCGGCTCGTTTCAGTGGGTGCTCCTCGGGCAGCACCGTGGACCGGACGATCATGCCAGGGTCGATGAGCCTGCGCGTGAGGAGGGCTTCCAGCTCACGTCGGCGCTCGCCCTCGGCGGTGAGCAAGTCGGTCAGCAGCTTCTGAAAATTTTCCGCCAGCAGTTCACTTTGTCGCAGGAGTCCGTGGATCAGGTTGCGATGCGCGGGGAAGCGCTCGATGACGAGTTGTCCGAGCGCCTGCGCCTCTTTCGATAATCCACTGGCGATGAGGGCTTGGAGGCGAGCCTGGTAGGCTTTGACGACCAAGGCTTCCGCGTCGGGACCGGGCGCGTTCTTCAGGAGTTGTTTGGCGGCTTCCACCGCGTCATGGGTATTCCCCGCCGCGAGGAGCGCATCGACCTGTGGCGCGCCGATCTCGAGCGTTTGGCGTTGTTTCTCCGGGCTGATGCGCTTGGCCCGCCGTGACTGCTTACCCATAGTGCCGCCTCTTTTAGCGTTCTTTCGGGACTTCGTGCAACTCCATCGCCTTTGCCCCTATGTCCCGCTCACTCATTTTCGCATGCGAATTCTATGTGACTCTACGACAAACAACCGGCCCTCGTAGTCACTCATGGCGGAATGGATCGACAAATAATCCATAAGGCGCTGAGCGTAAGGGCATCAGACCGCCACCTCGAAATTGGCTAATTCCCGCGCATAATCCAGGCAAGCCGCGAGGTGTTCCGGTCGCAGGTCCGGAAACTCCACAATGATCTGGTCTGGGTTATAGCCAGCGGCTAGATAGCCAAGAATGAGGCTGACTGGAGTGCGGGTGCCCTTAATCCGTGGTTTGCCCCGGAGCACCGTCGGGGTGCTCTCGACATAATCTTGCCAATTGATCGTCATTGTTGCCCCTCGCTGTTAGAACTGTACCGCGAACCCCTCGCTCTCCTGGCTCTCCCTCTCGACGAGTGACCCTCGCCCTCCAGTGTAGGTGCCAGGCGGAAAATAGAGGTAGCCTTTCACGCCCGATTTGGGCGCGACCATTTGGCTCGTGAGGGCGGGCGCGGGAAAGGGGCCGCCTTTTTCGCCTAATGGTTTGACCCGCTGGCCGGAGGTCGAGAGCAGCGATATCTGGTCCGATTCGACGTGATAGGAACGCGCGGTCGGATTGATGATTTCGATTTGCACGGGCAGCACGGCCGTGACCTCCATGCCAAAAATGATCTTGCTTTCCACCAGTGACAACGGCTTCATCGTCACCTGGAGTTGAGTGCTCGCCACCGCCGGAGCTTGATCCTTGACCACCAGGCTCCGTTCGCCCTTGAACATGGCGTAGAACCCACGCTCGAAATCGGAAATCGCCAGATAGAAGTCCTCCTTCTTCAGGACCGGACTCTCCGAACTGGTTTCCATCACCACCCCGTTATTGCGCGAGCAGAACAGGGTGATGACCAAAGGTTGCTCGTCCTGCTTTTCTCCTTTGACGATGCCAGCTTTGCCGAGACCCGCCGGGGTGAATTCCGTGACCTTGTACCCTTGCCGCTCGATGGCGAGCCGTGAGATGCGGTTGCCCTGTTCGCACGGGGGAATATCGGGATGCGCATCGACGTGCGGACCATCGGCTGGGCAAGTGAGCTTCACGGTGACCGGTTCCTTCTCTCCCCAGAGACCGTCACGAGTCCCTTTGAGCTCACCGACCTTTTCGGTGGTCGCCGGCGTGAAGGAGGCGACGGTATAGCCCAGGCGCTCGACCGCGCGGTGGGAGATGCGGTTGGCCTGCTCGCACGTCAGGGCCGCGTCAATGATGGGATATTGCCAGCCGAGGTTGGCGGTCGGACTCTCTCCCAGCGCACGCGCCTGGTCGTCGCCCGACTGGGCCCAGCCGAAGGATGTGGCACCAAGAGTCAGAATCAACGTGAGGAAAGTGACCAGTGGCATGAGCAATGTCATACGAACCTCCATAAACGTTTGTCGCCAGTTGTCAGACAGGCGGGAGAGCATAGCGGATTTCGCGCGACTGCCATACCGCACGCGAGCACGAAGCGACTCTTGACCTTCTCGTCCAAAACCCCAATCATCACCGCACGAAAAAGGGAGGGAAGATCATCATGGCACAGAAACCACTCGCGGGGATTGTCGTTCTGGACCTCACCCGTTACTTGGCGGGCCCCTATTGCACGCTGCTGCTCGCCGGGCTAGGCGCGGAAGTCATCAAGATCGAGCCACCGGGCAAAGGCGATCTGCATCGACGCTTTCCACCGTTCATCGGCCCAAAAGGCGCTTCCAGCAAGCCACAAACGGATGAGGACATGGGTGTGTTCATGCTCCACCGCGCGCGCAACAAGAAGAGTATCACGCTCGACTTGTATCAATCTGAAGGACGCGCGGTGTTCAAGGACCTGTGTCGTAAAGCGGATGTCGTCGTCGAGAACTATTCACCTGGTGTGATGGACGAAATGGAATCAGGCTATGCCGAGCTGCGCAAACTGAATCCTAATCTCATTCTCTGTTCCATTTCGGGATTCGGGCAGACTGGGCCGTTGCGTGATTGGCGTGCCTACGATCCGGTCATTCAGTCCATGAGCGGCATAGCCAGTGTCACCGGCTATGCGGATCGTCCACCGACTCGGTGTGGCGCGGCCATTAGTGACACCGTCGCGCCCCTCTTCGCCATCATTGGCATTCTGTCCGCGCTCCGTCGCCGTGAGCAGGGGGGCAGCGGCGAGTGGGTGGACATCGCGATGATGGACACCTCCTTCTTCTTGCAACCCGACCTGCTGGAGTTGCTCAATGGTGGCATCACGCCGGAGCGACGTGGCAATACGCATGTGGCCGGAACGCCGCTCAATACCTATCCGACGCGCGATGGATTCGTCACCATCGCCGTCACCACGGATAAGAACTGGGAGTGCTTGTTGACCGCGCTCGGACGTGAGGACCTCAAGACCGACGCGCGCTTCACCACACCACTGTCGCGGCGGCAGCATATCCAGTTCATCGACACGATGGTCGCGGCCTGGATACAAGAACGGGCGACGAACGAGGTCGTGCCGTTTCTTCAACAGCATGAGGTGCCCGCCGGAGCGGTGCAAACGCTCCCAGAGTTGCTCACGCATCCGCAGGTCCAAGCCCGACAGATGATCGTGGACTTGGTTCATCCGACGGCGGGTCCGCTTCCTGGCGCGAAAGGGTTTGGCATGCCGATTCGGTTTGTCGAGCATCCGTTACAGTTCGACCAGCCCGCGCCGCTGCTCGGCGCGCATAACGAGGAGATTTACGCGCGACGCCTGGGACTCAGCGCTACACACCTCGCCGAGCTGCGTGCCAAGGGGGTGATCTGAAGAGGCTCCGGATTGTAACACCCCAGTCCGCTCGCTCGGACTTGCCGGTGCGGGGTCTTCGTTGCATATTCACGGCATGCCACTATGCGCATCACCTTCGCTTATGACAAAAAGGCTCGCAAGGCATAAGCTGAGGCCAATATGAAGAAGAAGACGTGTCACAAATGTGGAGTCGAAAAGTATCAAGATGACCAAGGAGTCTGGTTCTGCCCGGACTGCATCGTCGAGGAGATTACCCCCGCCTTTCTTGATGAACAGCGGGGCGATCCTGGGGAACTCACACAACCCTACGTGCTGTCTCCCCCGACCAAGCAGGTGAGTATTCGCCTGGCGGTGAGCGATGTGCAATTGGCTCGGACCCTAGCTCAGCGCAAAGGGGTGCCCAAGTACCAGACCTATATTAAGGCCCTGCTTCATGAAGCCTTGGCGAAAGAGGCGAGGGAAGTCGGGGGGTGATTTGATGGACGTGAGAAGCGACGTTGCTTCTCACAAACACGAACGCTATGTAAGCGCATATTCATTTCTGGCTAAAAGCTAAGAGCTAAAAACTAAAAGCTAAAAGCTGATACCAAAGCAAGGAGAACCGTATGTCACGAATCATGGAAGAGAAAATCGACAAACTCAAATTCGCCGGTGGCGTCGATGCCGACGGCCATATCCTTGAGGCCGCCGACCTGTGGGAGAAGTATTGCGAAGCGAAGTACCGCCCCACCGCGGTCCGCTTGAAGGTGGATGACCAGGGCTTTGACTATATCGAGATTGGTGGTCGCCCCTCACGTGTCAGTCGGGGCGGGACCTTCGCCGGTCTTGGGTCGATGGGCCAGGTCACACGTGAGAAAGGCGAATTCAACCCGCGCCTGCACTATGGTGAGGAAGTCCTCCTTGGTGCGATGGATGCCAAGCAACGCATGCAACGGTTGGATGTGGAAGGGCTTGAGGCGGTCATTATTTATCCCAGCCTTGGCCTCGTGTGGGAAACCGAGTGTGAGGATGCCGACTACGCGCAGGCCATGTGTCGCGCCTACAATCGGTGGATCGTGGACTGGTGTTCGGAGAGCCGCGGTCGCTTGATTCCCGTCGCGCACCTGTCGCTTGGCGACCCCAAGGCCGCCGCCGAGGAATTAGAACGCGCGGTCAAAGCGGGCTGCAAAGGCGGCTGGGTCGTGCAGTTCACCATGACCCGCAAACCGCACGCGCATGCGGATCACGACATCCTGTTCGCCAAGGCGCAGGAACTCGATGTGCCGTTGGGCATTCATCCATCGCTGGAGCCCCAGTGGGCGCTGCCGGGCCGCTACGATCTGCAATACGTGCGCAAGCACGGGTTCTTTCTCAATTTGACCGCGTCGGACGCCGCGCGCCATGCGCTCGCCAGTTTCATGCAGTACGGCACCTTCGAGAAGTTCCCGAAACTCAAGATCATCATCCTCGAAGTTGGCGCGGGCTGGGCGGGCTACTGGCTCGACCGGATGGACGCGCTCTACGACAGCGTCATTGGCCGGTCGTTGCCAATCAAGGAACGGCCCAGCGAGTACTTCAAACGCAATGTGTGGATCTCGGCTGATCCAGACGAGAAATCACTGCCCGCGATGGTGGAGTTGCTGGGCGCGGACCGTTTCTTTTGGGCGTCCGACTTTCCGCATCCCGATCATACCGGCCATTACATCAAGGAACTCGAACACCTGACGGCCAAGATGCCGGAACAAGCGCGGCGGCAGGTGCTCGGGGAGAATGTGCGGCGGGTGTATAACTGCGCGGGGTAGGGGGGCGGGGGAACGAGGGGAAACGGGGAAACGGGGAAACGGAAAAAAGGGTACTACCGACAGATGTGATTTGTCTCGTTGTTCCTCTTCCCCTGTCCCAAATAAGGAGAGACCATGCCATACGAACAAATTCTCTACGAAGTCCAAGACCGTCTCGCGACCGTGACATTGAATCGCCCGGACCGCCTGAATGCGTGGACACCAGTAATGGAGCGTGAAGTCCGCGCGGCCATGACCGAGGCCACTGCTGATGATGCCGTGCGGGTGATTATCCTGACTGGCGCGGGGCGTGGTTTCTGCGCTGGCGCGGATATGGGCGGGCTCAATCAAGCCAGCCAAAGTACGCCCAAGAGCAGTTCCCTCACCAATCGTGTCGCCGCCATGCGCGCCGAAGCCTACGCCTCAGGCCCGGTTCCCGGAGGACTGGAATTGCCCCAAGCGTTCGCGTATCGCCATGCCTATTTCCCCACCGTGCCTAAACCCATTATCGCGGCGATCAATGGCGCGGCCGCCGGGGTCGGGCTCATTGTGTCGTTGTATGCCGATATGCGCTTCGCCTCGCAGGCGGCGGTGTTCACCACGGCCTTCGCGCGACGGGGGCTGGTGGCGGAACATGGCATTGATTGGATTCTGCCGCGGATCGTGGGCTTGCCGAATGCCATTGACCTGCTCCTTTCGGCGCGCAAGATCACCGCGGAAGAAGCGCTCCAGATGGGACTGGTCAACAAAGTCTTCGCCCGTGAGTCGTTCATGTCAGAAGTGCGCGCGTATGCGTTGGAACTGGCGACGATGGTGTCACCGCGTTCGATGCGGGTAATGAAACAGCAACTGTTCCGCGCGCAAAACCTCGACTTTGGCGCGGCGGTGCATGCGTCTATCCCGGATGTGGTGGAGAGCTTGGGCAGTGAGGACTTCAAGGAAGGCGTGGCGCATTTCGTCGAGCAGCGCAAGCCGAATTTTCCGGGGCGGTGACGGGAAAAAACGAACCGGAGAAACGGAGACGTTCAGAACAAATTCTCCGATTCCCCGTTTCTCCGGTTCTGTTTTCTTACGCCGCGACTCCCACCTCGAACGCCTTATTATCCGCCTGCGTCGTCCGCTCCACGAACGCATCCATCGAATGCGGCCACTGTGTCACCAGTCGCCCTGAACTTGAGCGATAGTAGAAGTCATTTCCACATTGCGCCTGCCACACATCGACCTTGCTGATGTCCTTCTGTAGTTCGTCGTTGAACGACCTCATCACGTCGGGTCGCACGTCCATCCAGGCGATCTTTTCCGCCTCCATGCGTTTGACCTGACGCATGATGTACTCCACCTGCCGCTCCAGCATGAAGATGATGCTGCCCTGGTTGGTATTGGGGCCGTAGAGCATGAACAGATTCGGGAAGCCGCTGGTGGTGATGCCCAAGTAGGCTTGCGCCCCATCGCTCCAGGCGTCCTTGAGCGGCTTGCCGCCGCGCCCCGTCACGTCAAGCGCCGCCAAGTAGGTCGTGGTCTCGAAGCCCGTCGAGTAGATGATGGTATCGACCTCGTGAAGCTTGCCGTCCACCGTCACGATGCCAGTAGCGGTCACTTTCTCAATGCCTTCGGTAATCAGGTGGACGTTGTCACGGTTGAAGACCGGATAATAGACATCCGAGAACAGCGGGCGTTTACAGCCAAACGGATGCGTCGGCGTGAGCTTGCGGCGCACTTCTGGGTCCTTGACCACCGCCAAGCGTTCGAGTCCGGCTTGTTCAATCTCGGCCAGCACCTTTTTATCTTGAAACGTGCACAGGGTGTTCCAATTCCGATAGATGTCCTCGCGCGACTTGCTGACAAGCTCCGGACGTGCGCGGAAGGCCGCCAGGTCCTCTTCGGTGTAGGGCGTATTGCCTTTGGGCACGACCCAGTTGGCGGTGCGTTGAAAGAGGTGCAATTGCCCGACTTGGTCGGCGATCTCCGGCACGAACTGGATAGCGCTGGCGGCGATGCCAATGACGCCGACCCGTTCCCCACGCAGGTTATGCTGATGATTCCAGCGCGCGGAATGGAAGTAGGGGCCCTGGAAATCATAAATGCCAGGAATCTTGGGCCATACCAGGTTGTTGAACATGCCCAGCGCGCTCACGACCACGTGCGCTTCGATCTCTTCCCCCGTATTGGTGGTGACCTGCCAACGAGCGTGCTCGTCCCGCCAGTGGGCGGACGTCACGGCGGTCTGGAATTGAATATGCCGCCGGATGTCGTACTTGTCGGCGCAATGATTGAGATAGGCGAGAATCTCGGCCTGCCCGGCGAAGGGGCGTGACCAGTCGGTTTTCTGCTCGAAGGAATACGAATAGAGATGGGACTGCACGTCACATTCCGCGCCGGGATACGTGTTATGCCACCAGGTGCCTCCCAGTCCGTCTCCCTTTTCGAGGATCACGAAATCCTCAATGCCCGCTTTCTTGAGATGAATGCCCATGCAGAGCCCACCCGACCCCGCGCCGATAATGACAAACCGATGTTGTGAGCGATTGTGCTGACTCATAATGACCTCCCATGTCCTGTCTCTCTTCGTCCCGAAGAGGCGGAGGGAGCGTAGCTGGTTCGGTGGCCTTTTCAATATGGGCGCGCGGGCGCTAGCGGCTGGGCCCAGTGATGATCCTCGCGTCGTGAAGTCGAGCAATCTCGCTGCCGCCGAGATGCAGAATGTCGCCCAACACCTCATCCGTATGCTCGCCCAACACCGGCGCGCGTCGTACCGGCACCCGTGGAATGCTCGCGAAATCCAGCGGTGAGCCGGGCATCAGATAAGTGCCCACGCCGGGATGCTCGACTTCCGCGAACAGTGGATTCGCTGGTGAACAACGCGGGTCTTCGGTCACCAGTTGGCGAAAAGTCTGGTACGGCCCCCAGGAGACATTCGTACCGCTGAACGTCTCGCGTATGTCTGACAGGTTCCGTGAGGCGAACCATGGCCGTAACAACGCCGCGATCAAGTCACGCGCCGCGAAGCGACCACTCTCGGTACTCAGATCGTGCCCAGTGGCGCGCTCAACGCTGTGACACGCCTCGCCAATGCCGGTCACGTCCACCAAGGCCGTCCACTGACGCGCGGTGAGCGCGACGACCATGACTCGTCGCCCATCGCGGGTCTCAAAGTCATGCCCAAAGGCGCCGTACAAGTAATTGCCATCCTTGTGTTGATCTCGGCCTCCAAGGCTGGCCTCGGCGATACGACCAAGATTGCCCACCATCGCGAAGGCGACATCGGACAAGGAGAGCCGCACGAGCTGGCCCTGACCCGACATGCGCCGATGTCGTTCCGCGGCCAGCAACCCGACTGTCGCCAGTGAACCCAAGGCAATATCCCAGGCGGGCAACACACTGTTGAGCGGTTCCGAGAGATTGCGTGGCCCCGTCGCCCAGGGGAACCCTGTCGCGGGATTCACCGTGTAATCCACCTCACTGGTGCCATCGGGATTGCCCGTCAGTGCGACCATGATGAGATCACGGCGGTGTTTCGCCAGGCCCTCGTAGTCGAGCCAATCACGGGCGGGAAAATTGGTGAGAAACAAGCCATTGGTCTCGCCTGGCGCGGTAATCAGCGCGGTGGCGAGTTCGCGGCCACGCGGCGAGCGGAGATCAATCTGGATGGAACGTTTGCCCTTGTTCAAGCCCGCCCAGAAGAGGCTCTGGCCATCGTCGGCCAACGGCCAGCGGTGATAGTCGAGTCCACCGCCAATTTGATCAAAGCGAATCACGTCGGCGCCGAGTTGGGCCAATGTCATGCCGCCCAGCGGCGCCGCCACGAACGCCGAACCTTCAACCACCCGAAGACCGGAAAGAATACCATTCATCGTCACCCTCCTAGCGTGTGCCAGCTCATCGTATGGTCGGTATTGTACTCCTCTGGTTGAGAGAGGAAAGCGAACGGCGCGAACAGTGACCGTGGGGCGGTGCGCGGAAGCGGCGCACCGCCTCTGCTTTCGTGGCACAACCACCGGTGTTACAACCAGCGCGGACCAATGAGACGCGCAACGAGGGAGAGCAATACTGACCATGGGCTTTATCGCCGATAACTACAGCATCGCGCGGACGACTCCACTACTGACCGACAAATACCACTTCACCACAGCTTACGCGTATTGGCTGGAGGGGCGCGCGGACAATCCCGCAGTGTTCTACATGTTCGGTCGCCAGGAAGCGCTGCATGGTGGGTACACCGTGGCTGCGGGTCTCGAAGGGGTCATCGACATCGTCCAGCGCTGGCAACAGTTCGGGCTCACCGATGAGGATTGCCAGTTTCTGCGCTCCCTCACCACGCCGAGCGGGAAACCGCAATTCCCCGAAGAGTTCCTCACCTATCTGCGACAGATGTCCTTCAAACTCAAAATCGACGCCGCGCCCGAAGGGACCGTCTTTTTTCCCCAGGAACCGATCCTGCGCGTTGAAGGGCCGATCGCGCAAGCCAAGATGTTGGAGTCGGTCGCGCTGTGTCTTATCAATGGGCACAGTGGATATGCCACCCATGCGGCTCGTCAGTCCGATGTCATCACCCAGGTATTACCGAACGGGTCTCCAGCGGGAACGGCCAGTGTGCAGGGATTACGTCGAGGGCCAAGTCTGGGAGCCGCGCTGGAAGCCTCGCGCAGCCTGGGGCTCGGTGGATACACCACCACTTCCACTGGCACCGCCGCCAAACAGTTCGGCCAAGTCTTCGCGGGGACGATGGATCATGCCTGGGTAATGACGCATAAGCAGGAGTTAGGCGAGGTTCCACTCGGCACTCTGTTCCGTTTACAACAGGAGGAGCGCACCGAGGAGCTTCAGCAGCGGCTGACGGAGGATGCGTTCCGCAGCTTCGCCTTGGCGTACCCGGAAAGTGGCATTCTTCTGCTTGATACCTACGATCCCATGCAAGGGCTTGAACATGCCATCACCGTCATCAAGGAACTGCGGGCGCTGGGCTTTGGGCGACAGTATGGCGTGCGGTTTGATTCGGGGGACCTCGTGGCTTCATCTCGGCACGCCCTGCGCCGCTTCGCGGAAGAAGGGTTTGTGGAGGGGCTCGCACGTGCCACGGTTGATACACTGAGTGACGCGGACCTGCTGCGATATGCCGACCGGTGTTCGGTCTTCTGCGCGGCGGCGGATGGCATCAGCGAGCACAGCGCCCGCGAGATGCGTGAGAACGGCGCGTTTTTCACGGCTTGGGGGATCGGCACGGCGGGCTCGCATGTGGCACCGCTCGGGTTGGTCTACAAAGCCTCGGCGATGTATATGGAGGTGCTTGGAGGGCGAGCGCTGCTGGCGGATGCCACGCTGACTCCGGTGATGAAAGTGGTGGTGAATGCCCCTGTCAAATCCTCCAATCCTGGCAGGATCAACTCACGTCGCGCTTACGATGACACTGGCGCGCTTGTGTATGTTTTGTTGTACGACGAATCCCTTGGCGTGGACCATGCGCACCGAATGGTGAATCTTCGCGATTTCACGGACGTGCGGGTCGCGCCGCCGATGTCCCAGATGCGGGAGCTGCTTGTTCCTGTCTTCAATGCGGAGGGGGAGTACGTCTACCGAGGAGAGCCGGCGAAGAAAGAATCGTTTCCTGGGAGTGGGAAGCTGGTGACCGACCTGACGGCGATAGCGCGATTCGTTCAACAACAACTGGCGACACTTCCAGCCCCTGTGCGGCAAGTGGTCCGGCCGCGTGAGGAGCGACTCGCGCGGCAGCTTCTTGAAGCGTTCAGAGCGGCAAAAGCGGCGGGCCAGACGCGGCTCTCACTCGACATCGCCGCCGTGGAAGCGGAAGTCCCCGCGGGCGTCGAGCGTATGCCGATCTATCTTGATATGAATCTGTTTCAGCAGCGTTTAGCGTGCGAGCAGCGACATCCCGCTCAGCCCAGCGCCACGCCCGGGGTTGCCGTGTATCGAGAACGATTTGAGCAGTAGGCGTGTGGCGATCATCGCGACATTCCTCCTCAGCCCTTTCTTGACCCTGTTCCTGAAAGCCAGTACCTTGCGGACCGCACTCAGGTGCCTGTGGCACCGAGTTGTTTCTTTAAGGAGGGACCGAATCAATGACCGATCGTCGACGATGGCATTTCGCCAGCACGCTGAGCGCGCTGCTGCTCCTACTCCCCGTGGGAGCCCAGGCGCAAAATGGTAAGAAAGAACGGATACTCCCCCCAGTCACGGCGGAACGGTTGCTCAAAGGCACCAACGAAACCACGTCCTGGCTCATGTACGGCGGCAACTACGAGAACTGGCGCTTTAGCCCGCTCACCGATGTGGACCGCAAAAACGTCAAGAAGTTGCAAGTTGAGTGGATTTTTCAAACGGGCATCCCAGGCCAGCTCGAAGCCGCGCCCATCGTCGCGGATGGGATCATGTACCTCCCCGCCTCATATAACCACCTCTATGCGCTGGATGCGGTCACCGGTGAGCCCTTGTGGAAATATGACCATCCGCTGCCGGATGATCTGCGGATCTGCTGTGGCCCGACCAATCGTGGTGTGGCGATCCTTGATGACAAGGTGTTCATGGCGACGCTGGATGCCCGCTTGGTGGCCTTGGACCGTAAGACCGGCAAAGTGGCGTGGAACGTGGTCATGGATGAGTACGGCAAAGGCTATAGCGCAACCGCCGCGCCGCTCGTCATCAAAGGCAACGTGATTATCGGCATCGCGGGCGGTGAATACGGCGCGCGTGGCTTCATTGATGCCTACGACGCGAAAACCGGTAAGCGCACGTGGCGTCGGTACACCGTGCCCACCGCTGGAGAAAAAGGAGTGGAAACCTGGGAAGGCGACTCTTGGAAAGTAGGCGGCGCGCCAGCCTGGGTGACCGGCTCGTATGACGCGGAACAAGACATTCTCTACTGGGCGACGGGCAACCCTTCGCCCGATTGGAACGGCGACTCGCGCAAAGGCGACAACCTCTACTCCAATTCCGTCCTGGCCCTGAATCCAGTCAATGGCGACCTCAAATGGTATTTTCAGTTCACGCCCCACGATGTGTGGGACTATGACGGCAATACCGGCATGTTTCTCGTCAATGTGGACCGTAGTGGCAAAACCGTCAAAGCCTTGGCCCAGCCGAACCGTAATGGGTTTGTCTATGTGTTGGACCGCGCCGATGGCAAATATCTGCACGGCTCACAGTATGTGGACCGCCTCAACTGGTCGAAGGGGCTTGATGAAAACGGTCGTCCTATTGTCAATCCTGATTTCCTGCCGGAAGAGGGCGGCAACAAAGCTATGATCTGCCCTGGGAACGTGGGCGGCCAAAACGGTGCGTATACGGCGGCGTACAGCCCGGTGACCAAGTCGATCTACGTACCGGTGATCGAAAGCTGCGGAAAAATGGAAAAAGCCGCCGCGACCTTTATTCAGGGGATTCCGTTTTGGGGTGGCGGGCCGGGCAAAACCGAAGGGGACGATCAATCCTCGTATGGGCATCTCTCGGCGGTTGATCCTTCGACCGGCGCGATCAAATGGCGCTACGTTGACGAGTATCCGCTGGTCGGCGGCACGCTGGCCACCGCTGGCGGCTTGGTGTTCACTGGCAATCAGATGGGCTATGCCCTCGCGTTTGATGACACTACCGGTGAGTTGCTGTGGAAACTCCAAACTGGCTCTCCCGTGCGTGGCCAACCGGTCACGTATAAAGTCGGTGGCCGCCAGTTCGTGGCCATTCCGAGTGGTGGTGGTGGCCTCGCGGTGACCATCGTTGGTGAACATGCCCTGGGCACCAAAGGCAGCGCGGTCGTGGTGCTGGCATTGCCGCGGTAACCGCTGGTGAAACATCCAATGGCTTTTCTTCATTGGCTCCGTGTCGCCGTCAGAGCGAGGTTCACGCCCGCTCTGACGCTCCTTCCTCTCATCATCAACATTCTCGGAATGGGCGCGATTGCTCAGGCTCAACAGCAAGCTGAGTTGCGCGTCTGCCTGCTCGAAGACAACCTGCCGCTCTCCTCACGCAAGGAGAACACCGGCTTCGATCTTGATACCGGCAAAGCGGTAGCCGAGGCATTGCAGCGGACGTTCCTCCCGGTGTGGGTGCCGAACAGCACGCAGATTCAAGAAATTGAAGAGAGTGATTTTCCGTTACGTCGCTTGAGTAAGAACGAGTGCGACGCGATCTTCAGCATGCCGGGCGCGGACGCGCTCCGCGACGGGCCCAAAGCCGCGCTTGGCGCTCCCTATTATGGGGCCGCTTTTGAGTTCGTGAGTCGTGATGGGACTGGCCCAGCCGATCTCAAGGCGCTGCAAGACACGCCAGTCGCCGTGCAGGCTCAGACAATCGCGAGCTTCATCCTGAGCGCGCGCAAGATCAAAATGCAGACGGTCTTTTCCGTGGACGCGGCCTTGACGAGCGTAGCGAAAGGCGAAGCGCCCGTGGCCTTTGTCTGGGGACCAATGGCGGGGTGGGTTCTGCGGTCTCACCCTGACATGAAGTTGGCCTTCACTACGGGTTATGAGCCTCCGGTCGCGGCGCGGTGGAATGAGCATGTGGCGACGCGCGAAAGTGACACCGATTTGCGGACGACGATTGATGCGGCCCTGGGTCGCTTGGCGACGGACGGAACGCTGAAAACCCTGGCGGAGCGCTATGGCATGATTTTCCGCGCGCCATTCGCGACCACTTACAGCGCCGTCGAGCTTCAGAAACTAAAACAATAGCCTGGTGTTTACCGAAGCCAGGAGAAAAACTCTCATGCGTATGTTCAGGATGGTTCTTCGTCATAGTGCCTTACTGGTTTTCACTCTTTGTGTCCTTTCCCCACGGTCCGTGAGTGCGGAGTCTCCCAGCCCCAACCCTTTCGCCGGTGACGCCAAGGCGAGCGCCGAAGGGAAAAAGATGTTCGAGGGAGTCTGCGCTGGCTATTGTCACGTCACTGAGAATTCAACCCGTCCCGGACAATGTCCAGGTCTCTTCGATTGCGAATGGAAGAACGGCGCCAAGGATGCGGATATTTTTCGCATCATGTCGGACGGCGTCCCGAAGACGCAGATGATTGGATTCAAGGGGCGGCTTCCAGACGAGATGCTGTGGAAAATCGTCACGTATCTCCGGGCAGCCTCGAAATGTCCGCCCGACGGCAAGCCCGCGGCCGCGGCGCATTAGGATTATCTCACGCGGAGACGCAGAGACGCGGAGGCGTTGGAGGCAATATGAAAAATCAGCGAACGCGGGACGTTCACACCGCTTCTCGAAAGAATCTCCTCTTCTTATTTTTGCCTTTTGCCTTTTGCCTTTTGCCTTTTGATTTTTCCCCACTCCTCGCCGCGCCCAATGTGTACGTCACGAATGAGAAGTCAGATGACGTGACGGTCATTGACGCGGCGACGGACCAAGTAGTCGCCACGGTCAAAGTCGGCAAGCGCCCACGTGGGGTCGTCGTCTCCCCTGATGGCAAGCGCGTGTACGTCGCCAATGGCAACTCCAATGACATTTCGGTGATTGACGCCGCGACCAACAAGGTCGTCAAGAAAATCGCGGCGGGGATTGACCCCGAAGGTATCGACATCAGCCCTGACGGCAAGCTGCTCTATGTGGTCAATGAGAATGAAGGGCTCATGCGAATACTTGATTTGACCAAGAAGAAAATGCTGGTGGCGAAGATTACGGCTGGAGTCGAGCCGGAAACCGTGGTGCTCTCGCCAGACGCAACGCGCGCCTACATTCCGAATGAGACGTCACATGACGTGACGGTGGTCGATACGAAGACCCGGAAAGTGGTGACTTCGATTAAAGTTGGGGAAAATCCGCGTGGGGTCGCGTTGACGCCTGATGGCACGCGACTGTATGTGAGTAACGAGCGTACCCATACGCTCTCCGTGGTCGATACCAGCACCAATGCGGTGACGGCGACGATTCCAATGGCCGAACGCCCGGTGGGAATCGCGGTCCTGCCTGACGGAAAAAAGGTCTATGTCGCGCACGGACGGACACCGGAAGTGCATGTCATTGACCCCACGACCAATACGGTGACCAGCAAGATTCCCGTGGCAGGTGGGCGCGCGTGGTGGGTTGCGCTCACCCCAGACGGGAAAAAACTCTATGTGACGGTTGGCCGCGCGGATAAAGTGGCCGTCATTGATACGACCACGGATACGTTGCTGACGATGATCACGGTGGGGACGACGCCGTGGGGTGTGGCGGTGGCGCCGTAGCGCGGTCCTACACGAACACCTCGATTAGCCGCAGCGTGAACCCTTTCAGCGTTCGCGATGGGGTGGTGTCTCGATCGGTGTGGACCTTGCCGCGCCCGAAACGTTTGCCCATGAGTGTGTACACCGTGATCTCCTGGCGCTTGGTATCGACCAGCCAATACTCCTCCACGCCGTTTTCCTGGTAAATCGCTTTCTTTTCGGTGCGATCTCTTCGTGCCGTGGCGGGCGAGAGAATCTCCACCACCAGATTGGGAACGATGCGCACGAATTTCCCCGGTTGTGGCGCTGGGCCCGCCTTCAAGCGGTCGGTGGCAATAAAAGAGATGTCGGGTTCAACCGTGTCACCGGAAGGAAGATCATAACCAGCGCTGGAGCCGAGAGTGATCCCAAGCCCGTGGGTACGGACAAAGATCATCAAAGGTCCATGAATGTTCGACTCGACTGACCCGTGCGGCCATCCGGCTGGTGGGTTCATAACGATCCTCCCCCGCAATAACTCGTAATGGTTGATGTCCGATGCCGGACACTCATCCAGCCAGTGCTTGAACTCCTTCTGCGTGAAGGTTTCCGTCGAAATGAAAGCAGTTTGCGTTGACATGGCGTATCTCCCCAGTTTTCCTCGCTTAGGACTCACTCGGAAATAACTGACCGATTTGGCTAGTGGGTGCCACTGCTGGCTTGTCCAGCAGTGTTCTATGCTCGGTCAGTTATTTCCGAGTGAGTCTTTACACCACGCCCTCGCTTTTCAATTCCGCGAGTTCCCCCGGCGTGATGCCCAACAATTCTTGGTAGATGTCCTGACTATGTTGCCCCAATAACGGCGCTGGCCGCACTTCCCGTGGCGACTGCGACAGTTGCACGGCGCAACCAGGCATGGTCACCGCGCCGCGCGTGGGGTGCTCAACCGTGACGATCATGTCCCGTGCTTTCAGATGTGGGTCCGTCAGGACATCAAGCGAATCGAACACCGCGCCACAGGGCACTTCGGCCTTGGCCATCGTCTCCATCACCTCGAATTTGCCGCGTTGTTGGGTCCACGCACGGATCATGGCGTACACTTCCTCGCCATGTTTGTTCCGTTCGGCGATCTCCGTGTAGCGTGGATCACCGATCAAATCCGCGCGACCGATCACCGTGAGGATGTTGTCCCACATCTCTCGTGAGGTCGCGAGCAGGTAGATGTAGTCGTTGGCACCGCCGGGATGACACGGATATAACGCCGCTGGTGAGAGCCGGGCGGGATCGTTGCCCGTGCGGGCCGCTGGTTTGTGGGTAATGTAGTGGCTCATCGTCGCGACACGGGAGAAGTTGACCACCGCGTCTTGCATCGACACTTCCACCTGTTGCCCCTCGCTAGTGCGTTCTCGTTGCCACAGAGCGGACAGGATGCCCACCGCGCAGTGGACACCGGTGCCGGTATCACCAATAGTGGGACCGGGCCGCACGGGGGCGGCATCAGGAAGTCCCGTCACACTAATCGCGCCGCCGGTGGCTTGGGCGATAGGATCGAAACTCTTGTAGCCACTGTAAGGGCCGTAGGTCCCGAACCCTTTGATGGTGGCGGAGATGACTCGGGGATTGGCGGCCTTGAGCGCGTCGTAGCCTAATCCGAGACCGGCCATCACTCCTGGGCCGTAGTTTTCCATGACCACGTCGACCTGTTTCACCAGCTCCAGAAAAATGCGCTTCCCCTTCTCGCTCTTGAGATTGAGGGTGATGCTCTCTTTATTGGCGTTCAGCAGAAGAAAATAGTAGGAATCAAGCCGCGAACCATCGCTGAGCAGGGTGCGCCCCTGATCGCCACCTTTGGGGGACTCGACTTTAATGACCCGCGCACCCAAGAATGCGAGCAACTCGGTGCACGATGGGCCAGCCTCAAATTGCGTTAAGTCGAGAATCCGAATGTTGTCGAGGGCCTGCATAAATCACCTCCTCGTGAATCTGATTGAGACAAAAATTTCGCTGAGACGAAGCGTCAACCCCGCGCGGGATTCCGTCATAACACCAGCCGTCCGCGTTGACATACGCCAGACTGTAATCAATTCGGGAGCAAGAAGAAAGGGGAAAAGGGGGGACGTTGAATACGTCCCCCTGGGAGAATAACGGACAGGACAGGGTTAGGCTTGCACGGCGCGAATCAAGGGTTCCAATTCGCCTTTGGCGTGCATTTCGCGCACGATGTCACACCCACCAACGAATTCACCGTTGATATACAGTTGCGGCACCGTCGGCCAGTTGGAGTAGCGTTTCACGCCGTCGCGAATGGCGGGATCGTCGAGCACGTTGACGCTCTCGTATTTCACGTTGTAGGAGTCGAGCACCTGAATGGTGGCCGCCGAAAAGCCGCACATCGGGAAACTCGGCGTTCCCTTCATGTACAGGATGATTTTGTTGCCTTTGACCTGTTCTTCAATCTTGGCCTGAATTGCATCTGCCATATACAGAGTTCCTCCTTCTGTCTTAGTGGGTTTTCGTGGACTGAATGTTGACGATTTGCGAAGCCTGCTCTTGTTGCAGCTCCTCTGGGGTCATGGTGATGAGCGCGAGCGCGTGAATCCGTTCCTTCATGGCGTCTTGCAACGCGCCGTAGACCATGCGGTGCCGATTCACGCGGGTTTTGCCGACAAACGCGGGCGAGACAATCATCGCTTCATAGTGGTCGCCACCGCCGGTGGTATCATGCACTTGAATACGAGCGTCAGGGAGCGCGGTGAGGATCATCGACTCAATTTCCGATGCGGTAATGGGTGCGGGCATGCTGTGTATCCTTCAAAGATTGCGATCTTGGACCTTACGAGTCCACGTATAATAGCGACGGCGCACCGCAGCCGCAACTGGTTTTCTCGGTGGATGGGAAAAGACGACGTGCGGGAAAGGGAGAAATCAGAAAGGCCGGCGAACCCGACCCTCCTGAAGGTATAGAACCGTGGGAAATGAGAGAACGTCTTTATTTCTTTTGCATTTCGCCGCCGCAACACTTGATGGCACCGGTGCCACCTTTGGTGACAATGACCTGCGAGCCGCATTTGCCGCAGAGGTACATCTTCCCAATCTGGTTTGCCATGAATCACTCCTCCTCTTTGATATTCCTACTGTCCAGTAAACGTGGGTTGTCGTTTCGCTAAGAAGGCTTGCACTCCTTCAGCGCGATCACGAGTCGTTTGCAGCAGCGCGTACAAATCTTCTTCCAGCCGCATCCCTTGATCAAGCGTCAGGTCCATTGCCTTGAGGACAGCTTCTTTGCCTAACCGCAGCGCAATGGGGCCTTTCCCGAGCAGCCCTTGTATTATCTCGTCAACGCGCGTCGCGAAAGTGCTCTCCGGTCTGACTTCGGACACCAGCCCGATCCGTTGCGCTTCCGTCGCGTCAATCAACTCGCCCGTCAAAATGAGTTCCAAGGCTTTCGCCTGACCGACAATGCGTGGCAACCGCTGCGTGCCACCACCACAAGGCGTGAGCCCGTCGGCTATTTGAGGAAAGCCAAAGCGCGCCGCCGCGGTCGCGATCCGCAGGTCGCATGCCAGCGCCAGCTCTAACCCAACTCCCAACGCATCGCCATTGATCGCCGCCAGTGTGGGTTTGGTGATCGCCGCCAACGCCTTGGGACTTTGCAAAGCACCGAATCGCGCACGTATCGTTTGCGCCGCGGAAGCGCCCTCTTCGCTACCGTCATCAAGCCCACAACAGAACACATCCGCGCTTCCCGCGAGAACAAGGAGACTGACCTGCTCATCCTCATCCACGTTCGCGCAGAAGGCGGCTAGTTCCGCGTCCATGTCCGGGGTCAGGCAGTTCCCACTCGCGGGGCTACACAGTTGCAACCAGGCAACCGTGCCTCGTTTCGTGTACGAAAGTGGTGCGGCGGGAATGTCTGTCATTGGTAAGACCTTGAGACTTGAGACTTGAGACTTGAGACTTGAGGCTTGAGGCTTGAGACTAGGGACTTGAGACTTGCAACTCGAAATTTGAGACCTTGGACCTTGGACTTTGGACTAAGTTCTACTCGATGAATTCGGCCTTGAGTTCCTTCTTGAGCACTTTGCCGAGCGGGTTCTTGGGCAGCGCATCAACGAAGCGAATCAGCTCCGGCTTCTTGAAACTCGCGAGCCGCTGACGACAGAACTCGGACAGCTCTTCACTAGAAACCGTTTTGCCAGGCCGTAGCGCGACAAACGCCGCGATCTTTTGCCCCCAGTCCACATCGGGCACGCCGATCACCGCCGCTTCATCAATCGCCGGATGGGCATGCAGCACGGCTTCGATTTCCGCCGGAGCGATATTTTCACCACCACGAATGATGATGTCGTCCTTACGGCCCACGAGGTACACGTAGCCATCATCATCAAGATAGCCCATGTCGCGCGTATGCAGCCAGCCATCGGCATCAAGCAACGCCGCCGTGGCGCTTTCCTGCCCGGCGTAGCCTTTCATAATGCGCGGCGTACGAATCACGACTTCCCCAATCTCGTTCGCGACAATGAGCTTATTGTCCTCGTCAACGATTCGCACCTCGACGTCGGGTAGCGGCTTGCCAACAGAGGTGAGACGTTTGAGATTGCGCTCGACTTCCGCTGGTGGGCCATCAAGGCGATGATCCTCTGGACCCAGGACCGTCAGTGTGGAGGTCGTTTCGGTTTGGCCGAACGCATTCACGAAGCCGGTGCCTTTGGGAAAGGACTCAATGGCTTTGCGGATAACAGGGAACGGCATCGGAGCGCCGCCGTAGGATAAATTCTGGAGACTCGACATGTCGAACTGTGAAAACTCAGGATGGTCAATGAGCTGCTTCATCATGGTGGGCACAACGAACGCATGGGTAACTTTTTCCTCATGCACGGCCTTGAGCCAGTCCTTGGTCTCGAACTGTCGCAGGATGACGATTTTCCGGCCCGCCCAAATCGCGGTCATAATGTTGGCCGTACCAGCGATATGATAAAGCGGCGCGCACAGCAGCGAAGTGCCGCGCTCGGTGCCGTCCGCCAGTTCCACGGTGCCCACCACATAGTTGGTGAAGTCCCCGTAGGTGAGCATTACGCCTTTCGGCAGTGACGTGGTCCCACTGGTGTACATTAGGATTGTTACATCGCTTTCCTCGACTTCGGCGTCTTCCATATCTTCTGAAGAGCCTTTGTCGATCAAGTCTTCAATGTACAACATGTCAGGGTAGCGAGCTTCCATGGAGATGTAATGGGTGACGCTGGTGAATTTTGGCTGCAACTGTTTAATGACATCGACATAGCGTGAGCCAATGAAAAGGACTTTCACATCGGCGGCGGTCACCATGTATTCGATTTCCGGCTGCTTCGCGCGGTAGTTGAGCGGAACGAAGGTCGCCCCGAGGGTAGCGGTGGCGTAGTAGGACTCAATAAACTGGTTGGAATTGGTTTGCAGTGTGGCGACCCGATCTCCGGGTTTGACGCCCAAGTCGCGGAGGCTCGTGGCCAGTCTACGCACCCGGTCGAGTGCTTGGCCGTAAGTAAAGCGATTACCATCGAAGACCAGAATTTCCTGGTCGGGAAACATCATGCTGGGAATGCTCAAGAAATTCGCCGTATTCATGGTTGCTCCTTACAACAGTGCGAAGATTCGTTGTTCAAGCTGAAGGCCGTCGGCAAGGCTGAGGTCCGTGCCGAGACGGATGGCTTGCTTGGCCAGGGCCAGAACCCTGGGGTCGTGTTTTGCCAGTGTGTACGCTAGAGCTTTGGCTGCCGTCAAGAGGGTCTCCCGTGGCACGACCCGATTCGCCAAACCAATTTGGTGGGCTTCCTGAGCATTGACCCGTTTACCGGTGAGCACCATGTCCAGTGCGCGACCGAGCCCAATGGCACGGGGCGCGGTTTGCGTGCCCACCACGCCGGGGATCATGCCCAACGTGGTCTCGGGCAGGAAGAATATCGTGTCATCGGCGGCGATACAGAGATCACAGAGCAAGGCCATTTCCATACCGCCACCAACGGTGAAGCCATGCACGGCGGCGATGGTGGGTTGCGGCAGACTGAGCAACGTGCCCCAGACATTGCGTTGCCACCGCACCTCACGAGCGCGGGTCGGCGAGGGCGCGGACCCAAACTCCGAGACATCGCCGCCGGTGGAAAAGGCGGGACCTTCACCGCGCAGGATCATCACGCGGACTTCGGGGTCGTCACGCACGGCGCAGAGAATCTGATAGAGATCGTCGCGCATCTGGACGTTGTAGGCGTTCATCATCCGGGGACGATTGAGCGAGACAATCGCGAGCGGACCTTCTTTTTCGTAGAGGACGGCGGTGAATGACATGGGTAGTAAAACGTAATGCGTAAAACGTAACGAGAAAAGTGCGGGTTCTGTCAACTGATATCGATTTGAGCATCAACTGAGATTTTTCAGGTCCTCCAGTACGAGCACTCGCAGTTCTATCGCGCGCTTGAGCGGGGGATCATTCGTCAAGAAGGCTTGGCATCCAGCGGCCAGCGCCGCCGCAATTTGCAGAGCATCAGGAGTGCGGAATCGATACCGGGCGCGCAAATCGGCTGCGCGCTCAGCAATGTCGGCATCAATGGGGAGAAGTTTGAAGTTTCGACTGTGGAGAAGCAGGTCTCGGTACTCCTGCTCGAGTGTCGTATTGCCTTTTTGTTTCGGTTGGGTGAGCACCTCGGTTAAGGTCACCATTGAGCTGTAACCCAGAACTGCTCCAGTATCCACCCGCTGGACGAACTCCCGCACGATGGCCACATAGACAGGATGACGTTCCACGAAGTAGATCAACGGTGCCGTGTCGAATCCCAAGGCAGTAACGCCGACCAAGACGTCGTCGATCTTGCTCATGGTCGGGAGTCCCACTCCTTGCGCAAGTCATTCACGTATTCCTGCGCGTCGATCCCTTCCCAGATTTCAGCTCCCAGCCCTTCAAGTTCCAATAAACTTCGCAAGCGAGGTTTTGCAGCCATTGTTGGGGTTGCTAAGTCGTAGGCAATGATTGCCACTAACCGCAGCCGTTCGGCGGCAGGGAGTAACTTGATTTGCTGTTCATAAAGTTGTTCGGCGGTTGTCGGGTTCATTGATATGCAACCTCCATATTCCTTCTATGATAGAGTCCACTAGTGATGCAATGTCTCGATTCTTCAATCAACGCCTTCGCCTCTTGCAAGTCTTTGCTATTAAGCCATTTGTTCATCGGGTCATCGAGTTATTGATGAAAACAATTCTTCAATCGCTCAATCACCCGATGACTCAATCGCTCAATTCTTCAATCAGCGCCTTCGCCTCTTGCAGGTCTTTCGTATCAAAGCCTTCAGTGAACCAGTTGTAGACATCTGACAACAGCTTGTGAGCTTCGGTCCTCTTGCCTTGTTGTTGCCACAGACGAGCGAGGCTTGTTGCTGCTCGCAACTCCCAGGATTTCGCTTGCTGCTTCTGCGCGATTTCGATGGCCTTCAAGAAATACTCCTCGGCCTCCTGTGCCACCGGCAGTGAGACTGGAGACTTGAGGCTTGAGACTTGGGGGGAGGAGGGACGAGTCTCTAGTCTCCAGCCTCCAGCCTCTAGCGTTAGTGTTCCCTTGATCCGATACAACTCCGCCTCATAAGTAACGCTCTTCACTTTCACTCACAAAAGCCAAAGCCTCGGCTACCACCTTCAACCCTTCTTCGGCCTGTCCCACTCGTTCGTATGCTTGGGCCAAGAGACCAAGATAATACGTTCGTGAGACCTCTGCTCCCGCAGCCCGGTGGGCGGCCAGGCCCTGGCCCATCTGAGCAATCCCTTCCTTCTCCTGCCCCTGCTCAGTCAGTGCCCAGGCACGAAAGAGAGTGCCCAACGCCACCCACTCCGGAAACCCCTGGTCGGTCCCGAAGGTAATTGTCGCCTCTGCTCGCTCGTGGGTCGCTTGTGCCTCCCGGCGGAACTGATGGGTCGCGGCAGCAAAAAAGAGGGCAAACGCCTGGCTAAAAGGGTGCGTTATCTCCTCAGCGAGGGCCAGCGCCTCCTGGCTTCTCTGCAGGGCTTGGTCGGGATAGCCAAGAGGCCACAAGGACCACGCCGCAAAGATTAGGCAGGTCACCCCGGGGTCCTGTCCATAGAGAAAGGCATGAGAATGGTGCTGCTGGGGGTCATAGCGGGCCATGCCCTGCTCCAAGTGTTCTCGACCAGGGACCAACTCTCCAAGGTGGAACAAGATGACCCCTAGCGCAGCGTGAGCCTCCAGGAGGAGATCTGGGTCTTGTACGCTTTGAGCCAGGGTGAAGAATTGCTCCGCCAGCTCACGTGCCCTCTTGTGTTCTGCCCGCGCAAGATAAAATTGGAACAGTCCAAACAGCACCGGGAAGAGCTGCGGGGCTTCTCCAAGCTGCTGGCACAGCTCTCGCGCCCGGGCGAAGGCTTTTCCTGTTTCCGGGGCAGCCCAACCCTTGGCGGCTATCAGCGGAGCACCCAAGGTGATCTGCAGCATGAGTTCTTGCTGGACGCGCTCGGTCGTGTCCAGCAGGGTCTTGAGCAACTCCAACCCTTTGCTGAGATGACCGATTGCCTCCAGGTTGGCTGAGCGCTGGGCGGCTTTCTGCCCAGCCTTTTGCCAGTAGGGAATGGCCTGGGCGATGAGATGCGCCTCGGTGTAATGATGCGCGAGTAGTTCAGGCTGGTGTTCTTTTGTATCTGGAAAGCGTTCTTCCAATATCCGGGCGATCTGCTGGTGATACTGCTGGCGCGTGCTCTTGAGTAACGATTGATAAGCCGTGTCCTGAATCAGTGCGTGCTTGAAGAAGTAGCGAGTCTGCTGACCGACACTAGAGTTTATTCCGATTAGGTCATAGGGAGCCAAGGGGACAGGCGGAGACGAAAGTTATGCAGAGCACAGCAGAGTTCCATGACCAAATCCCGCAAGCCGGCTTTGAGCAAGCGCAGAGTATCTTTCAGAATCCGGCAGCGCTTG
>CAMBFS010000029.1 GCA_945865755.1 Klebsiella pneumoniae
GTGAGCTTTTATGATTACGTTTACGACCGGGTGACCGGCCAATTCAAGCTCCCATCCCTGGCGGATTTGATCGTGCAAAAAGCGCAAGCGGTCCAGACTTGATGGCGGGGCCGCCTTGGGATTTAAAGTAGATACGAAAAAAGATACAGCATGGACTGCCGATTGCCAATCAACAGCACGTGTTTGGTAGGAGGCATTTGAGAACACGCCCCTCCATGCCAGGCCTCCGTCTGCCCGCTTGATACCGAAGGCTTCATAGGTGTTAGTCTGAGGAGGTAGGCTGGTAATGAGCGGAGCGAATTCCAGCTTGGAGGCGGTGCACGCCACGCTGGGATTCCCGTTGGTCATCCCAGCCTACATCAGGTGCGCCACGGGATTATCTTTTTCGGAAATCACCTTATGGCGGGCGTAGAGAGGTAGCTTAATTTGCGTATCGTACGCAAGGAGGGTGCGCAGCGTGTACCCTTCCATTCGGTGCATCAGTGCACCTTACGACTTCAGTGGTTGCCATGCGTAACCACGTTGGTTACAATCATTGCGGTGATTAAATCTTTCACGCACAAGGGGTTGGAAGTGCTCTTTCGGAAGGGAAGCACGGCGAAGATTCAAGTCGTCCATGCCAAGCGGCTCCGTCTCATTCTTGCTCAGCTCAATAAAGCCCAGACCCTCGCTGATATGAACATCCCCAGCCTGGGATTGCACGAACTGAAAGGAGATCGCAAAGGCACCTGGTCCGTCACTGTACAAGCCAATTGGCGTGTCACGTTCCGCTTCGTCAATAGCGACGTGGAGCAGGTGAACTACGAAGATTACCACTGAAGGTACAACATGCGCATGTATAATCCTCCCCACCCGGGGGAAATCTTGCAAGGACTGTGGTTGGAACCGATGGGCATCACTATCTCTCAAGCCGCGAGAGCTCTCGGCATCAGCCGTAAGACCTTATCGAAGCTCGTGAACAAACATAGTTCGGTCACGCCAGAGATGGCGGTGCGCCTCTCGCTAGCTCTTGGCACCAGTGCGGAGTTGTGGCTGGCTCATCAAGCGGCATTTGACCTCTGGCAGTTATCGGGGCGTCAAGCCAAGTTGCGAGTGCAGCGGTTAGCTGCATAGTCCTAATGAATTTTGACAAACAAATAAGGAAAGGTCACTCGATCCCCCCTCACCCTAGCCCTCTCCCAGCCGGGCAATGGCATTAAGTTAAGGGGGAGACTGTCATTGCGAGGAGTCGGACGACGAAGCAATCTCCAACAAAACAAAGATTGCTTCGCGGCTCGCAATGACACGGTTGCTTAACTTAATGCCATTGCCCAGCCGGGAGAGGGAATTGTTACGCGAACATACCGACGGGGAATGATACGCGCGTTTCATTGTAACTTGCCGTAGGAAAAGACCAGTCGCAGCCCAGCCGCACGGATTCGCTCTTGCACCTCTGGTCGCGCCCGATAACAAAAGCAGACGGCAAACACTTCTCCTTGTAAGTATCGCCGGGCCCGTTCGACTTGCTTGCTGAACCGCTCCACTTCCCTCATGGTGAGATTATGCTTCGCTTCTCCTACGATCCAGATCGTCCGCCCTGGCTGCGCGGGATCAGTGGCCGTACCAAAGACATCGACCTCTTCCGCCTCGACGCCCCAGTGTTGCCAGGTTCGCTCTAGTGGTCCGACCTGCCAGCCAAATTCCCGCCGTAACACGTCGTGCAGTACGATATAGGCGATATCTTCGATGTCTCCGCCAACCGTCTCACTCAGGCCGCCGACTTGTTGACGGAGTTGGTCTATTGATTTTTCTAGCCGATCGGTTGCTTGTCTATGCTCCGCCGAGCTTATTTCGAGTCGCTCCAGGCGGGCCTCACTACGGGCCTGCGCTTCGGTCAACCGCTCAATCGCTGCTTCCACCCGGTCCATGCGGCTTTCCACTCCAGTAAGGCGCTCCTCCACACCGCTGAGGCGGGCCTCACTGCGGGCCTGCGCTTCGGTCAACCGCTCAATCGCTGCTTCCACCCGGTCCATGCGGCTTTCCACTCCAGTAAGGCGCTCCTCCACACCGCTGAGGCGGGCCTCACTACGGGCTTGCGCTTCGGTCAACCGCTCAATCGCTGCCTCCACTCGGTCCATGCGGCCTTCCACTCCACTGAGCCGCTCCTCCACACCGCTGAGGCGGGCCTCACTGCGGGCTTGCGCTTCAACGAGTTTTTCCACCGCCTCGGATAACCTCAGCATCACACGCTTTAACTCACTGAAATCTTCTCGATTCACCCCTGCTTGGTGCATCTGCTCCGCCACTTTATCCAGCACACCCAAGAGGGTCTGTGCCGTCCTCGCATCAAAAACCTTCTCGAGCTCACCAACTAAAGCGTCGCGATCAACAAGTATCTGTCCCGTGCTCACAATTCACCTCACCTGAAATCGTGGAATACCTCCAAGTCTAGCTTCTCAGCGGAGGGAAACGGAAGCTACTTTCCCAACTCCTCGACCACGTCTCGCAAAACCTGCACCCCTTCACGCAAACTGGTCAGTGAAAGTCGCTCGTCAGTCCCGTGTACTCGACGGCTTTCCGCCTCTTCGATAGCAAGGCCAGTGAAGCCGTAACTCACGATTCCTTTTCTGCGGAAGTAGTGAGAATCCGTGAATCCACTCAGGACCGCTGGTACGACGAGTGCCTGGGGATCGCGCCGTTCGGCCACACTGCGAATAGCACGAAAGAGTTCGGTCTCGGGCTCGGAGGCTAATGGTGGGAAGTTAAGAAGAATGGAGAAGCGCACATCAGGGTCGTCCACCACTTTCTCCAGTGAGGTCACGAATTGCTGTGGGTCTTCTCCCGGCAGCAAGCGGCAATCCAGTTGCGCGCGGGCATGCGTCGGAATGACGTTGGTTTTGTTACTGCCTTCAAGCACAGTGGGTGAGATCGTATTGCGCACCAAGGCATTGTAAAGGGGATTCGCGGTGAATTCTTTCAGAAAAGCTGGATCGGCCAAGGCTTTCTCTAGATCCCGAAAATGGGCGGCTTTTGTTGACTCTTCACGAGTGGCAAGCGCAGAAAAATACGACTGCACGGCTGGAACCACTTTGATATTCGTTTCGTAATTGCGAATTTTCTCTAGCGCACGGATGAGGCGAGTCACAGCGGTCTCGCGCAGAGGGACTGATCCATGTCCTGCCGGTCCTTTGGCTTCCATTTGAATCCAACAGGGGGCTTTCTCGGCAATATCTACATTATAGGAGCGTTGTCCCTCCTGAATGCGGATACCACCGCCTTCGGTCAGTAAAAACTCGGCATCGGCAATGAGATCGGCGTGCTGCTCAAGAAACCAGCCCGCGCCCAGACGCCCCCCCACTTCCTCATCCGCCGTTCCTAAAAAAATGATGTCGCGCGTGAGTGGCACTCCGGCACGCTTTAACAGGGCCAAGGTCATGAACTGCACCACGGCAACGCCCTTGCAGTCAATCGCTCCGCGCCCGTACACGTACCCATCCTTGATCTCGCCCGCGAAAGGATCGACTGCCCAGTCGGCTTTGACCGCGGGCACCACATCAAGATGATGCAAAAGGATGAGGGCTTTCTTTTGACCGTTGCCTTTGAGACGTGCGTACACGACACCACGGCCAGGTTGCGACTCGAAGACTTGCGCTTCAATCCCTTCACGAGCAAGCACGTCCCGCCAAAAATTGGCGGCGGCGATCTCGTTCCCTGGGGGATTCGTCGTGTCGATTTGTACGTATCGGCTGAGAAGATCGCTCGCCTCTTTCTCAACAGCGGGCCATTCGGGTTCTCCCGCCCACCCGCGCATAGGCACGAAGATCAACAGAAGTGTAATCAGCAGTCGTCGTCGAATTTTCCGATGAGGGGTTGGCATGATGATACTCCAGCGTTGAGAAATGAGGATCGCGATTGCCGCATCGCCCTCACTCCATCAAGAGAAGAAAATACGCGGCGACCTTCCTGATGGGATTCAGCGGACAGCCGACGAACAAGAGGCGGTCAGCGCCTCAAGTTCGTCACGGTCGAGCACATACTGCTCGTTACAAAATTCGCAGGTCACCCGCGCCTGCCCTTCTTTCTCGACAAGGTCACGAATTTCGGCGACCCCTAACGCCACCAGCGCGCCCATAACTCGCTCTCGTGAACAACGACACACGAAGCGGACAGGGACTTCTCCAACTGTCAGAGGGACAAATCCTTCAAGAGCATGCGTGATAATCTCTATCGGGGTGGCGCCTTCGCGCACAAGCTGACTGACTGGCTTGGCGCGTGCCACGCAGGTTTCGAGTTGGGCAATCGTTTCCACGCTCGCCCCAGGCATCACTTGCAAGAGAAAGCCGCCTGAGGCCACCACCGCTTCCGTAGGTGCGACAAAAACGCCTAAGCTCACCGCGGACGGGATTTGCTCCGAACTTAACAAATAGTGCGCGATGTCCGCCCCAATCTCGCCGGAGACGATCGGGAGCACGCTCCGATAGGGCTCCTTGTTCCAGGATTGCGCGCGTATCACTGTGAGTGTTCCCGCTCCCACCGCGCCCCCAACATTAAGTTTGCCACGGTTGAGGGAGAGATGCGTGCGCGGGTGATAGACGAAGCCACGGACTTCTCCCTGCCCATTGGCTTCGGCGAAAATCCCTCGCAACGGACCACGCCCCATGAATTGCAGTGACAGTTTCTCGTCTTCCTTGAGCATGCTGCCCAGGAGCAAACTCGCGGTCAGCGTGCGTCCTAAAGCCGCGCTGGCAGTGGGTGCGGTTTGGTGGCGTACACGCGCTTCTTCAACAAGCGCGGTGGTGACCGCCGCTAACGCACGGATGGTGTTATCCGCCGCCGTCGCCTTCACGAGCAAATCAGGAGCTG
The DNA here is from genome assembly GCA_945865755.1 of Klebsiella pneumoniae. Taxonomy (GTDB): domain Bacteria; phylum Desulfobacterota; class Binatia; order Bin18; family Bin18; genus JABFSC01. The sequence continues at coordinate 4,843 of CAMBFS010000029.1, forward strand.
ACATAGCGGCTACGCGGAGCGCGAACGGAGGGGTTTTTTGTTCGGTGTGGAGGGTTTCTCCGTCTCAACCGCATTTAAGGGGACGCATTCAACGATTTCCAAATCATATCCGGGTAAGCTCACCAACCGGCGGGGATAGTTCGTCAACAACCGCATTTTTCGCACCCCAATATCGCGCAAAATTTGCGCGCCGATTCCATAATCACGAAAATCCCTGATCTGCGAACCTGGACTGGTGCTTGGACGCCGCGATTCGTGCGGATGCCGCTTCCCCGCGCGGACGTTGCTCCGAAAGGCATACGATCCCTGTCCTTCCTGGCGGAGATACAGGATCACGCCTTTCCCCTCAGCGGCAATGAGTTCCATCGACTGTCGCAACAACGCGCTCGTATTACTCTGCGCGTAGCTGAAGACATCGCCAGGGAGATACTCGGCGTGGGCACGTACCAAAACCGGTTCATCTGGCGAGATTTCGCCTTTGACCAGCACAATATGTTCCTCTTCATCGACATCACTGGTGTAGACATGGGCGATGAATTCACCACCCGCGCGCGTGGGAAGACGAGCTTCGGCCACATGATGAACAAGGGAGTCATGTTTAAGGCGATATTGAATGAGGTCGGCGATGGTCGCGATCTTGATCCCGTGCTTTATCGAGAATTCTTCAAGATCGGCAAGTCGCGCCATCGTGCCATCATCACGCATGATCTCACAGATCACCCCGGCTGGCTTGAGATCGGCCAACCGAGAAAGATCGACAGAACCTTCCGTCTGTCCCGTGCGTACCAAGACGCCACCCCGTCGCGCCCGGAGCGGGAAGATATGGCCAGGCACGATGAAATCCTCCGGTCGGACATCATCCTTGACTGCGGCAAGAATAGTGGTGGCCCGGTCCTCGGCAGTCACACCGTGGGTCACCCCCCGCGCGTCAATCGATACGGTGAAGGCCGTTCCGAGTGGGGCCGTATTTTTCGCGACCATCATGGGTAAACCGAGTGCATCAATCTGTTCCTCGGCCATCGGCAAGCAGATCAACCCGCGGCCATACGCCGCCATGAAGTTGACGGCTTCGGGGGTCACTTTCTCGGCGGCCATGCACAAGTCGCCTTCATTCTCGCGGTCTTCATCATCCATCAGGATGATCATGCGACCCGCGCGAATCTCTTCAATGGCCTCTTCGGCGGAAACGACGTAAGGACTTTTATGTACTGGTGCTGGGGGAGGTGTTGAAAACATCGGCGCCCCTCTTTGGCTCTGTTCCTGAAACTGCTTCGCTTATAGCCCGCTGCCTGGCTGTCTGTAAAGTAGAGGGCGCGTCGCTGCTTGACCGTCCGCCACAGGACAGGTATTGATGCTCCTGCATGCTCACTCAGAAAGGGTAGGAAACACGCCCTGCGGAGGATGTGTTCTTCAGAGGGAGTCGTGAGCAGGAACGAAGGGGAGAAATCTTCACGCCCTACGGTTTGTTAAGGAGAGAGGGAATGCCAAACGTTACTATTGAGGGACCAGTTGATTTACGGCAGATCGTCATCCGTCGTCCGGAGATGTTCCTCCGGGACCCTGACGGCATCAAGCGCGTCAGCGAATATTACATCAACACAGACTGTAGTAAGCTGCTCCTCGAAGCGCTGGTTATTGAACCAGGCAAGAAGCAACAATTTTTCTTTCAAGTCTGTAAGAAGCCAGACGGGGCGATTATTCGACTCGAACCGATCTGTGAAGCGGAAAAGACCCCAGGCGTGAAACGCTTAATGGGTCAGGTGGCCTTTGCTGTCCGCTCGCTTTTTCCCGGAGCCCGCTACGGCAAGACGAATATCGCGGACTTCCTTCCAGACAATGCAGGCGTGGCCAACATCTCCCGCGGGGGTGGCAAAAAATTACGCGCCGTTGCGTAATTTCCTCCACTTCAGTCCTCCACCAGCCAGATGTCTTAGCAACAACACTCACAGCGCTTGGCCTACTTGGATAGAGCATTCCAGGTGGGCAGTCGCATTTCCCACGTTTCACCCGACACTGCACCCGCCAATATCTCGCGGTTGAGGAAAGGGAAAACTTGCCCTTTCCTCAAGCAGAGCAATCAACGCTCTCTACTTACGCCAGCCAGTATCGACTTTCGGAGGGGGGTTCTCGATTTGGTATCGCTCGGACTCGGACTGAAGCCAACTCAGGACAAAATCGACCGAATCTTGGCCATAGAACGCGTGCCAGTAGATGACCACAGCACCGAAGAAGACTCCCCAGAGGAAATTACGTCGCTTCTTGTTTATCGTACTCTTCATAATGTCTTCAGTATCGGCATCGCCAGGAAAAAATTTAACTCCGACTCAAAAACCCGAACCGTCCTCGGACCCATGCCGTCACGGCTAAACGGGCTTTCGCGGTTGGCGTCAGCGTGACACGGGTGCCAAAAACCTGGAAGCGTCGTGCCGTCAGGGCATCCAAAAGACGAGCGTAAATCAGGTGCATCGCTTCCGCCGCCACTAAGGAACGCTGATCCTCGGACGCAAGATGCCGCGCCGCTGCCTGGTAATAGGTCCTGGCCCGCTCCCCTTCAAAAGTCATCAGTTGAACAAACGCGTCTGAGTACACACCGGCAAGCACATCCTCTTCGGCATAGCCGAAACGGGCTAAATCTTCCCCCGGAAGATAGATGCGCCCCCGTTGCCCATCTTCTCCAACATCCCGGAGGATATTGGTCAGTTGAAAAGCGATTCCCAAATTGACCGCGTATTCACGCGCACTGGGATTGCGGTAGCCAAAAATTTCGATACAAGCGAGCCCGACCAACGAGGCGACTCGATAGCAATACTCGTACAGGTCATCAAAGGTCGCATAGCGCGTGCGACTCAGGTCCATCTCAACCCCGTCAATGATCCCAGCCAGATATTCTTGCTGGATAGGAAACCGTCGCACGGTATCCGCCAGCGCTTGCGAGATGGGATGACGTGGAGTTCCGGCGTAACATTGGCGGAGTTCTTCTCGCCAAGAGCCGAGTAACGCGGCAAGTTTCGCCTTGCGACTCCTACTAGTAACCGGACTCGCAACACCATCCTGCTGGTCGGCAATATCATCCATGAACCGGCAAAAAGCGTAGAGCGCGCAGAGCGCGTTATGACGGTCGGATGGAAGCAAGCGAAACGCGTAGTAGAAATTTGACGAGCTTTTCCGCGTCACATCACGGCAATACGCATACGCCTGGGGTAAAGAAGGGAGGGGCGCTTGCAAAACGGGAGACAACGATACCGCATTCTCTTGCATACGCTCCCCGTCCCCCAGTTTTTTATCGCTGTTGTTTCTCAGGCCGATGCCGCGATCCGTGCGGGAACGCGAGCCAGTGCGGCGCGCGCGTACGCCCGTGCCCAACGATCCGCTTCGAGTAACCCATCAAGGGTACTCACAGGTTGTGGGATATGGGCATCAAGCACGTAACGATTCAGCGCGGCGATATCCGTGAAACGAATCTCTTCCGCGAGAAAACTCTCGACCGTCACCTCGTTCGCCGCATTCAGCACCGCCGGGCAGGTCCCGCCACGAGCCAGCGCGTCATAGGCGAGTTGGAGACAAGGAAATTTATCAAAATCCGGCTGTGCAAAAGTGAGTTGCTGGGCGGCGACCAAATCAAGCGAGGGCAAATGCGTCAACGGCAACCGGTCTGGATAGGCCAAAATGTAGGAAATCGGAATCGTCATGTCGGGAATGCCGAGCTGTGCCAGCACCGACCCGTCAATGTATTCAACCATTGAGTGTACAATACTCTGCGGGTGAACAATGACCGTCACTTGTTCTGGTGGGAGGTTAAACAGCCATCGGGCTTCAATGACCTCAAGCCCTTTGTTCATCAGCGTGGCGGAGTCAATCGTGATCTTACTGCCCATCTTCCACGTCGGATGCTTGAGCGCCTCGGCCACCGTCACATGCGGCAGTTCCTCGGCTGGTCGCCGCAGAAACGGTCCACCAGAGGCGGTGAGAATAATGCGCTTGACCTGGTCACGCTGGTATCCGTGCAACGCTTGGAAAATCGCGTTGTGCTCACTGTCCACCGGTAAAATGCGCACCCCGTATTTGCGAGCCTCTCGGGTCATCAGTTCGCCAGAGATGACGAGCGCTTCCTTATTCGCCAAGGCAATGGTTTTTCCGGCGCGAATCGCGGCCAACGTCGGCGCGAGACCAACAGCGCCAACAAGGGCCGACATCACCATCTCCGCCCCTGGATGCGTCGCGACCGCGAGCAGACCCTCGCTGCCCCACACAATCTCCCCGTGAAAGTCGCCCATTTGCGAGCGCAGGTCGCGCGCGTCGGCCTCATTGGTGAGCGAGACTACTTCAGGCTTGAACAGACGAATCTGTTCCTTCAGTTTGATCAGATTTTTCCCGGCGGCCAGCGCCACCACCTGGAAGCGGTCAGGAAACTGCTCAACAATCGTCAGGGTCGAAACACCGATGGAGCCCGTCGAGCCGAGCACTGACAGCTTTTTCATCCCAATCCCCCATTTCGCGGAAGCTCTAGAATCGGCGCGGGGTCCCAGTTTTGGACGCCATGCACCAGCAGTTCCGCCCCTTCGCCCATGAGCTGCATACGTAGCGAACGCGGGCAGGGGCCGTCAAGCTCCGCGCGAATAATCGCGCGATCAAGAGCCATGCTCATCCCCTCCCATTCCCGGCTGCCATACGTGCGTGCGCACGAAACGCCCCCAGCGCCATTAACGGAAAATAGTTGCAATAGCCGTAATATCGCAAATAAAAATGTTGCGGAAATCCGGTGCCCGTGAACAAATCTTCCGACCATGACCCCGCCGACTCCTGGTGTGTCAGGAGATACCCAATCCCACGCAAGACCTCGGCGCAAATCTCCTCTTCAGCGGCCAAGAGCCCCAGCACCGCCCACGCCGTTTGCGAAGGCGTGCTGTCACCCTTCCCTGCTCGCTCCGGTTCCCAATACGAAAGGCAATCTTCTCCCCAGCCGCCATCGGCATTTTGTCGCGCTTTGAGCCACGCGACGGCCCGCCGCACATAGGGCAAATTCATGTTTTCATCAATGGCGCGCAGCCCCACCAGCACGGACCAGGTGCCATAAATATAGTTGACGCCCCAGCGCCCCCACCAAGAACCATCGCGTTCTTGCACGGTCCGCAAAAAAGTGAGTGCCCGTTGCGCGCGACCAAATTCCTTGTCGTACCCGAACGTGCCCATCATCTCCAACAAGCGACCCGCGAGGTCGGCGGTCGGCGGATCAATCATCGCCTTCATGTCGCCAAACGGCATCTGGTTCCACAGATCAAGCGTATTATCGGTATCAAACGCGCCCCAGCCGCCGTTGCGGCTCTGCATCCCCAGAGTCCAGTGCACTCCGCGTGCGAGCGCGTGATCTTTCTTACGCTCGTCGAGCCCGGTCACGCGCTTGAGGGTAAAGAGGATGACAGCGGTGTCATCCACATCAGGATACCAGTCGTTGGCGAACTCAAAGGCCCAGCCACCCGGCTCCAGTTCGGGATTCTTCACTTGCCAGTCACCCGGCTTGAAAATCTGTTGGTCGATAATCCAGTTCGCGGCTTTGGTCACTACGGGATGGTCAGTCGGCATGCCTGAATCGATCAACGCCTTCACCGCCCATACGGTATCCCACACCGGCGACACGCAGGGCTGAAAGAGCAGATGTCCGCCTGTGTCCATGAGAAAATCTTCAATCGCTTGAATCCCTTTGGCCACCGCGGGATGGTCATCGCGATAGCCAAGACTGTGAAGCGCCATCACCGAGTTCAACATCGCCGGTTGAATCCCGCCCCACCCTCCGTTGACATCCTGATGATCCAACACCCAGCGTTCGGCTTTTTTGAGCGCACGCGGGCGTAGTGGTTTTATCGGGCTCTGGCCAAGGAACTTGAGCAGCTTGTCCGCGGCAATGAAAAAACTTTCCCACGACACTCCTGGCGACGAACGTGAAAAACTCAGATCAGATTGTTCTGGGGGGTCTTTCCATAGCTCAGAGACTCCGTGCTCTGGCGCAATCGGAAGATACGGCTGATGCGCGAGAATAATGCTCAGCGGCACCACGGTGCCCCGCGCCCAACTCGACATTTCGTAAATGTTGACCGGGAACCACGGTGGCAACAAATTGAGTTCCACCGGCACGGCGGGAATACCCCGCCACGGAAACTGCCCAAAATAAGCGAGAAAAATGCGTGTAAATACTTGCGCTTGCGAGAGCCCACCTTTCGCTAATATGAAAGCGCGGGCTTTGGCGAGCGCGGGGTGCTCAGCGGGATAGCCAGTGAGTTTCAGTGCGAAATAGGCCTCGATCGTATTCCCTAAATGGCCAGGCCCTTTGTAAAACAGCGACCACGCCCCGTCCTCGCCCTGGACCGACAACATGTGCTCGCAGAGACGACGATGCTTCTGTTCATCGACACGCCCCATGAAGTGATTGAAAAAGATGTACTCGGCATCCATCGTGGCATTGGCTTCGAGGGGATAATACCAATAGCCATCGGCGTGCTGCTCACGCTGGAAGTATTGCTGGGCGCGAGTAATCGCGTTTTCAACACCCTGGAGAAATTCGTGCTTGCTTGATGGGGACCAGGAGGGAGACGACATGTGCTCTTCCACTACCACAACTTCCCTGCCTCGCGGCCTCCAGCCTCGGTCAATCACACAGCCGAGAGGCAGCCCGGAGCAACTCTTTTCTCCGGGTTTTACAGTGGAAATTTTATAAAGGCTCACCCTGCCGGTGTCAACGCGCTCGCGAGGGTTCACCTCTGCCGGAGAGATAGGTTTCGTTGCTCCAGAAACTCTGGTATCGTCCCCCAGGTTTGTGGTTGGAGGCATACGATATGGTTCAGCGCACTTCTCATCGGTGGTTGTTTCTACTCGCGGCACTCGTCTTTGCCCCGCCGCTTCATGCCGAGCCCAATCGCATCGCCTACGTCGATCCAACCGGCGACATTTACACCATCCAGCCCGATGGCGAAGGACGCCGAAAACTCGCTTCCGGCGAGATGCTCCAAACCATCGCCTTCACGCCACGCCCCATTCAAGACGAGGAAAAAGGCTTCTACAGTTGGCCGGTCTGGTCACCAGACGCGTCGCGCATCGCGAGTTTCCGCTTGGTGGCGGGAGAAGACTCGCAGATCGACGGCCTCTACATGTTCGATGTCGCCAGCTCCCAGGTCCTCCATTCCTATAAAGCGCCAGGACTGCAACCCATCTATGCCTATTGGGCGCCAAACAGCCAACATCTAGCGGTTCTACTCGGCGGCAACGGTCCGCTCTCGCTCGGCTTGTGGCCACCACCAGCAGGCCAGCAGCCCAAAACCATCGCGCAAGGCATTCCTTTCTATTTCAATTGGCGCGCCGATGCCCAAGCCTTGCTGGTGCACACGGGGGGCGAGCGCGATAGCAAAGAAGGCCACTCCGTCAGTATGGTTGACGTCGGGAGCGGCAAACGCACGATGGTTTCTCGTGCTCCCGCAGTCTTTGGCCCGCCCTCGTGGTCACCAGATGGAAAATGGCTTGCGTATGGCGACCAGGTCGAGCAAAAAGACAAGCCCGCCCAAACCGCGCTCATGGTTGCCGCGGCGGATGGAAGTGACGCGAAATCGCTTGGCACCTTCCCAGAAAAGATCACGATTGAGTGGTCGCCTACCCAACCGCAAATCGCCATCGCCACCAGCGCGTTCGCCGAGGACCCCATCGTCGAGAACCTCCAACTGGTTGATGTCCCCTCTGGCAAGGTGCGCATGCTCGTCAAAGAGCCGCTCGCTGGCTATTTCTGGTCACCAGACGGGACCCGCATTCTTTACGCCCGGCGCAAACCGGATAGTTTCTTGTGGACTTGGTGCATCGTCGATGTCGCGGACGGCAAAATCGCCGAGGTTGTCGATTTTCTCCCAGCCCGCCCCATGCTCATTGTCTTTCAGTATTTCGACCAGTACGCACTCTCGCATCGCTTGTGGTCACCCGATAGCAAGCAGTTTGTGTTCTCTGGCAGTGCTGGCCCCGATGCGCATCCAGCGACCGCGATTCGGAGCCCCGCAGTCTATATCGTCGAGGCCAAGGCTCACGCCACGCCCAAGTCAGTCGCCGACGGCCATATCGCGTTCTGGTCCCCGCGCTGACCGTTTCCGTCTCCTTTTTGGTGAAAAAATCAGCAGTGCCCATCTTCTAGGCACCGCTCACGCGGTCGCACCTTCCTCTCGCCACTATTTCCGCTGACAATTCAGTCGGTTGCTTCAGTGGCACTCTCCTTGCTCTCCTCCCGTCTCAGCAGAACGACCACAGCATTCTCATTTTTGGAGGGAGGAGCAATGAACTATCCACATCGGCGACAGACAGGGATTCTCGGTCTTACCAGCGCGGCCTTGCTTTGGGCTCAGCCGGCGCTCGCGGAGGAGGCAGCAACGGCGATCAACACGGGGGATACCGCATGGGTGCTCACGGCCTCGGCACTCGTGCTGATGATGACACTACCAGGGTTGGCTTTATTCTACGGCGGCCTCGTGCGCGCTAAAAACATCTTGAATGTCCTCATGCAATGTTTTCTGTCGGCGGGCATCGTCGGCGTCTTATGGGTGCTCGTTGGCTATAGCTTGGCGTTTGGCACCGGCGGCGCTTTTATTGGCGATCTCTCAAAAGTTGGACTCGCGGGGGTCACGCTCGACTCGGTCTCGGCGAATTTCGCGACCCCGCCCCGCAACATTCCTGAATATGTCTTTGTCATGTTCCAAGCGATGTTCGCCATTATCACTCCGGCGTTAATCTTGGGCGCTATCGCGGAACGTATGAAATTCTCCGTCTGGGTGGCATTCATTTCGCTCTGGTTACTCGTGGTCTACTGCCCGCTCGCGCACATGGTGTGGGCGAGTGAGGGATGGATATTCAAGGCCAGTGCGATTGACTTCGCTGGGGGACTGGTCGTCCACATGTCGAGCGGCATGTCGGCGCTCGTGGCGGCCCTTATCCTGGGCAAACGCCAAGGGTTCGGCAAAGACCCCATGCCGCCTCACAACCTGCCGTTGTGCCTCATTGGTGCCGGTCTCCTCTGGGCGGGATGGTTTGGCTTCAATTCCGGCAGTGCCCTAAGCGCCAGCCCGCTCGCCGCGCTTGCCTTTCTGAATACGAGCACCGCCGCCTCAACCGCCGTCGTCGTCTGGGCCTTGATCGAGTGGGTGCATCGTGGCAAGCCAACCGCGCTCGGTGGTGCGACCGCCGCCGTGGCGGGCTTGGTGGCGATCACGCCCGCGTGTGGCAATGTCAGCCCCCTGGGTGCCATCGCTATCGGCCTCGGCGTGTCGGTTGTTTCCTACGCGGCCTGCACCTTCCTCAAACCCGCCTTGGGCTATGATGATTCACTTGATGTGTTTGGCGTGCACGGACTCGGTGGGATGTGGGGCGCGCTCGCGTCGGGCCTCTTCGCCGTGACGTTAGGGTCAGGGGTCGAGAACAACACGCAACAGTTTATGATTCAACTGAAAAGCGTGGCCTTCGTCACCGTGTTTTCCATCGTGGCCACGACCATTCTCCTCATGCTGCTCAAAGCGGTCTTCGGCTCACTGCGCGTGTCGGAGGAAGAAGAGTACGACGGACTCGACATCTCACAACACAGTGAAAACGCCTATTCTCTCGGGAGCGGCGGTTCGATTGCCTCGGAGCCGATGCGGGCGAGTATCGCCAGCTCCGCATCCATGCCGCTGCTCGCGAAACCAGGACACACCGCGTAAGCCTTCCGCTTGCGCCCGGCCGGTAGACGGCCCCCGCCCGATCCAGGCTCCTCGCCATCTTCACCGGATGCGCGAGGAGCCTGTCCAAGACTCCTCCCCTCCAGTGTTTCTTACTCGATTCACAAACATTAGCGCTTGCCGAGCACTCCTGAGTCTTCCAGCCGACGAATCTCGTCGCGGTTCACTCCGAGTTTCCCCAGCACCTCTTCGGTATGCTGCCCCAAGGTCGGCGGTGGGCTCTGAATCTTGGCGGGCGTGTCGGAGAACCGCCACACTGGACCGATGGTCTTGAACTTGCCCGCCGTCGGATGGTCAATCTCTTGCACGACATCCAATGCCGCTATCTGTGGGTGGGCGACGAGTTGCGGATACTCCATGAATGGCACGGCATCCCCGTTGAATTCATGAATCAGTCGGACGACTTCTTCACTCGTCATGTCCTTGAATCCTTCCTCCCACAGCGGTTTGACTTCGGCGGCATAGCGACCAATGCTCGTGGCATCACGGCCAAAGCCCGCGAACCGTGGGTCGCTCAGGCTCTCCACCATGCCCAGAGAAATCAGCAGCCGATCCCAGTCTTCGCTATTGCCACGCCGCAGCCCAAAATAGACGTGCCCGTCCTTGGTTTTGTAGCCCTGATCGGGTGCCCTGGTGTAATGGTCCAGGTGAAAGCCATACCACTCGTCGGGGTCGGTCATCGCCGTCCACATGATGCCACGCATGTGGAGCAACGTGCCCAGCATACTGACGGCTACGCGTTGCCCCTCTCCCTTGCGGACCCGATGAAAGAGCCCGGCCGTGACTGCTTGTGACGCAAAGATTCCCGTGTTGATACTGGCGACATCGGTGCCCGTCCGCACTGGGGCCTCGCCGATTCTGCCCAGCGAGTTGGTGTAGTCCGCCATCGCTTGAATCACCAACTCGGCACCAGGCATATTCCGCAGCGGGCCTTCTTCGCCAAACGCGCTGATGGCGCAGTAGACGAGTTTAGGATTGAGCGCCCGCAACGTGTCATAGCCCAGGCCCAGTTTCTCCGCTTCGCCCGGACCGAGGTCTTCGAGGAGCACATCGGCCTTGGCCACCAACTGACGAACAAGGTTCTGACCTTCCGGCGTATGAATATCGAGCGCCACACTTTTCTTATTGCGATTCAGACTCAGAAACACCGCGCTTTCGTCACCAATAAACGGCGGCCCCATCGCGCGAGAAGAGTCACCAGTCAACGGTTCAACCTTGATGATCTCCGCCCCAGCGTCACCAAGACGCATCGACCCAAAAGGCCCGCAAAGTCCTTGCGTGAGATCGACGATAGTAAATCCAGATAGCGCTCCGCTCATATTTTCACTTTTGCCTTTTGACTTTTGCGCTTTGACTTTTGACTTTTCCCCAATGCGCCATCACTCAATCAATCCAAACTCCCGCAAAACCTCCGCCGTATGCTCCCCCTTGAGCCCGCCCGGACGAATCGGTCCCGCCGGAGTTTTCGAGAACTGCCACGGCAGCCCATCGACCTGCAGCGCTCCCCAATGCGGAGTTTGCAGTTCCACGATCTGCTGGTTTTGCAACACTTGTGGATGATGCCGAAGCCCCTCAAAATCCATGATGCGACTGTTCGGCACTTGCTCCTTCGTCAGACGAATCGCCCACCACGCAGCCGGCTTCGTCCGAAACCGGGCTTCCACCACCGGAATCAACTCCGCGCGATTCCGCACCCGTTGCGGGTTCGAGCTGAACCGCGGATCGTTACACAGCTCATCAAGTTTCACCGCCCGACAAAAGCGCGGCCATTGATCCTCACTCACCACACCGACAGCGATATACTGCTGATCCTCGCACTGAAACGCCTGATGCGGTACCGTTGTCGTCACCGCGCTGCCCATCGGTTTCGGTTGTTCATTGGTCGCAAAGTATTCCGCCAGGCGACTCGTCTGGATCGACAGCGCGCCCGCGAGCATTTCGATCTCGATCTTCTGGCCCTTGCCAGTCCGCTCGCGCGCCAGCAACGCTTGCAGCACGGCCTCAACAATCATCGTGCTCGTAGAGATGTCGAGATGCGCCAAATGACGAAACATCTCCCCTGCCCCGCCCTGCTGACCAGTAATACTGCACCACCCCGAAAACGCTTGCAGCAACGGATCGATCCCAGCCTCCTTCGCCATCGGCCCTACCCGTCCATACGCGGACGCCGCCACATACACCATGCGGGGATTGATTTTCGACACCACATCGAACCCCAGGCCCAACCGTTCGACCGCGCCGGGTCGCATGTTCTGGACAAAGATGTCGCTCTTCTCAATCAGCTTGAGGGCAATGGCGCGGTCGGCTTCATTCTTCAGATCAAGCACGATATGGCGTTTATTGAAATTGGCCGAGATATAGAGGACGGCAGTCCCTTTGATCGGCGGCGGGATCGCATGCGACAGTTCCCCTTCCGGGGCTTCCACTTTGATGACATCCGCCCCCAGTTCACCGAGCAGCTTACTCGCCCACGGTCCCACCGCGGCGATCGTCAAATCAAACACACGAATTCCTTCAAGAATACCTGGCATATACCCTCCGTCGATAGTGACTAGCTCTGTCAAGCGGAAACGGAGAATCGGAGACGGGGAGAATTGGAGATTGAAGGACCTTTTTTGTCCGTATTCTCCGTTTCTCCGATTCACCGATTCTCCGTTTCCTTCCCGCCGAGGGGGCGAAACTTCGCCAACGTCACCTCGTCCGTCACATCATCAAAAACAATTTCCACCGGCATGCCGATCTCAATGTCCGCGTTGTCGATCCCGACCAGATTGGTCAGCAGCCGGGGCCCTTCGTCGAGTTCCACCTCGGCGACATTGTACGGAATCTCGTCCTTGACCGACGAGAAATAGGCTTGATGAAACACCACCCACGAGTTGACCTTCCCGCGCCCGCTGAGCTTCCGCCACGTAAAGTTGCGCGACCAACAGCCCGGACAGAATGGTCCCGGTGGATACCACAGCGTCTGGCAGTCGTTGCAACGTTGCAATTTGAGGTCGCGATGCTTGAGGCCCGTCCAATACGGTTCACTGAGTGAAGAGATCGCTGGTAAAGGTTTTTTGTATTCCGCCATGAGATTACCCTTTCCGATAAATCAACGAATCGCCATAGGCATTGCCCCACTGAATCAGTTGAGCGTTGGCGATTTGCCGTGGGCCACACTCACCCCGGAGCTGCCGCACGATTTCCACGTGATGATTCCAGCCCATCACATGGGCCTCGGACATCAGGCCGCCATTGGTGTTGATCGGCAACGCCCCACCCAATTCAATGCGCCCATTTTGCGTGAACGCCGCCGCTTCTCCCGGTTTGCAGTAGCCCCACCGTTCCAGCGCGGTCCACACCAGAATCGCGAACGCATCATACGTAAAGAACGCGCTCATATCTTTCTGCGTCACGCCCGCCATCTGGTAGACCGGTTGCAAGTCCGGCTTGTAGTCGAAGACCTGTTGTTGCGACGTACCAAACCCCGGATGGGTCCATATAAACTCCTCGCGCCCGGCGGGGAGCCCTTGCATGCCACTGATGTAGACCGGTTTCTTCTTGAGGTCACGCGCCCGATCACTGCGCGAAACAATCACACACGCCGCCCCGTCGTTAATTTGGCAATAGTCCAAGAGATGGAGCGGCTCGCAGACATAGCGCGAGTTCTGGTGGTCTTCCACGGTGATCGGATTACGCATGAGCGCGGCGGGATTGAGGGAAGCATGTTTGCGAAACGCGACCGCGACCGCGGCCAGTTGGCGACTAGTCGCGCCATAGCGATGAAAGTATTTTTGCGCGACCAGTGCCGCGCCAGCTCCCGGCGAGGTCATGCCATACACCGGGTCCTCACCATGCCCGCCACCGCCTTCGCGCGCGCCTTCGTTATCGCCAGCGCCACCCATCATCGGCTTGCGAAAACCAGAGAAACTGATCGACGCTAAACAGGCGACGTGATTCGCGAGCCCGGCACTGACGGCCAGCGCCGCGTTCTGAATGCAGGTCGCGGTAAATCGCCCATGCGCCCAGGTTTGGTTATACATTCTGAGCTTGAGCCCCAGCGCGTAAGCGAGGGTATCGGCATCCGCGCCGATGGGCGTCCCGAAACTCACCATCAGTCCGTCGAGATCATCACGGGTGAGCCCCGCGTCATCAAGCGCATTGCGAATGGCTTCACCGGCCAAGTCAATTGTGCTGCGGTTGAGTCGTTTGCCATAGGGCGACTGCCCAACGCCAGTGACCGCCGCCTGATCTTTCATATCCCACGCAGGCATAGTCAATCCTCCCGCGCGGCACAGTAGGATAGAATGGCGAGAAGTGTCAACTGAGAACGGCTGGGCTCATACCCCAGCACTTCTGGGCGATGGCATGAAGCGAGGGGAGTCCGAAATTCCCTCCTGCGGCTACGAAGCCTGACGGCGTTCGCGTCCGAATACCACCGAGTCGATATACTGGTTGGCGGCATAATCGGTAATTGTTTCCCCACAGTCCGGACAGGCATCACACTCAACCTGGGGAACAACAATCATTCGCCCTTGATAAGAGAATTCCATATCTTTTGTGGTCAAGGCGATCTTCCGACTCCCACAGGTTGGACAACATTGCAGGTGCGATTTCATACGACATCTTTCTTGGCGGAGATTAGCAGATAGTATTCCTCAGCCCCCTGTATACGCCGAATCGTTCCTTTCGTGTACACGAGAGTCCCGTCATACGTTGAACTGATAATGAGGTAGAGCTTTTCTCGCGGAGGGCCGCGCACCAATGCCGATGCCCAAGCCGACACCGTAATAAGAAAGAGCAGCGGTCGGTTGTTGAACTGTTCACATAACTGACGCGCACGGGTATTGAGGACGACAATGGCTGGGTCCGCATACCCTCGGCTCGCCGTCAGTGGGCCGGCCAACGACACCAGCAGCATCAATTCTTGCTGATCCCGGTCGTCGGTGGCCGGCAGATGTCGCAACAGCGTCACCGCGCGGGTGAGGTGCTGGGCCGCCTCGGGGTTCGCCCCCAAGCGCAAGGCGTTCCGTGCCGCGACCTCACTGTAGTGGATAGCCTGCTGATACTCGTGCGCGGCGGCAAAATGCAACGCGAGCTCCGAAGCGATCATGTCGGCACGCTCGCCATAAGCGGCGGCTTTCCAGGTCCCCAGTCGCTGATGCACGACCTGCTGTTGTCCCGCGCTCACACGCTCAGCCATCACACTGCGATAAAGAGAATGCCGGAATTGGTAGCGCTCAGTAGCGCGCTGCTCGGATGGGGACCCCTCCCTACTCAAACGCAGGAACAATTGGCGACGAGCAAGCGAGGTGCACTGCTCCTCAATGCGGACCGGCTGGGCGGCCTGTTCATCGTCGGCGATCCCGGCTGCTACTGCCGCGGCGGAAAACTCCTCCCCAGCAAGGCTCGCGACCGCGAGGAGGTGTTGTTCTTCGCGGGACAGCCGGTCGCACTGTTGGACAATAATCTGGCGCACGCTGTCTGGGACCACGGCCAAGAGGTTAGACAGCCGCTCAGCGTCTTCGAGCGCGGTGAGCGTTTTTCCCTGCCCCCCTTGGCGCGTATTCGCCAGCAGATCGTCAACCACGTTCACCACAAAAAGCGGATGTCCTTCAGTTCGCTGGTAAATCTCCTGGGCAAGGCGACCAACAGAAGGCAGGTGCGGCACCGCCTTCCCCAGTCGGTGCGTCACATACGTCACCACGGCGGACTCAGCCAAACAATCGAGCGGTATCTGCCCACACTGTTTACGCACCACCATTTCTTGGATCGTCCTCTGAGCGGGTGCTCAGGGCTCAGGAGCGTCACCGGACGGTACGTCCCAAGCACCAAGAGCCGCGCCGGGTCTTGTCGTCGGGCCAGAGCGGAGAGCAGTTCCACAGTGGACGCATCACTCCAGTGCAAATCCTCGAGACACAGCACGAGAGGAAGGGAGACGCTCAGCGCCTCGAGCGCATCAATGCAACCGGTCCGCTCTCGGCTGATGAGCATGGCGCCTGCTATAGGTTTCCCCTCACCCTGAGCTTGTCGAAGGGCGAACGCGTTCCATTCCAAAAAGGAAACCGATATGCGTCACTATACGAGAATGTTAGTCGCCGCCAGCGCTTTTGGTCTCAGCTTCACCGTCCCTGTGATCGCGGCTCCGTCGGGCAATCTCGACCCCACCTTCAGCGGCGACGGTAAAGCGACCGTCAGCTTTGGCAACGGGAGCCTTCCCTTCGCAGCAAGTCTCTTGAGCCTTGCAGTCACGGTTTCGGTGCGGGATTGCAAAAATCCGTCCGTCCCCACGTATTTATGAATAAGAAGTCCGCACCAGCAAAGGAGGAGCAGAGCAATCCTCAGCCAAGAGCAGTCACTCAAACGTGCTGCGGTCTCGGTGAAAAGCGGAGCCGCAGCTTATTTTCCAGAAGTGAGGAGTTATGAACAGCACATTTGCTCAGATGCGTCCGGCTTTATTCACATGCTTGTTGAGCCTCTTCTTGATGACAAACGGTGTTGAAGCGAACCTCATCAATGGGAGCTTTGAAAATGGCCCGGCCCCTGGCAATTTTATTGAATTACCCGTAGGTAGCACAGCTATTCCCGGTTGGATCGTCACCACCGGGGCTATCGACTATGCCGGTACGGTGTGGGTCGCTTCCCATGGTGTCCGCAGTCTTGACCTGAATGGACCTAATGCTGGAGGTATTCGCCAGTCTTTCGCAACACTGGTCGGGACGCAGTACCCTGTACGATTTGCCATGGCGGGAAATCCTGGTGGCGGTCCAACTGTGAAGACCCTCACCGTCTCGACAGGCGCTGCCCCCGCCGTCTTCACTTTCGACATTACGGGCCGCACTTTCACAAATATGGGCTGGCAAGAGAAGGGGTGGGTCTTTACGGCAGTGGCGACAACCACGACCCTCACGTTCACAAGCCTCACCTCGGGGTGGTGGGGCCCAGCCCTTGATAATGTCCGTGTCACAGCAGTGTTACCTGCAGACCTCTGTGCCGGAGTACTAACCACGATCGTTGGGACCACAGGCCCTGACGTCCTCCGCGGGACGGCAGGCCACGATGTCATTCAAGCCTTGGGCGGGAACGACACGGTCTATGGTTTCGATGGCAACGACCGGATTTGCGGTGGGGTAGGCGATGATGTCTTGATTGGCGGCGAGGGGAACGATGTGCTGGTTGGCGAAGCGGGGAACAACATCCTGCGCGGGGAAAACGGGACAGATGCTCTGTATGGAAGTACCGGCGTGGATATTCTTGATGGCGGCAGTGGCGTGGATTGGCTCGGTGGGTACGCCGGGAACGATATCCTGGTTGGCGGTAGTGAGAATGACTCCCTGCTTGGGCATGAGGGCAACGATGTGCTGATAGGCGGACTTGGCCTGGACGTTCGCGACGGTGGGCTCAATAAGGATGTCTGCGATAAAGACCTGGCCGAAGCCGCTCCGGTGTGTGAGGTGCCGTTCACTCTGCCATAGGGCAATGGCGTTACATGAAGCCTGGGTCATCGCACGCCTCGCGAACCGGGGGGTGAAACCCCCGGCTACCCTCACACGTCCCTCTGGGGCGTGTCCATAAGCCCCGGAGGGCTTACAGCTATTAGCCGGGGGTTGAGGAGCGCGGGGCGCGACGATACCCCCGGAACCGCGGTCAAAGATTCTTCGCATCCTGAAGGGATGCCAGCGTTTGCCGCCACCCCTTCAGGGTGGAAGAATTCCTGGGACCCATGTCCGGGGGTGTCGCTGACGCTCAACCCCCGGCTAATGTCAGGCACCCCTCCGGGGTGACAGGTGGCGCGTGGGCAACGAATTCGGCTCTGGCACTATCGCGCCATCCCCAGCCCCCGGCCCTTTGCAACTACGCCGTGGTGGAAAAATATGAGACGCGGCGTGCCTCTCCAGCGATGGGGAGCAACACTTGTCTGCCTCAGTTTGGGCATGCTCCCCATGCACCCTCCTCCGTTCACGGCCGCCTCAGGTACCACCGCAACGCCACCCCTGGCCACCAGAGCCAACAGCGAAACCCCGACGGTACTTGCTCAAGTCCCGCAGCTTTCCCCGAGTCAGTTACCGTTATACTTCATCGAAAATCGTGGACAGCTCGATCATCAGGTCGCCTATTACGTACAGGGAAAGGGCGCCAGCATTTATTTTGCTCCGACCGGTGCGACCTTTGTCCTCCGCCCAGGCGTATCATCTGGTGAGATGACAGCGCAGCTCCAGCGCGTGGCCTTACACGCCGCCCCTCGCACCTCCCCTCTGGACGAAGCCCCGCCTGACCTCCTCAAATTAGACTTTGTGGGTGCCAATCCACAGGTTCGCCCACAAGGCCGGGACCGCACCGCAGCGGTCATCAGCTATTTCCGTGGCACTCAGGACCAGTGGCAGACCGGCGTGCCAACCTACAGCAACGTTGTCTATCCAGACCTCTGGCCGGGAATTGACCTGGTGTATAGCGGGGACAATCGTCGCCTCAAATACACCTTTGTGGTCAAACCGGGAGCCGACCCACGGCAAATCCTTCTCGCGTATCACGGGGCGACGGATCTCCACCGTGCGCACGATGGCTCGCTCATCGTGCGCACGCCCGGCGGGGGCTTCTCCGAAGAGAAGCCCTACGTCTACCAAGAGATTAACGGCCAACAGGTGCCAGTCACCGCCGCCTATGTGACCGAATACCTGGCGGCGGAGAAGAGCCACCGCTATCGATTTCAGCTTGGGGCGCACAATCCCGAATATTCACTTATCGTTGATCCCGCCACGCTCATCTATGCGGGGTACATTGGTGGGTCTGGCGCGGAATTTGGCAACGGCATCGCGGTCGATACCAACGGCAATGCCTATATCACGGGGTCCACGACCACGACCTCAACCTCCTATCCCTTTCCCACCAAGCTTGGCCCGGACGTGAGTTTTAATGGCGCCCTCGACGCCTTTGTCGCGAAGGTGCGGGCGGATGGCACTGGGCTTATTTATGCCGGGTATATTGGTGG
Organism: Klebsiella pneumoniae; assembly: GCA_945865755.1. Lineage (GTDB taxonomy): Bacteria > Desulfobacterota > Binatia > Bin18 > Bin18 > JABFSC01. The sequence goes on from CAMBFS010000029.1 coordinate 23,545, forward strand.
TTCCGCCAGGGATACCGCGAATGGCATTGCCGTCGATCGCGCTGGCAGTGCCTACGTGGTCGGCCTCACGGAGTCTCCCCAAGCGACGTTTCCACGACTGGTAGGGCCAGACCTGTCGTACAACGGAGGCGCCCTTGATGTCTTTGTCGCGAAGGTTCGTCCTGACGGCTTAGGGCTGCTCTACTCCGGCTACGTTGGTGGCCGCACCGACGAAGCTGCGTTTCGCATCGCGGTCGATGCCACGGGGAACGCCTATATCATGGGACTCACGGACAGCCTCCAGACCACATTTCCGGATGGCGACGGTTTTGGCACCCTGCCCGGCCCAGACCGAACCTACAACGGCGGGACTTCGGATGCATTCGTGGCAAAGGTGAAAGCAAATGGCAGTGGGTTGGCGTACGCCACCTATATTGGTGGCAGTGGCAACGAGATTGGGGCCGGGATCGCGGTTGACGGCGCGGGCAATGCCTACGCGGTGGGTACCACGTCTTCGACCCAAGCGACGTTCCCTGATGGCGATGGCTTTGGCACGCTGCCCGGAGTCGACAAAGTCTACAATGGCGGTATCAACGATGCGTTTGTCGCGAAAATTCATGCGGCTGGCACGGTGTTCTCCTACGCCAGTTTTATCGGTGGCAACCTCGCTGATGTGGCCACCGGGGTCGCGGTCGATAAGACTGGGAATGCCTACGTGGTCGGGTTCACGCAGTCGCTAGCAGCAACATTCCCGGTCCGTATTGGTCCGCGCTTAGCGTATCGCGGGGGCACCAGCGACGGCTTCATCACCAAGGTCAACGCCACCGGCGCGGCCCTGGTCTATTCCGGCTACATTGGGCGGACAGGCGCGGATGCCTGCGTCGATGTCGCCGTGGATAGCGCTGGCGGAGCCTACGTGGTCGGAGAGACGACCCCGCCAAGCAGTGGCGGTGGTGGCAAGGTGGCCTTTCCCGCACCAAGACCAGCCCGACTGCCCTCCCCCCACTTCCTGCGGGCCGCGCTCGACCAAACCGAAAACGGCCGCACCGATACCCTCCTCGTCGTCGTGGGAGATTGGACCGGCATCGGGAAAACCGACATTGGCGTGTTCTTTCCCGGCTCACGACTTTGGAACCTCGATCGTAACGGGAACGGCGCATTCAACGGCTGCGCGGTTGATCTCTGCCAAGGGGTGTTCGGCGCAATCGGGGATCGGGCTATCACTGGCGGCTGGTAGATATCTTCGCTTCACTTCTACAGCGGTTTTCATTTGTGGGAGAGGACGCAGGGCGCACCCCTCCACCACTGTTCTTTTCTCTCTGACGCGAGCGGATTTCGCGATGAACTCCTCCCCTACCGCACCGCGATCTCATTGGACTCAATCTGATCTGGCATCTCAGGAAACTGCTTGTCACAAAAGCGAAGTCGGAACCGCAGCCGTTCCGCGCGTGAAAAATTCTCCGGAATCGTCCATGTCACCATCCGTTCCGCCGCCTCTCGCACCGGGAGGCACTCAGTTCCTTTGCCATCAAACGAAAACCCCTGTGGCTCCTGCCCATCACGAACGACGGCAAACCCACCCAGCACACTCACGGGATAGGCGGTAATGCGCGCGAGTTTGATTTCGACTTTCTCACCAGGGCGATAGATGTCCTGCTCGGTGCGCACCATGACTTGCTTATTATTCTCGGAAATGTTCGTGCGTACTTTGGAGGTCGCTTGCGTCCAGTAGCGCGCCGGACCGGTGTCGATATGCACCGAATCTCCGCCGTAGAAGCCGATCCCACAGCAGCGCATCTCCTTCACGCTTTCCCAGATTTTCTTGGCCAGGTTTTTTCGCACCTTGATGTCCGCGGCCATGCCCTCGATATGCAAGCTCGCTTTCGCCGCGCCGCCGCCTTTCGCGCGCAGGTTGCTGTTGTACTCTTCGCTCCGATACCCGGAGATCACCACAATGGGCAAGTCGAACTGGTCTTCAATATAATCGAGAGCGGAGATAAGTCGCAGCGAGATATGGTCGCCAGAATCGGCGGGTACCCCAAAGAGGCGATCAATCTCCTGTCGTTCCTCCTGCGCATACGTCCCATCTTCATGGCGGTAATGGACACGCGCCGAGCGATTGGTTTTCGCATTGGTCAGCGACACCGTCCCGTCACCGCTGAGGAAGTAGCGATTAGTCAGTGGCGTCTCTTCCGCCGACAGAGGAGAGGCAAGAAGCACGGCTGAGACAACAACTTGCGCAAGAATACCTGTCCACACTTTCAATGGTTCCACCGTTATTTCCTCAGCCCCATCTCGTCGAGCTTCTCCCGCAGTAACGGAATGCGATCATGACCCCAGAACATTTCGCCTGCGACAATGAAGATAGGCACGCCGAAAATTTCGTCCGCCTCGGCCCGTTGTTGAATGGCGGCAAGATCAGCACGCCCCGCCCCATTGAGATAGGCACGAAACCCCGCGGCGGACTCTCCCACTTCGGTCAGGACCGCCGCGATGACGTTTTGATCTTCGATGTCTAACTCGCGCCGCCAGAATCGTTCGTAGACCAGATCGTGATAGGGACGGAACTTCCCCTGCTGCTGGGCGTACAACATGCCGATGGCGGCCAGGGAGGAATCAAAGATTTTCTGGGGCCCGCGCATGACGAGCCCTTTTTTATTCGCCCAGCGCCGCGCATCCTGGTACAGGTAACGGATTTTCCGCCACTGCTGCTGGGTGCGCGTCGGAAGATCGCCGAGGGCTTCGGGGATGTTGAGCACGTAGGGCAGGCACTCGATGGTCACCTGATAGTCGTTTTCAAGGGCATACGCTTCATCCTTCGCCAGATAGGCGAAGGGGCTTTTGTAGTCGAAGTACAGCTTGATTGGTGTGGGGATCATGCGGAATTCCTTTCGCCAGGAGCATAGGAGTGCATCCGCTGAGGGTCAAGAAAGAGCGACGCGGATACTCCTCCCACTTGCGGAATAGCTAGCAGGTATAGTAGGCGAGATGAAGGCGATAAGAACTCCCAAAGAAAGACACCACATGAGCGAAGCGACGCAAGTCACACTCGACCAGTTTGGACGAGTGCAAATCCCCGAAGAAATTCGTATCCGACTAGGCATGGCCTCTGGCATGCAACTCGCCGTCGAAGCACTCACAGACGAAGAGATTCGGTTGCGGCCAGTCCGAACAACTCCGCTGTTGATCGACAAGGGAGGAATCCTTGTCGTGCGCTCGACACCGATGGCCCCCTTACCGAATGCACTTGATGTAGTACGGCAGGAACGAGAAGATCGGGTTGCCGACCTGATACGCGGGATTGGCTTGTGAAAGTCCTGTTCGACACCTCGGTCCTTGTCGCGGCCATGCTCGAATCCCACCCAGCCCACCAACGGGCATTGCCCTGGCTCCAGAGAGCCAAGCGCAAGGAGATCGTCGCTGTGGTTGCCGCTCACTCCTTGGCGGAGCTGTACGCTATTCTGACTCGTTTACCACTCAAACCCCCGATTCCTCCGAGCATGGCTTGGCAAATGATTCAGGAAAATGTCCTCGCCATTTTTGAAGTGATACCTTTGTCTGAGAGCGACTACCGCGCGGTGCTGGAACACCTCGCCCAAACGGGGATCACTGGCGGCGTGACCTATGATGCTCTCATTGCTTACGCGGCAATCAAAGCTCAGGTCGATCAACTCCTCACACTCAACGAAAAGGATTTCCGGCGAGTCTATCCCTCCCTGTCCGAGCAAATTGTTGCTCCATAACTTCTCCCACCTGCCATTCTCATTTTTCATGTCACTCTTTGACGTCATACTGCTCATCGTCAGCGGACTCGCCGCGGGGTTCATCAATGCGGTTTCTGGCGGCGGGGCGATGCTGACCGTGCCCGCGCTGATTTTCATCGGCTTGCCGCCGGGCGTCGCCAATGGCACCAATCGCGTGGCGGTAGCGATTCAGAATGTCGCGGCCCTCGCGGCCTATCAACGACTTGGGGTCACCAATCATCGACTAGGCCTGTCGCTCGCGCTTCCCGCAACACTGGGCTCGCTGGTCGGCGCACTCATCTCCATCCAACTTGATGACGCGCAATTTCGTACGATTCTGGGGTTTGTCATGTTGCTCCTCATCGGACCCGTGCTGCTCGAACCACGACTGAACGCGCGCGCCGTCGCGCGGCACCAGCCTCTCAAAGAGGGGTGGATGCTCTGGCTGGTCTTCTTCGTGCTGGGTATCTACGGCGGCTTCCTGCAAATCGGCGTGGGGATTTTTATCCTTGTCGCTCTCAGTGCGTTTGGTGGCATGGACTTAGTGCTGGCGAATAGTGTGAAAGTCACGATCGTACTCTGCCTGACCACGCTCGCGCTGGTGGTGTTCATTGTCGATAACAAAGTAGCCTGGGGCGTGGGGCTCGTGCTGGCGGCGGCCAATGCGGCGGGCGCGTGGCTGGGGGCCTACTGGGGCGTGAAGAAGGGCGCGTACTGGATTCGGGTGGTGCTCGTCGTGACAACACTGGCCATGTCGTTGCAGTTGCTTGGCGTGCTGTCGTGGGTTGGAGCCTGGGTTTCACCGGGAAACTGAAACTCCGGACTCGCGGGTGGACACACGCCATCGCTGACCCTATGTTTCGCGGTGTGCAATCGGAGCCCGCGAGCGGTTTCGCAACTTTCAGCAAAGGAGAAGTCCGGTATGACCCCACAGACCATGCACATCGAACTGCCGGGCGCGTTGCTCGAACGTGCCCGGGTTCACGCTCTGGACGAAGCCCAGGCACTTGTCACCTTTCTGCTGGAGAGACACGTGCAGGAGTTGGAGAAATCCCAACTTCGACAGGCTTACGAAGCGTACTATGCGTCCCGTACCCCAGAGGATGAAGTCGAAGAGCGGGAACTGCTGGCTGATTTTGCTTTTGCTGATGCTGAAGCACTGAACGAAACAACCCCATGAGTCAGCCGATCTGGCGCGGCGATATCTTTTGGGCGAATCTTGATCCCACACTTGGCGTCGAGATTCAGAAGACCAGACCGGTCGTCGTTGTGTCCAACAACACGATCAATCAGCATAGCCAACTGGTCATCGTCGTCCCCCTGACGACCAATACGGCTCGGCTCTCCCCCAGTCATGTCCTGATCCCTCAAGGTGAGGGAGGCATCAGCCAAGATTCCAAGGCCCTTACCGAGCAGATTCGCTCCATCGACAAGCAGCGACTCACCGTCAAAATTGGCACGCTGTCGGATCGATTTCTGCGGCTCATTGAGCAGGCGATCCGTAATTCCGTGGATGGGTGAGAGGCGCTCACCAGCATCGCCCCACTGGGACGTTCAGCAATGTTGAGATAGAAACTGGGGGCATGGCAACACCACATCCCACGACGCTTCTTGAATTGGTCCCTTCCGACCACGAATCCCATCCCGCTCTCATCGTCCCCGAAGGTGGGCCGAGTGTCACTTACAGTTCGCTGCGCACTCAGGTCGAACAGTTTGCCGCTACCCTGCATACGCTCGGCATTGGCCGTGGCGACCGCGTCGCAATGGCACTCCCGAATGGCGTTGAGGTCATCACGGCCTTTCTTGGTGTCGCGACTGCCGCGGCCACAGCCGCCCCACTGAATCCCGCCTATACCACGGATGAGTTCCGTTTTTACTTGGCGGATATTGAAGCCAAAGTGTTGATCGTTCCTCCGGGTGGAGGTGAGCAGGCACGGGCGGCGGCTCCGGCGGGCACGCTGCTGATCGAAGCCTCGCTCTCATCTGATGGACAAGTCCAGTTCGAGGTCGCTGGTGCGTCGCCCTTCCCCCGGAAACACACAGAGCCCACCTCTGATGATGTCGCGCTGTTCCTGCATACCAGCGGGACCACCAGCCGACCCAAAGGCGTGCCACTCTCACATGCCAACTTGTTGACCTCGGCGGCCAACGTGGTGGCCACCTACGCGCTCACACCAGAGGACATTTCGCTGTGTGTGATGCCGCTGTTTCATGTGCATGGGCTGGTCGCGTCAACGCTCGCGACGTTTCGCTCTGGTGGGACCCTCGTGGTGCCCGCGCGGTTCAGTGCCGGGGCATTCTGGCCAGTGGTCAAAGCCCACCGGGCCACGTGGTACACCGCCGTCCCGACGATCCATCAGGTATTGCTCGCACGCGCCGATGAAGATCAGGCTCCAGCTCCAGGAACGACAGGACTCCGCTTTATTCGCTCGTGTAGTTCAGCGCTCGCTCCAGCGACCATGGCGGGACTCGAAACTCGCTTTGGCTGTCCGGTGCTCGAAGCCTACGGCATGACGGAAGCGGCGCATCAAATGGCCTCGAATCCCCTGCCACCAGCGTCACGCAAGCCGGGGTCGGTGGGTCAAGGAACCGGGGTACAGGTCGCCATCATGGATGACACCGGCGCGCTGCTGCCAACGGGTGCGATTCAAAGTGCGGGGGCAGAGCCCCATCAGGCTGCCGCCGCGAGCTGTCCCCAATAGGAGTCCCACTCCTGATTCGCTCGGACCACCCGCAGGGCGAGCATCGGTTCCACATGCTCCGTTTTCCACCAGGCCCCGGGT
>CAMBFS010000030.1 GCA_945865755.1 Klebsiella pneumoniae
ACAGAACGAGGACTGAGGAAAAACAGCAGCCCTTTTACGTTTTACGCTTTGCTTCTTTAATCTGCGGTCAATTTCTAGCTTTCAGTAAGTGTGTTCCTGAATTGAACCGGCTGAAGAGAAACGGTAGGGTAACGTGGGAATGTAGGGAAAGCTGGCCCGCACTTTTCCCAGTCGCTAGCAGAGGGAGCAAATATGGAACGCGCCATTGTCGTCCGAGGTACCCTGTCTGATCCATTGCATATTGAGCTTGCCGAACCGGTCACAGGGTTGCACGGCGAGGTAGAGGTCGTGGTGCGGCCAGCACCAGCCTCTCAGTCGCAGCCTCGGCAAGATATCTTCGACTTCATTGCTAGCCTCTCCCCGGGAACACGCTCTAAGGAGGATATTGATCGGCAGATCCAGGAGGAGCGGGACGCCTGGGGCAACCTATGAGCCGTATCTACCTTGACGCGAACTCGATCATTTATCTCGTCGAGGCTGTGAATCCCTTTCACGCAACCGTAGCGGCAAGGCTTCTTTCACATCGAACGAACCCCGAGTCTCACATCGTCACCTCGCGATTGTCTCTACTAGAGTGTCGCATACAACCGTTGAGGAATGCCGATACTCGCCTTCTCGCAAAGTATACGGCTTTCTTCACCATGGAGCGCCTCATCATTAGTGAGGTGACTGCGGACATCATTGAGCGCGCCACTGACTTGCGAGTCCGTTACAACTTCAAGACCCCTGACGCAATTCATCTCGCCACTGCTATCGAAGAGAAATCGGACCTTTTCCTCACTGGAGACAAAGCCCTTGCTCGGTGTGTTGAAGTCAACGTGGAAGTGCTTGCTGGCTGACAAGCAAGAGACAAGGACAAGATAATCCCATACCAGGAGGACTACGGAGATGGAGGAACACAAAGTCACGGTCGGTATGCAACGCAAGCTGGCGGCGATCTTCAGTACCGATGTCGCGGGCTACAGCCGCCTCATGGGCGACGATGAAGAAGCCACTATCCGTACCCTCACTGCCTCTCGTGAAGTGATTTCCTCTTTGATCCAGCACTACCGGGGCCGTGTCGTCGATGCACCCGGCGATAACCTCTTGGCCGAGTGGCTCATCACCCAACTGATTGCATGGGGAACGGAAGGGCAAACTGAGATCATTGTTTTTCCGCTACTTGAAATGCCTTGCATTAGTGCAATCCAATGAGTTGGGAGATGAGCCATTCGCCCGCTGGCGCACCTGGAGCCGAACCGCTTCGCTGATGTTCATGCGGATTGCGCGGGAGATGGACGCGTCAATTCCTCCTGCAACGCCGCAATATCACGACGCAGGGCTACATTGTCAGCAGCAAGAGCTTGAACGCGTCGGGTGGTGGTGAGCAGTTCCGCCACAGCCGTATCGACTTGTGTCTGGAGAGCGACGAGCCTTCCGGGAGGAGACGCCAGCGTAAGGAGGGCACCTTCCCCTTGGTCTTGCTGTGCATACCAGGCATCTAATTGCGCCTGTTCGAGGGCAGACAGAGCAATGCCACGAGTGGCCTTATCGTGTAACTGCTCCACAAGTTTAGCGGTACTCATGATTCCCGAACCCCTTCCCCCATCAGTGAACGGCCCGCTCTCGCACTGTGCTGAGAACACTACGGCCGAATCTCATAAAACGCCTGCGCCAGATGCTCAATCGGCAACCGCCGCACGCGCGTGAAGCCGCCTTGCTCCGCGAGCTCGCGTATGATTGTTGGACCGATCGCCGTGCCGATCCCTTCGCCTCCATGCGCGAGAGACACCGTCATGCAGTGCAACGTACTCATGGAGTATGTCAGTGCCCCCATCGGGCCCATGTTCTCAGCCAGGGTATCGCCCGCTTTCGGCTCGACCATGAAGTAGGTGCCGTCATCCGCCAACGCTTGACGGATCGAACGGAGCGCGCCACGAGGATCAACCATATCGTGGATGGTATCAAACGAAGTGATCACATCGAACTTTCGACTGGTGGGCAGTGCCGTGGCGGAAGCGTGCTGAAACTCCACGCGGTCAGCCACCCCTTTCGCTTGCGCATCCGCTCGCGCACGCGCGAGTGACGCCTCGCTCACATCAAATCCATAGAATCGTGCTTGAGGAAAGGCTTGGGCCATCAGAATGCTGGGATAGCCACTGCCACACCCCACATCCGCCGCAATGCCTCCGGCTTGCAATCGCTCCATCACCTGGGGCATCGCGGGCAGCCAACGTTTCACCAAGTGAAACTGATACTGCGCGCGGTTGCTGCGGTCGATCCCCGCCACGAGATCGGGACCGTAATCAGCGAATGGCACCCCACCCCCTTTGACGAACGCTTCGGCGACCCGTGGCGCGACGTTAATCATCGTTGGCACATTCTGAAAAAAGCCCGCGAGAAAGCTGGGACTATTGTCGTCCGCTAGCACGGCGGCGTGCTCTTCGGGAAAGGTGAAGCGCTCCGTGGCGGCGTCATACTCGACAATGCCAGCCGCAGCCATCGCCGCGAGCCATTCACGCACGTAGCGTTCCTGTAATCCATCCTTGGCCGCCACCTCTGACACCGACAGCGGACCCGCGCCCGCCATGATCTTGAACAGACCGAGTCGGTCACCGATATAAATCATCCCGGTCAACGACGCACCGGTGATGTAGCCCATCATCTGACCCACAAACTGCTCACGTTTTACCTTATCCATAACACAGCCTCCTTTTTCTTTTGCTGAGGACGAATCGAGCTGATGACCCGCCACCTCTTCTCTTGGTGGGTCAACCTTTCGCTTGCGCGCCCGATCTTTATAATGGGAACTTATGACGAGCACTACTCCTACGGAAATCCTCTCACCCACGACATCCACGTACAACTATGACCTGATTGTCATCGGCTCCGGTCCGGCTGGCGAGAAAGCCGCCATTCAAGCCGCCAAGCTCGACAAACGCGTCGCGGTCATCGAACAGGGCGGTCAACTCGGCGGGGCGTGTACGCATACCGCCACCCTGCCGAGCAAAACCTTGCGAGAAGCCGTGTTGTTCATCACCGGAATCGAACAACGGACCTTCCCTGGCATCCAATGCGCCGTGAAGAAACATCGCATGGGCGTGCAAGACCTGCTGCGCTACAAGACCACGGTGGTCCAGTACCAGGCCGACGCCGTGCGGCGGCGATTTGATCGCAACGATATCGATGTCTTTCATGGTCGGGCCACTTTTCTTGACCCCCATCGCATCGCCATCGAAGGCACCGATGGCTCGCGGCGCACGTGTAGCACCGCCGTCACTGTTCTCGCGGTTGGGTCACGTCCGGCTCGTCCCACCACGATCCCGTTCGATGACCAGCATGTGTTTGATACGGATTCGATTCTCTTTTTAGATCGCATCCCACGGACCCTCGCGGTCATCGGCGCTGGCGTTGTCGGCTGCGAGTACGCCTCGATCTTCGCCACACTCGGAGTGAAGGTCACTCTCCTCGACACTCGCGCGAACATCCTCGACTTTCTTGATGACGAAACCAAGCAGCGCCTCCTCTATCGGATGCTCAACGCGGGCGTCGTCATGCACTTTGGCGAAGAGGTGAGCGCCGTTTCCATTGTCGAATCGGATCGAATTGAGTCCCATTGCGCCAGCGGGAAAGTCGTCACGGCGGAACGCGTGCTCTACGCCGCCGGGCGCGTTGGCAATACCGATCACCTCGGCTTATCGACGGTGAATCTCGACATCGACAAACGCGGGCTGCTGAACGTCAACGAGCACTTTCAGACCGCGGTGCCACACATCTACGCCGTCGGTGACGTGATTGGTTTTCCCGCGCTCGCGGCCACCGCGATGCACCAAGGCCGTCTCGCGTCAGCCCACGCTTTTCGCGACAGCAACGGACACGTGAATGGTCAGATCGCCATGACCCCGCTCGCGCCATTGCCCTTTGGCATTTACACCATTCCCGAGGTTTCGATGGTTGGCGCCACCGAGGAAGAGTTGACGAAAGATCGCGTTCCCTACGAAATCGGCCACGCCTATTACCGCGAAACCGCGCGTGCTCACATCATGGGAGACACCGATGGCATGCTGAAGCTCATCTTTCACCGCGAGACCCTGCAACTCCTCGGCGTCCACATTATCGGCGAGCGCGCCTCCGAACTCATTCATGTTGGCCAAGCCGTGATCGCCTACGGTGGGACGATTGAATACTTCATTGACAATGTGGTGAATTATCCGACGCTGTCGGAGGCGTATAAGGTCGCGGCGTTAAATGGGTATAATCGGTTGTAAACGGAAAGCATGGTGCCCCACAGGAGTTGAGCTATGCCAAAAGAAGCGGCGAAGAGAGTTATTCATATTTCCATGGAAGATAACCTGTTAGAGCAGATTGACGAAACGGCGGAAGCGATGGCAACAACTCGCACGGCGTTTATTCGCGAGGCATGCAAGTTACGGTTACATGGACTCGACACGAAAACCCTGGATCGTCGCTACATAGCGGGATATCGGAAACATCCAGAACAGACGAGTTGGGCGAAGACTGGACTCTTATTGCTTGCGCAAATCCTCCCAGAGGAAGAATGGTAGATGAAACGAGGCGAAGTATGGTGGGCACAATTGCCGTCGCCCACTGGACGCAGGCCAGTAGTGTTGTTGAGTCGGGATACCGCCTACCGCGTGCGTAACGCGATTACCGTCGCTCCGGTGACTCGCACCATCCGCAACATCCCGGTCGAAGTCGTCTTGGATCAAACAGATGGGTTGCCCACTCGGTGCGTGGTAAATGCGGATAACATCACCACCAGCCCCTAACCCCCAGCTCCCAACCCCCGTTTTTTCACCCCTCAGCAATCACCTGCGCCTCGGCTAGCGTGTCGGTATGCGTCAAGGCGAGATGGAATCGCGTGATCCCCAGCGACGCCGCATACTCCTTGGCTTTGCCGTGCAGGATAATTTCCGGGCGTGCCCCTCGTCGCCGCATGACTTCAACGTCAAGCCAACCGACATACGGCCCCCAGCCATGTCCGAGTGCTTTCATGGTTGCTTCTTTGGCCGCGAACCGCGCCGCATAGCTTTGATATTTCCCAGCACGGCGGGACTCGCAATACCGTTGCTCCCCCTCGGTGTAGACACGATTGCGAAACCGCGTACCGGTCACCGAATTCTCAAGCGCTGACTTGATGCGTTCCACTTCCGCGAGATCAATGCCAATAGCCACAATCATGGGAAAAGTTTCGGGTTTCGGGTTTCGAGTTAGGGAGTTGGAAATTATACTTCGTTCACGGTACTCGCTCCTCGTAACTCGTCACTCATCATCGGTTAGCAGGCTTGGCAACTATGACAGGTCGTGACATCACACGGCGGGGTTTGTCGTTCGAGCAGCGCCTTGCGCCATTCGACCCACAGATATTGCTTACTCACCGAGTGGTCAATGAAGTCCCACGGCAAGATTTCTTGCTGATCGTAGCGACGATGGACGAAGAAATCAGGGTTCAGGGGTCGGGGGACAGGGTTCGGCGTCTCCGATGACCTTGGACCTTGGACCTTGGACCTTGGACCTTTCTCCTCCCGCCGTAGCCGTTGAATGACGCTCCACCAATCCCCACCATTCTGATGCGCTTCGAGTAGAATCTGACCGGTGCGACGATCACCACGCGAAAGCAACGTCTGGTAGTACGCTTCACGCGGTGACTCGGTGTCCACGGTCACACGGGAGAATCGGCCAAGCCGTTTTTTTAGCAGCGCGAACTTGTCGCGTAACGCCGCGATATCGTCCATCGGTTCCCATTGTAGTGGGGTCCACGGTTTGGGGGAGAAGGCGTTCACCGACAGGGTCAGTCCTCCGACCTTCGCCCCTTTGCCGCAAAATTTCTCGTGAATCTTGATCGTCAGGTCAGCGATCGCTTCGACATCCTCGCGCTGTTCGGTTGGTACCCCCACCATGAAATACATCTTGAGAGACGGAATACCACCGCCCACCAACCATTCCGCCGCGCGCAAGATTTCTGGCTCGGTGAGATTTTTATTGATGACACGACGCATCCGCTCGGAACCGGCTTCGGGCGCGATCGTCGCCGAGCGATTCTTTTGCGCTCCCAGCGCGTCAGCCAGCTCCCGCGTAATCACATCAGCCTTGAGCGAGGACGGCGAGGCACGGCCACCAGCCTGACCAATAAAATCACAGATCGCCGCGATACCGGGCTGGCTCGCCATCTCCGCGCCGACGAGACCAATCGTCGCCCGTTCCTTCAGCCCTTCGGTCACACTCTGTTTAAGCGAGGCGAAGCTGCGATACCGGACTGGGCGATACATGAACCCCGCCGCGCAGAAGCGACACCCCCACTCGCATCCGCGACTCGCTTCAATCAGATACATATCGCCGAACACCGCTTCCGGCGTGAGAATCTGCGAGGTCGTTGGATAGGCGTCCAAGTTCTGAATCAAGCGCCGCTTCACGCGGGGCTTCCCTTCCCCACTGTACTCGACACGGACAATCCGTCCTTCGTCGTCATACTGCGGCGCGAAGAGCGTCGGGAGATAGGCTCCTTCAACCGCACTGAGCCTGCGGAGTTTCTCCGCGCGGCTGAGCTTGGCGGCCCGCACCGTGGCGTAGAGGTCAAGAAACTCCGGGAGCATTTCCTCCCCTTCACCGATCAAAAACAGATCAATGAAATCGGCCACTGGTTCGGGATTCAGAAACGTGGCGGGGCCACCGGCGATAATCAATGGGTGATGATCCTCGCGGTCTCGTGCGAGCAACGGAATATGCGCGGCGGCGAGGATGTCGAGGATATGGAGATAGTCGGTCTCGAAGGAAAGCGAAAACGCGAGGAGTTCGAAGTCTGGTAACGGGCGTTGACTTTCCAACGATGCCAGCGGCGTGGTCGCGCGGCCGAGGGCTTCGGCTTCATCGAGGTCAGGAAGAAACGCCCGTTCACAGCGACAGCGCGGGTCCTGCGACAGGATACGATAGGCGGCTTGAAACCCTAGGTTCGCCATCCCGACTGGATAGCGATTAGGGTAAATCAGACAGACGGGAATCTCACCTTCACTATTGGAATCAAACAGTCGCTTTTCTTGAGCAAGACGCTGGCGGGCACGTTCAGTAGTCAACCACATGGACAACACTTACCTGCCGATGCCCGTGAACGGAAGGCCCTGTCCCGACGTGGGTATTTTTCACCACAAGTGAAAACGACAACCAACAGCACCCGATCATACTTTTTCATGCCGCGAGAGGCGCCTTGGGCAAGTGCACGTTTTTAGTGGTGAGTTTTTTGAAGGGAATCTTTTGTTGCTTCAGCAACTTGAGGTGCTCTGGAACCACACCATACGTATTATCCGGGAGGCAGTTCACCGGCACTCCACTTTTCGCCAACAACAGAAATCCCTGAGCATCATATTTTTCTGGAATGTGGATGTAGGTCATCATGCAGGCGAAGCTAGGGATTTTGAGGTTTGCTGTCAAGACAAAGAATCAATACGTTCGAAGGCCGGTAGCGGCGGGACTGGTTTCACACCAGCCCCGCCACCGGTTAATTCGCATGCTTACGTAAGAAAGCGGGAATGTCGTACTTGTCATCCCCCGCCGAAGCTGCGGGTGAAGCGTGGTCGGACGCGCCTTCGGCTTGGCGTTTCCGTTGCCAGGTCGGAACATCAAGATCATCCACCGAGCCCATGTGCACCACTTTCCGCGGAGTCGGCGGAGCCGGATGGGAACGGAAGCCGACACCACTACGAAGGGCACTGAGCGGTGACTTACTCACAGGGGGGGCCTGTAATGCCTCCACCTCGCCAAACCCCGTGGCGATCACGGTGATGCGCAGCTCGTCTCCCAACGATTCGTCGATCACGGCTCCGAAGATGATGTTGGCATCCTCGGCGGCCTCTTCCTGAATCAGCGTGGCCGCCTCATTGACCTCATGCAACGTCAGTCCTTCACCACCAGTGATATTAATCAACACCCCCCGCGCCCCACGAATGGAAATATCTTCCAACAACGGACTCGCGATCGCGCGCCGGGCCGCTTCCTCGGCGCGCCCTTCGCCATTCGCCGTCGCCGCCCCCATGATCGCCATGCCCATCTCGGACATGATCGTGCGCACGTCGGCGAAGTCGAGGTTAATCAGGCCGTGCACGGTGATGAGGTCGGAAATCCCTCGCACGGCTTGTAGGAGCACGTCATCCGCTTTGCGAAACGCCTCGAGGAGCGGCTGGCTACGACTGGCCACCGCCAACAAGCGTTGATTGGGAATCGAAATCAACGTGTCCACGTTGGCTTTCAGTTCCCGCAAGCCCTCTTCCGCTTGACGCATGCGCTTCTTCCCCTCGAACAAAAAGGGCTTCGACACCACGCCCACCGTCAGTGCGCCAATTTCCTTGGCGATCCGCGCCACCACTGGTGCGCCACCAGTCCCAGTCCCACCACCCAGTCCACCAGTCACGAAGACCATATCCGCGCCGATGAGCAGATTACGGATTTCTTCTTCACTCTCCAGGGTCGAGCGGCGTCCGATTTCCGGGTTCGCGCCGGCTCCAAGCCCTTTGGTCAACTCGCCGCCTAACTGGACTTTCGTCGGGGCTAAATTGACCCGCAGGGCCTGCGCATCGGTGTTTGCCGCGATGAAATCGACTCCCGACAGACCGGCGGAGATCATCGTATTGACGGCGTTCCCGCCGGCACCTCCCACCCCAACAATCCGGATTTGCGCCTTATTCCCATTGAGTTCAACAAATTCGATCATCTCACACCTCCTCATGCAAAATGCCCCCCCCATAGGAGGCCGTAGCCGTTAGAAAAATTCCCGAAACCATTCAACTACTCGTTCTCGCATCCGTCCCCAGCGTAGTCCTTCCCGATGGTGGACCACGCCATTCAAGCGTGGCTGCTGGCTCTCCTGCAGCACCAGTCCCACCGCTGTCGCGTACATGGGACCATTCACCGCATCAACCAAACTCCCCAGGAAGCGTGGCACCCCGCGCCGGACTGGCACCTTAAACACGCGCTCGGCTAATTCCACCATCCCTTCAGTAATGGCGCCGCCACCAGTCAGGACCACCCCAGCTCCCAGTCTGCCGAGCATCTCCACCGCCTCACACTGTTCCCTGGCCAGCGTCAGAATCTCTTCCGCGCGGGGTTCGATAATATCGCTCAAGCGACGGCGCGGTACCGGTGAGGGATCACGCCCGCCGACTTTGGGCATCTCCACCATCTCACCAGGGGTGATCAGGTCCCCAAGCGCGCACCCGTGCCGTTGCTTCATTTTTTCGGCTTCCGCGATCGGGATGCGCATCCCAATCGCCAGATCATTCGTCATGTTATACCCACCCACGGGCAGTACCGCAGTATGCACAACCGCCCCACGACTAAAAAGCGCGAGGCCGGTCGTCCCACCACCGATATCCACCAGGACGACTCCCATCTCTTGTTCTTCTGGTGTCAACACCGCTTCGGCGGCCGCCAACGGCGCAAATTGGATATGGTTCACATGCAGCCCGGCTCGTTCACAGCAGCGGCGGATGCCATCAAGCGCGCCATTCGCCACGGTCACGAGGTGCACACTGCCTTCCAGCCGCACGCCCGAGGTCCCCACTGGCTTGCGTCCACGCTCCTGGCCATCCACGAGAAACTCTTGCGGGAGGACGTGCAGAATTTCACATTCCGTTGGCAAAGCTACCGTGCGCGCGACCTCAATCACACTCGCGACATCAGCGAGAGACACTTCCTGGTCCTTCACGGCCACCATCCCGTGGCTCGTGATCCCTCCGGCATGGCCGCCCGTCACCCCGGCGCAGACGTTACGAATCTCGCAACTAGCGCCGAGTTGCGCTTCCTCCACCGCTTTGCGGATCGCGTGCACAGTGGTCTCGACGTTAATAATCAGCCCTTTGCGCAGCCCACCTTGCGAGAGCGCCGTGCCAATGCCGATCACCTCAATCCCGTCAGGAGTCGCTTCGGCGACGATGACCGCCGTCTTATACGTCCCAATATCAAGGCTCACTAACAGCGCATTTTCCTTAGACATAGTGTTCCCCTAGAGTGGACGGGCAGGCATCCGCACGCCTCCGCCTTGATCATTCAGATATGGTCGCACGACTACCTGGTTCACAAACCGCGCATCAAGCACAGCGGCCACCCCCTCACCGATGGGGACGCGCGCCAACACCGCTCCGACCTGCGCGAACTTTTCCGGTGCCGTCTCCCACCCTAACCGAATCGTGATATGATGGCGCGCCAGAAATAACGTATAGCCCTGCTGCTGGTCCCAATGAATCTCCGACAGTGTTTCCGCCCACACCGTGGTAAGCGGGAGGAGTGACTTAACGCCCTCCAACACGGCGCGCGCCGTCGCCGACTCCAGCGCCACGTCCGTCAGACCAGTGACGTAAGGTAAATCCAGATCAGGGTGCTGACTTGGCAACGTAAAGGCCACGCCACTGTCATCAAGATAGGTCACCGTCGGGCGAGCGATCACCGCTAGTGGACGACGGGTTTGCACGTGAATCATCACTCGCTGTGGGAATTCGCGCTGGACCCGCGCGGCGCGAATCCCAGGAACAGCAAGCAAGCGCTCCTCAACTTGTTGGGGGTCAATCGCCCACACGCTCATACCGCGAATCACGCCACTCTGGGTGAGAATGTCCTCTGAAGAGAATGGCGCTTCCGCCTCGATAGCGATATCCGTCACCACGAAGTAGGAATTGGAAAGGATGTACTGCCGGAATACCACCCAACCCGATGGCCCCCCCCATATCATCCCGCCGAACAACAGTATCAGCAGGAGCCTGGTCCCGCGCCGCCGTGTCGGGGGTGCCCCCGTGGTCCGGCGATTCGCGCGTCGGTCCGAGCCACGCCACCAATTCGTCACCGCGCCGGGAAGGGAGAGCGCATTCATCGGGTACTCCTGTGAATATGCAATGTGGCACGCCGCAAAATCGCTTCGACCAGATCACCATAATCCAGCCCCGCATGCGCGGCGATGCGCGGCAGGTAACTCAGCCCGGTAAATCCTGGCAAGGAATTCACTTCCAATAAGAAGACCTCTCCCTGCTCGGTGACCCGCGTATCCACCCGACTGTAGCCGCGACATTCCAGCGCCTGATGCGCGCCAAGGGCAACCTGCAACACGCGCTCATACACCAGTGGTGACAACGGCGCGGGCAGAATGAACTCCTCGCGGCCAGCGGTGTACTTCACGTCGTAGGAGTGAAATTCCCCCTTGGCGATCACTTCCATCGCTCCCAGGGCCTGCTCACCAAGAATCCCGATGGTGACTTCTTTCCCCGGTATATAGGTCTCGACGAGGGCCTGGGGGTCGAACCGCCAGGCTTCCGCTAACGCGGGAGCCAAGGTCTCCGCGGACCGCACAATGGTGACACCGACACTTGACCCCTCGGTACTCGGTTTCACGACCACGGGGTAAGGCAACGTCAGGGCGGTGGGATGCGCTTTCTCGATCACCTGCCACGCGGGGGTCGGCAATCCGTACACCTGCCAGACACGCTTGGCCATCGGCTTATTCATCGCCAACGCGCTCGCGAGCACGCCAGAGCCGGTGTAGGGCACGCCGAGCAATTCGAGGACTCCTTGCACCGTCCCGTCTTCACCAAGCTTGCCATGTAGCGCGATGAAGACGACGTCGGTGTCACGCACCTGGGGGATCCACGTACCGGAGGCATCCACCTCAATGGGCGTCACCGCATACCCACGCTCCCGCAAGGTCTGACAGATCGCCGTGCCGCTGAGGTGAGAGATTTCTCGTTCGGCGGACAGGCCACCGAACAGCACCCCGACTCGTTTGTTATGCCATTGTGTCGTCATTTTAGTAGTCAGTAGTCAGTAGTCAGTAGTCAGTAGTCAGTAGTCAGTAGTCAGACAACCGTCACTCCGGTTTCCAATCCCCGGTCTCCGGTCCCCGGTCGTCCACGCACCGACAAGGCGCACTTCCGGCTCAAGCCACACCTGATGCCGCTCCCAGACCGCGTGTTGCACCTGTGCCATGAGGCATTTCACGTCCGTGGCGCTGGCACCGCCGGTGTTGACGATGAAATTGGCGTGCTGCTCGGAAATGCGCGCCTTTCCTTGGGTACGCCCTTTTAAGCCAGCAGCCTCGATCAGTCGTCCGGCATAGGTCCCCGGCGGATTCTTGAAAATCGAGCCCGCGTTGGGATAGCCATGTGGCTGGTGCTGTTGCCGTTTGCGTTGCGCGCGCTCCATCGCCGCGGCCATCTCCGCCGGTTCACCACGGTGGAGATGCAATTGCACTTCCGTCACGACAAACTGTGGTGGTAATGCGGTCCGACGATAGGCGAAGCCGATGTCTTCTCCCGACAACCGCGCCACCCGTCCCTCTCTCGCAACCCCGCGAATCGTGGTCACCACCCGGCTCAGTTCACCACCGAAGGCTCCGGCATTCATCAGCAACCCGCCCCCAACACTCCCAGGGATTCCTTCAGCGAATTCCACGCCTTGATAGCCTTTGCGCACGGCCTCACGAACAAAGCGTCCAAGTGAGGAGGCCGCTCCCACTTTGACGACCGCCACATCCTCTCGCTCTTCCCAACAGGCGTAGTTGAACCCGTCACCAAGTTTGATCACCACGCCACGGACCCCGTGGTCACTCACCAGAATGTTCGTTCCACCACCCAACAGAAAGAAGGGAAGGTTCTCGGCATGGAGGAGCGCCACGAGCGTCCGCAGCTCTTCGAGCGTGGTCGGTTCGGCGAACACGTCAGCCGGACCGCCAATGCGAAACGAGGTATAGCGCGCCAGCGACAACGCGAACCGCACCCGCTCACCCAAGAGGGAGACCAATTGGTCGCGCAGCTCAGGACGCATGCACGCCTCCCTCTCGCAACCGCGCGAGTAATTCGACCCCAGTCCGATGAATGTCGCCAGCACCCAGCGTGAGCACGACATCGCGCGGCTGGACCAGCGCGAGCAATGCCGCAGTCAGCTCTTCCTTATGAGGAACGAACCGCACATCCACGTGGCCGCGTTTCTTCAGCGCGCGGTAGAGCGCCTCGCCATTCACCCCCTCAAGCGGGTCTTCTCCAGCGGCATAAATTTCCGTGAGCATCACCATATCCGCGTCATCGAACACCGAGAGGAACTCCTCAAACAAGTCGCGGGTCCGCGTATAGCGATGAGGTTGAAAGAGGGCGATGATCCGCCGCTCGCTATTGTGCGCCATCCCCTCGCGCGCCGCGCGGAGCGTCACTCGCAATTCCTCCGGGTGGTGGGCGTAATCATCAATCACCAACACGCCAGCTTCTTCGCCCTTCACTTCAAAGCGCCGTTGAATGCCCGCGAACGCGCCCAGGGCTTCCTGAACTTGCACGAAGGGAATCCCCAACTCGTGCGCCACGGCAACCACGGCCAATGCGTTCAGGGCGTAGTGTCGCCCCGGCAGGTTTAAGCGCAACGGTCCTAGGTGCTCCTGGCCGTGCCAGATTTCCCCAGTCGTGGTCAACCCAGAAACGTGCAAATCGCGCACCGTCCACTCCGCCTCTGGACTCAGACCATACGTCACGAATCGTTTATGCACGTGCGGCAAGAGCGCGCGCACATTCACGCTCTCAAGACACAAGATCGCACGCCCATAAAAGGGAATGCGGTTGATAAACGTCAGATAGGCCGCTTTGGCTTTCTCCAGGTCGCCGTAATAATCGAGATGTTCGGGGTCGATATTGGTCACCACGACGAGGGTTGGACTGAGCAGGAGAAAAGTCCCATCGCTTTCATCGGCTTCGGCCACCAGATACCGACTTTGTCCAAGACGCGCGTTCGAGCCCAACACGTTAAGTTTACCGCCAATCACTATCGTCGGATCGAGATGCGCATGCGCGAGCACCGCCGCGACAAACGACGTGGTCGTGGTCTTGCCGTGGGTGCCAGCGACGGCAATGCCGTATTTCAAGCGCATCAGCTCGGCGAGCATCTCTGCTCGTGGAATCACCGGAATCATCAACTCCCGCGCGCGGACCACTTCGGGATTCGAGAACTTCACGGCTGAAGAAATCACCACCACATCGGTTTCGGGGACGACATGTTCCATACGGTGGCCCAGGGCAATGGTGGCCCCCAGGGACACGAGGCGGCGCGTGGTGTCGGATTCCGCCAGGTCGGACCCGCCCACCTGATAGCCCAGATTCAAGAGCACCTCGGCAATACCGCTCATGCCAATGCCGCCGATACCGACAAAGTGAATCCGCCGGTTGGTATCGAACAACACCTGGCCATTGGGGATTTGGGGGTTCAGGTTTCGGGGTTCAGGTTTCGGGGTTGAACCTTGGACTTTGGATTTTGGACCTCGGACTTTTGCCTGAGAACTCGAAACTCGAAACTCGGAACCCGAAACTTTTTTAGAACTCCGCACTGTCTTTATTGGCATACCACCTCCCGCGCCGGTCGGACGTGAGGGGGTAGACACGCGAGACATTCACGCAGCACCGCCGTTGTCGCTTCGGGTCGGCCCAACGTCAGTGCCGCGCGTGACATCGCGGTCAACATGTCTCGGTTCGTCAATAACGAGCGTATGTCCTCGGCCATGCGTTCCGGGGTTAAGTCCGCATCAAGCACCATGCGCGCCGCGCCAGCCCGCACGAGAATTTCCGCGTTCGCCCGTTGATGGTCATCCACCGCATACGGATAGGGAATCAGAATCGCTGGCTTCCCCAATGACGTCAGTTCGGCCACCGTGATGGCTCCCGCTCGACAAATGACGAGGTCGGCAGCCGCGTAATACTCACGCATCGACGTGATGAAAGGAACCACCTCCGCTTCAAGACCCACACTGGCGTAAGCGGAGGAGACCTCAGCGTGGTCCGCCTTGCCAGTCTGATGAACAATCCGCGGGGAGTCCGCCCCCTTCCCTACCAGCGCCAGTGCCGGTGGGAGTGTCTGATTGAGCCGACGCGCACCGGCGCTCCCGCCAAAGATGAGCACCGTCAGTCGATCCCGCGACGTGGAAGTCTCGTGAGTCGGCTGCTGTTGGGCTTCCATCTTCCAGCGCACGGGATTGCCCGTCCACACCGCTTTGCGCGCCGGGAAATACGCGGCGATCTGTGGAAAGCCGAGACAAATCTTGGTGGCCAGGTGGCCTAACCATTTATTGGTCATGCCCGGAATGGCGTTGGGCTCCAGCAGGACGCAGGGAATCCGCCGCAACCATCCGACCAGGACCGTTGGACCAGAGGCATAGCCGCCGATGCTAAAAATCACATCTGGTGAAAACTCGCGCACGATCCGCCAGGCCACGCCAACCGCCCGACACGCCGCCCAGAGCGCATGCAGCATCCCGCGCCAGTTTCGACCACGTAACTGTTCCGCCGGGATAAAACGCAAGGCGAATCCCAAGGGAGGAATAATCTCCTTCTCCATCCCGTGTTGGGTCCCGACAAATAAGACGTCGGCCCCACACTCGCGGCGGGCCACCTCGGCGACCGCCACGCCAGGGAACAGATGGCCTCCGGTGCCACCCGCGGCCAGGAGCATGCGCATCTCTCTAGGCATGGACCTGATTCTCCCGCATGCTCTCGCGCGACAAGCTCAACAGCACCCCGGCGTAGATGGACGACATCACCAATGATGATCCCCCGTAGCTAATAAATGGGAGCGGGAGTCCTTTCGTGGGCAGTAACCCCAGCACCACGGCCATATTCAGTCCGGCCTGACAGACCAAGAGGAACATACAGCCAAAGGCGAGCAGTCGCCCAAAGGGTTGCGGGTGCCGCAGGGCGACTCGGGTCCCACGCCATGCCAGAAGGGCAAACAACCCAACGATCGCACCGGTTCCCCACAAACCGGTCTCTTCTCCCACCACGGCGAAAATGAAGTCGGTATGCGCTTCGGGGAGATAGAACATTTTCTGGCGACTTTCCCCTAACCCAACACCGTGGACCCCACCAGCGCCAAACGCCAGCAGCGATTGATTCAGTTGATAGCCATGTCCCTGCTTATGAGCGTCGGGGTCCCACATAGCAAGGAGACGGTCAAATCGATAACTCGCCGCGAACGCCGCGCACAGAAAAAGGACCAGCCCACACAGGGCGAGTGCTCCCAGGTGCCGCAGCCGCGCTCCAGCGACAAAGAAGAGCGCGAACAAGGCCAGGCTCACCGACACCGCCCCACCCAGGTCCGGTTCCAGCGCGATCAGCAGAATCACGGCCCCAGTCACGATGAGCTGCGGCAGAATGCCATAGACAAAGTCCGTCACGCGCTCCGCTTTCTTAGCCAAGGCCATCGCGAGATAGAGCACGATGGCCCCTTTCGCGAGTTCCGACGGTTGAAAGTTCACGTACCCCAAATGAATCCAGCGATGAATCTTGCCGTGGGACACACCCGGCACGAACACCACCACTAACCCAAGAATGGCCAGTACGAGGAGCGGATAGGTCATTCGCTGATAAATGCGCGACGGGATCAAGGACGCGAGCGTGAGGCCGACACCCCCCAACACCAGGGCGAATTGATGTTTCCAGAAATACCGATACGGATCGCTAAACCGTTCGGTCCCAGGAAAGAATGAGGTGCTAAACACCATCACTTCGCCGATCAGGAGTAAAAGCACCACCGCGAGCAGGAACCACGAGTCAATCACTCCCCGGCGGATGGCATGCTCGCCGGTGGAGGACGCTGGAGTTCGTGGCCACGACCGCGGAACTGCATCCGTGAGAACGATTACGCTCATACCTCCTCCACACACGCCCGAAAGACCTCACCACGATGCGCGTAGTGACGAAATTGATCAAAACTGGCGCACGCGGGCGAGAGCAGCACCGTATCTCCCCGACACGCGCTGGCCGCGGCCGCTCGCACCGCCTCCGAGAGCGTCTCGACAACCAACGTCTCGGTCGCTCCCGCCAATGCCTCTTGTATGATCTCTCGCGCGGCTCCGAAGAGAATCAGTTTTTTGACCTTGATCCGCAGGGGCTCGCGGAGTGGACCATAATCCCCCCCTTTATCCACACCGCCAGCAAGGAGAATCACTGGCCCAGCAAAACCGGCGAGCGACTGCACAACCGCGCCCACGTTCGTCCCCTTGGAGTCATCGAAGTAGACAACCTCGTTTTTCGTCGCCACCCACTCCAACCGATGGGGAAGGCCAGTGAAGCTCGCCAACACCCGCTCGATCACCGCCCGCGGGATTCCCCATAACGTTGCCGCGCTCACGGCGGCCATGACATTTTCCCAATTATGATGGCCATGCAACCGCAACTGCTCCAACGAAAACCGCAGCTCCGTGTCCAGTTGTTTCACTATCAGCGTCTTCTCTTGGACATTCACCCAGGCACCGCACGCAACCGGACTCCAACCAAAGGAAAACTGCCGACCGGGTAGCCCGGTCATCAACCGCGCCACTTCGGGATCGTCACGATTGATGACCGCCCATTCGGCGGGTGTCTGATGGAGAAACAGCGCGCGCTTGGCCTCACCATAGGCAGCCAACGTGCCGTGACGGTCGAGATGGTCTTCCGTCAGGTTCAGCCACACCCCAATCCGCGGGTGAAACTCCGCGATCCACTCCAACTGAAAACTCGAAATCTCGGCGACGGCCACATCGTAGTTCCCACCGACGGCCTCTAGCAGCGGGACTCCGAGATTCCCCCCGACAAAGACACGGCTCCCATTGGCGCGGAAAAACTCACCCAGAAGCGAGGTCGTGGTACTTTTTCCGTTGGTGCCAGTGACCGCCACGATCGGACACGAGAGCAACCGAAACGCCAGTTCAATCTCACTCCAAATAGGAATGCCGCGTCGCCCCGCCGCCGTGAGTAACGGTGCGGTTCGCGGAACGCCGGGGCTCGGCACCACCAGGTCGATCCCATCCAGCAACGATTCGTCTTCAGTGCCAAGCCGGAGATCGAAAGGAATGTCCGCCAGACTCGCCACATCAGTCGCCAACTGCGCGGGCGTTTGGCGATCCGTCACCCGGACCTGGGCGCCACGCTCAGCCACACAACGCACGACGGCTGTGCCTGTTCGTTTCAGGCCAATAACTAAAACCGTTTTCCCGCTCAACTTCACGGGCCAACCTCAACTTCCCTACCGCAACTTTAAAGTACTTAAAGCGGCAACAGCACAAATGGCCGAGATGATCCAAAAGCGGACGATAATCTGGGGCTCTGGCCACCCCTTTAACTCAAAGTGATGATGGATGGGAGCCATGCGAAAAATTCGTTTACGCGTCAACTTGTAGGACGTGACTTGAAAGATAACCGAGATCGCTTCAACAACAAAAATTCCACCCACGACAATCAGCAGAATTTCTTGCTTGCTGATTAAGGCGACAATCCCCAATGCGGCCCCAAGGGCAAGCGACCCCACGTCGCCCATGAACATCTGCGCGGGATAGGCGTTAAACCAGAGAAATCCCATGCCTGCCGCGACCAAGGCACCACAAAACACGGTGATCTCCGCCGAACCAAGCACGTGGGGCACCTGAAGATACTCGGCAATCCGCGCGTGCCCGCTCACGTAGGCAAATATCCCATACGTGAACCCAGCGATCATCACGGGTCCGATGGCAAGACCATCAAGTCCGTCGGTCAGATTGACCGCGTTCGACGCGCCCACCATCACCAGCGCCGCGAAGGGGATATACCAAAGACCGATATCCGGCTGGAGATCCTTAAAAAAGGGAATAGTCACCGTGCTCTGGAACCCGGGCAAAAGGAAAAGAATCCCTGCCGCGAGCGAGGCCACCAGGAACTGCCAGAACAGTTTCTGTCTGCCGCTCATCCCCGCCGAGTTGCGCCGCCGCAATTTGCGGTAGTCATCAAAAAATCCAATAAAGCCGAACCCGAGCGTCGTTCCCAGGGCTAGCCAGATATAGGGATTCGTGAGATCGGCCAGGAGCAAGACCGAGAAGGTGAGCGAAAATAAAATCAACGCTCCTCCCATTGTCGGCGTGCCTGCTTTACTGAAGTGCCCGGCTGGTCCTTCGGGTCGGATGACCTGACCAACTTGCAATGCGGTCAGGCGCGCGATCAACCACGGTCCCAATAAGAGCGAGACCGTGAGGGCCACGAACCAGGCCATCAACGTGCGGAACGTGACATAGCGAAACACGTTGAGCGCGGAGTAGAGCGTGTGTAAGGGGTACAAGAGGGCGTACAACATTGCAATTTCTTTCTGTCCGTCATCACGTGAGAATCACCCGCGCGTATAAGGTTTGGTCTCACTGTATAATGGAGCAAGATAGCTCCGTGCTTCTTCTCGGTCATCAAAATGAGATTTCTTCGTACCAATGATCTGATAGTCCTCATGCCCCTTGCCCGCAATCACCACCACATCGCCGGGTCGGGCGCCCGCTAACGCGGCCTGGATGGCACCGCGACGATCCGCCATCACCACATAGCCTTGGGTGAGTCCGCCCAGCGTCGCGGGATCATCGACCTTCTTCATGCCGGATTGAATCAGCCCCGGCTCCGCCTCGGCCAGAATGTGGAGCGGGTCCTCGGTCCGTGGGTTGTCAGAAGTGAGAATCACCACATCACTCAACCGTCCGGCCGCTTCCCCCATTAACGGACGTTTGCCGCGATCGCGATCCCCACCACAGCCAAACACGGTCAGCAATCGCCCACGGGTCAGTTGCCGCACGGAGCGGAGCGTCTTCTCGATCGCGTCCGGTTTATGCGCATAATCGACCAGGACACCAAACGGTTGTCCAACCGCGACCGTTTCGAGTCGTCCTGGAACACCGGCACACCGGGCAATCCCCGCCGCGATGACCTCAGCGGGAACGCCTAACGCATACGCGATCGAGGACGCGGCTAAAATGTTATAGAGGTGCGGCTCACCAATCAGCACCGACGAAAAGGGCACTTCCTCGCTGGCAATGCGCAAGACGCCACGGAGCCCCTGAAAACTTTTTTCCACCTCGCGGGCGGAAATAGTGACTCCAGGTTGTAATCCGTATGTCACCACGCGGCCAGGAATCGGTTGACTCAACAGCCGCCCGCCCCACGGATCGTCGGCATTGATCGCGGCGAACCGTCGCGGCTTATCCGATGCGGCCAGCTCCTCGAAAAACAGCCGCGACTTTGCGGCGAAGTAGTCCTCCAAGTCCGTGTGATAATCGAGATGATCCCGCCCCAGGTTGGTGAAGAGCGCGCCATCCCACCGACAGCCATGCACGCGGTCTTGCGCCAGCGCGTGAGAGGACACTTCCATGACAACGTGGCTCACCTGTTCGGCCTGCATGGTCGCGAGCAATTCTTGCAACTCGACGGCCTCTGGCGTCGTAAAGGGCGCGGGCAATGTCCGCATGCGATAGCGGTAGTTAATCGTACCGATCACACCGGGTAACCATCCCATCGCCTGCCAGATGGCCTCAACCAGATAGGTGGTAGTGGTTTTTCCGCTCGTCCCCGTCACTCCGACCATAGTGAGATGGCGACTAGGCTGCTGGTAAAAACGATCAGCGCAAATCCCTAACAACCGCCGGGGAGTGGGGGAATGCACCGTGGTCACTTGGGGAGGGACCGCGGTGCCTGGCGGAACCACAACGGCGCACGCTCCACGGCGAATCGCTTCGTCAACAAAGCGTGTGCCGTCATTTTTCGTTCCTGGTAGCGCGAAAAACAGCGCGCCCGGTCGCACGGCACGCGAGTCGTAGGCCAAGTGCGTGACCTCCACGTCCCAGTTTCCCTGGAACCGCGCGGGCGGCGCAGTGGGCAGGAGGTCACGTAAAATCATGGGTGGGCCTCGCGTGTGGGAGCCAACGTGAGATTGTACAGCGGCTTTCCTGACCGTCGCCCCGCGGTTTGCGCGATCACATATCCGCTCCCACGTGTGGTAATTTCCCAGTCGTTGCGGTGCGCGGCCAGCACTGCTTCGCGCAAACTCAGCCCTATGAAATTCGCCCCATCCATCGCCGGGTCAGCCTTCTGCCTGTCAAGCGCTCCGGTGTCGCGGGCATCCGCGACAATCTGTTGAAGGAGCGGGCGGGCCGCTCGTTGCCCATCTTTTCCAGAAAGTGGCGTCTCAGGAGCTGGCCCTTCCCACTTGGGGTGATCTCCCATGATTCCCAAATAGGTCAGTGCTTGCTGCGCGATCGCCTTGAATACCGGTGCCGCCACTTCGCCGCCGTAGACCGCGGTCTTGGGTTCATCAATCACGACTAACACCACGAGCCGAGGACGGTCGGCGGGAACAATCCCAACAAACGAGGCAATGCGCGCGTGCGGTGAGTATCCGCCACGCGGATCGGGTTTTTGCGAGGTTCCGGTTTTGCCAGCGACGCGGAATCCATCAATCCGCGCACGCCATCCGGTCCCTTCTTTCGCCACCACTTTCTCCATCATGGCGAGCACCTGATGAGCGGTATCGCTCCAGACCGCCTGCCAGAGACGCTGCGGACCGTGCGCTTCCACCACCTTACCGTCCGCGTTCAATACCTCTTGGACAATATAGGGACGCATGAGCACGCCCTCGTTGGCGAGGGCCGCGTACGCATTGGCGAGCTGTAGGGGGGTCGTCGCGAATCCCTGTCCGAAACTGGCGGTCACGAGATCAATACGCGACCACGAATTTGGTGGAGGCAGCAGTCCCGCGCTTTCCCCCGGAAGACCGATCCCAGTCACACGTCCGAGGCCAAAGGCTCGTAAATAGGTGGAATAGGTCTCCTTGCCGAGCCGCTCTCCCACTTTAGCCATGCCGATATTGCTGGAGTGCTGCAACACCTCGGAGAAACTCAGCCACCCGTAAGGATGGTGATCGTGGATAATAAACCTCCCCACCGGATATTTGCCGTATTCGCAGAAAATCTTTTCTCCGGGCTGTGCCCGTTTGGTATCCAAAGCCGCCGCGACCAAGAGAGCTTTCAACGTGGAACCTGGCTCATAAGGGTCACTAATGACCCGATTCCGCCGAAATTCGGGACGTACCGTCGCGGGGGTATTGGGATTGAAAGTCGGCACTTGCGCGAGCGCGAGCACGGCGGAGGTTTGCGAATCAAGGATCACGACCGAGCCCCCTTGTGCCCCCGTCGCTGTTACGGCTTGTCCCAACTCCCGCTCGGCGAAATTCTGCAGCCCCACATCAAGGGTGAGGCGCACCGTCAATGGTTCCGAGGCCGCGCCTTCATGCACAAAAATCGTTCGTCCTTTCCCATCTTTCTCCCCAATCACCTTCGTCGGCTCTTCACGAAGCTCCGTATCGTACGCCTGCTCAATACCGGCGAGGCCGTGGGCATCAACATTCACAAATCCGAGCACGGGCGCGGCCAACGTCCCTTGCGGGTAAAATCTCCGTTCCGTTTCAACGCTTTCTATCTCGGGAATCCTCAGGGCTCGCACTTGTCCAGCTTCCTGCGGCGTGGCACGTCGTTTAAGCCAGAGAAAGGGTTCTGGAGAACGCAACGTCTCCTGGACCACGGTTAAGGGAAGGTGCAAAGCCGTCGCGATCGCGGGCGCCTGTTTCGTTACTCGTTCGGTCAATCTCTTGGGATGCACATAAAGCGATTCAGCCGGAACGCTGAGCGCCAACGACACGCCGCGGCGGTCCACGATCGCGCCACGACGAGCCTGGAGTGTGAGATTCTTCTGATGTTGTCCCGACGCTATTTGCGCTAACTTTTGATTTTGCACAGTGGTCAGATGCACGAGCCGTCCCAAGACCACGCTCAGCCCAATACAGAGTATCCCCCCAGCCATCAGCAACCGCCGCTCCATCATCCCCCCCCCTCTCTCCTCACGGTATCTGGACAATTTGTTCTGGTTGTGGCGCACCCATACCCAATCGCGCGGCGGCTTGGCTCGCCAACCGACCGGGCGCGATCACCATACTCCATTGCACTTCCAAGGCTTGTCGCTCTCCTTCGAGCGAGCGAATCAATTGTTGCGTGCTCGCGATCTGAGACCCCACGGAAACCACCTGTAATCGTGTCCACACCTGGGCCAGCGCTAACCCGAGCCCAACCGCGACGACAACGGCGTACCGACGCCAAAGCTGGAACCGTTCCATCACTGTCTCCTCTCCTCCACGCACCGCACCACCGCTCGTAACCGCGCGCTCCGCGCACGCGGGTTGCGTTGCACTTCGCTGTCTGTTGGTGGCAGCGGCTTCCCGGTCAAGATGCGCACCTTCGGAGTCCAGCCACAACAGCAGAGCTGTATCTGTGGCGGACACAGACAGGTCGCCGCCCAATGGCGAAACGCCGCTTTCACCAGTCGATCTTCCAACGAATGATATGCGAGGATCACCAGCCGTCCCCCTGGACGGAGCAGGCGATAGCCCTCACGCAGAAAGTCCGCGAGATGCTCCAGCTCACGATTCACCGCGATCCGCAACGCTTGAAACGCGCGTGTCGCCGGATGAATCCGCGTCTGAGGCGTTCGTTTCACGACCCGCTCAAGGGTCTGGGCAAGGGCCGTGGTGGTCGAGAACGGCGATTGCGCGCGTCCGCGCACGACCGCGCGCGCCATCGCACCGGCGGCCCGCTCTTCACCAAATTCATAAAAAATCTTACGCAGTTCGCCTTCACTCGCCGAGTTGACGATATCCGCCGCGCACCACTCGTCGTCCTGGTCCATACGCATATCAAGCGGACCAGCGTGCGAGAAACTGAAGCCGCGCTCCGCGTCATCCACCTGGAGGGAAGAAAAGCCGAGGTCAAGGAGGATGCCATCCACCGGCTCCCACCCAAGCCGCGCGAGCACCTCGGCGGCTTGACTAAAGTTCGCATGGACCAACACCAGTCGGTCCGCGTAGGTGTCCAACCGCTGCCTCGCCACGGCAAGCGCATGCTCGTCACGGTCAAGGCCCAACACCCGGCCCCGTGGTGCGCACGCATCAAGGATAGCCGTAGTATGCCCGCCACCACCCACGGTCCCATCCACGAAGGTTTCACCGGACTTGGGGTTAAGATAACGCAACACCTCGGCTTGCATCACCGGTACGTGGCGGGCAATTGGCATCGCCGGGGAGATGAGCGAGGTGGCTTCCATGTCGTTTCTCTAGCAATCGTTCCGTGGTTCGTGTACAGTGCGCTACACATTCAGGCCAGCAAAAAGATGAGGATTCTGCAGCAGGTCCTTTTCTGATTCCTGGTTAAATCGTTCCCATATCGCTTTATCCCAAATACGGAATTTCTGGCGTGCCGACGCGAAGACCACATCTTTTTGTAACGACGCGTACTCGCGCAACATGGGAGGAAGCAAAATGCGCCCTTGCTTATCGACCGTGCATTCATGGGCGTTGGACATGTAGAACGCTTCCACTTTGGCGAAGGCTTCATCAAAACGAGGCTTGTTCAGCATTTGTTGCTCCAGAATTTCCCACTCCGCCTGGGGATAAATATCAAGACAGCGGAACGAGTGAAGGAGGTACTTGGTGATTATAATCCGATCATCCTGCAATCCGGTCAGCACTTTACGAAAGGAAGAGGGGATACTGACCCGTCCCTTATCGTCGAGACTGTGTTCAAAACTGCCTCGGAACACGGTTTATTGTTTTCTCCCCACTTTCCCCCACTTTTCTCCACGACTATAGTACCCCGTTTTTTTGCTGTCAAGAAAAAAGTAGAAGCGTCAGATGTAGTTATCACGTAAAGATCGCTCATTGACTCAACTTCTTCGCCGCGATACAGCATTTCACACCTCACCAGAAGAAGAGACCTGGTCGTACCTGGGTCTAAAACGGAGTCCAGGTTTCAATACTACCTCCCTGGAGACACCATGTTAAAGCGTTACTTACTTACCCCCGGCCCCACCGAGGTTCCACCTCAGGTCCTGCTACGGATGTCGCAGCCGCTCATTCACCACCGCACCCCCCAATTCGAACAATTATTCGCGCAAGTCCAAGAAGGATTACAGTGGTTATTTCAAACCACACAAGAAGTCCTGATCCTCGCCGCCTCGGGAACCGGCGGCATGGAAGCGGCGGTGGCCAACACCTGTTCGGCTGGTGATACGGTCATCGTCGTGAATGGGGGAAAATTTGGCGAACGGTGGTTGAAAATTAGTCAAGCCTTTGGACTCAAGGTCATTGAATTGAAAGTCGAATGGGGGCGAGCGGTCGCCGTCGATACCGTGGCACAGGCACTCACCAACAATCCGGGCACCCGCGCGGTGCTCGTCCAAGCGAGTGAAACGTCCACCACCGTGCTCCATCCCGTCGAACAGATCGCCACGCTCACCCGGGGGACGGAAACGCTCCTTATTGTTGATGGTATTACCGCGGTCGGTGCGACCGATACGCCGATGGACCGCTGGGGCATTGATGTGTTGGTCACGGGGTCACAAAAAGCGCTGATGTTACCGCCGGGTCTCGCCTTTATCGCTTTGAACGACAAAGCCTGGAAACAAGTCGAACGGACGACGCAACCACGTTACTACTTCGACCTGCGCCGCGAACGCAAGGAGCAACTGAAACATACGACCGCGTACACACCCGCCATTTCGCTCATCAACGGGCTCCATGAAGTGTTACGCATGCTGCGAGAAGAAGGGCTGGAACATCTCTTCGCCCGGCATGCTCGACTAGCCTCGGCGGCACGCGGCGCGGCGCAAGCCCTGAGCCTCACGCTGCTCGCTCCCGCCTCTCCGAGTCCCGCTGCTACTGGCGTGTGGCTGCCACAGGGTGTCGATGGCTCGAAGTTGCTCAAGTACATGCGGGACAGCATGGGTGTCGATATCGCTGGGGGTCAGGACCATCTCAAGGGAAAAATCGTGCGCATCTCGCATATTGGCTACGCGGGTCCATTCGACATCATCACCGCCATTAGCACGCTGGAAATGGCGCTGCGCCGCTTTGGACAAGAGATTCCGCTCGGTCGCGGGGTCCAGAAAGCGGAAGAAATTCTCCTCGACGGCTGGCCAACCGTAGGATAGTCACGATTATGTCACACAAAGTGCTTATTTCCGACCCGCTCTCCGAACAAGGACTGGAACGCTTGCGCGGCGTTCCCGAACTCGACATTGACCTACGCCCCGGACTCCCGCCGGACGAATTGCTTCGCGTGATCGCGGACTATGAAGCCTTGATTATTCGGAGCGGCACCAAGGTCACCAAAGCCGTCATCGCGGCGGCCACCAACCTCCGCGTCATTGGGCGCGCGGGCATCGGCGTCGATAATGTCGATGTCGATGCCGCCACCAAACAGGGGATCGTGGTGATGAACACGCCAGGCGGGAATAACGTCACGACCGCCGAGCATGCGATCTCGCTCCTGCTGGCGTTGGCTCGCAACATTCCGCAGGCCAACGCGTCACTCAAGGCGGGGCGCTGGGTGCGGGAAAAATTCACGGGCAGTGAAGTCTGCAATAAAGTGCTCGGGGTCATTGGCTTGGGGAATATCGGGGCGATTGTCGCGGACCGGGCGCTGGGCCTCAAAATGCGCGTCCTCGCCTACGACCCTTTCGTCTCACCAGAGACGGCGGCGAAACTGCGCGTCGAGCTGGGCAGCTTGGACGATATTTACAGCAAGGCGGATTTCATTACCGTCCATACACCTCTCACGAAAGATACGCGTGGACTCATTGGTCCCGCCGCGTTCGCCAAGATGAAAAAAGGCGTGCGGATCATCAACTGCGCCCGTGGTGGAATCGTGGATGAAGACGCGCTTCTCCACGCCATCACCAATGGGACGGTGGCTGGGGCCGCGCTCGATGTCTTCGAGACCGAGCCGCCTCCCGCCGAGCACCCGCTGCTGCAATTAGAGCAGGTGATCGGCACGCCCCATCTGGGCGCGGCCACCGACGAGGCGCAGATCAACGTCGCGGTGGCGATCGCGGATCAGGTCGCGTTGTTTCTCACCGAAGGCGAAATTCAGAACGCGGTCAATTTCCCCGCGTTGACGGCCAAGCAGCGGACCATTCTTCAGCCGTATATCACTCTGGGTGAGAGGCTGGGGAGTTTTCTCGCGCAGCTCGCCACGGACGCGCCACTGGAAGTGCAGGTTGAGTACAGTGGGGAAGTCGCGGAATACTCCGTGGCCCCGGTCACGGCGGCCGTGCTGCGTGGCATCTTGAGCCCCGTGCTTGAATCACCCATCAATTACGTCAACGCTCCGTTCATCGCTCGCGAGCGCGGCATCCGCGTAGTCGAGTCCCGCAGCAGCCTGCCGAGTGACTTCCTTAATTCGATCCGCGTGCAAGTCACTAGCCCCAGCGGTCTCAAGAGCGTGGAAGGCGCGGTCTTCAGCAACAAAGCCGTGCGGATCGTGCGCTTCAACGCCTTTCACCTCGAAGCGGTCCCGGAAGGCTACATGCTCGTCATCCACAATCACGACGTGCCGGGCGTCGTCGGCCTGATGGGTACCCTGTTGGGCTCGCACGGCATCAACATCGCCGGACTCGAACTGGGGCGGGAAAAAATTGGCGGCAAGGCCATCGCGCTGATTCATGTGGACGGACAAGTGCCAACCGAGGTCTTGACCGCGCTCCAGGCATTGGCGCCGATCATCTCCGCGCAACAGATTCGTCTCTAAGTCAACCAAGAAGAATGAGGCATTATGAGCACGCTCGTCGTCGTCGGCATCCAATGGGGTGACGAAGGTAAAGGAAAAGTCGTTGACCTCCTCGCACGGGAAGCCGACATCATCGCGCGCTTCCAGGGCGGCAGTAACGCCGGCCACACGCTGGTCGTCGGCGGAAAGAAGACCATCGTGCGGTTGATCCCGTCCGGGGTCCTGCACGATGACAAGGTCTGTGTCATCGGCAACGGGGTCGTGCTTGACCCAGAGGTCTTGATCGCGGAACTCGACACCCTACAACAGCAAGGCCGTCTGCTGAACCCCGCGCTATTGAAAATCAGCGAGACCGCGCACCTCATCATGCCCTATCACAAGACGATAGACCTGGCGCGCGAGCGGCTCCGTGGCGACGAAAAAATTGGCACCACCGGCCGCGGCATTGGTCCATGCTACGAAGATAAGATGGCGCGCGTGGGCATTCGCTTTGTCGATTTCTTGGATGACCAGGTCTTTCAGGACAAGCTCTCCCACAACCTGCGAGAGAAAAATGCCTATTTGGGAGAAATTCTCAAGGAACAAGCGCTCGATTACACGCAAATTTTCGATAGCTATCGTCGCTTTCGTGACCGCTTGGCCCCTCACGTCACCAACGCCTCTCGGTATCTCCATGAGGAGATCATCAAAGGGCGCAAGGTCTTGTTTGAAGGGGCTCAGGGTACCATGCTTGATGTCGATCATGGCACCTATCCGTATGTCACGTCCTCCAATACGGTTTCTGGCGCCGTGTGCTCAGGGGCGGGCATCGCTCCGCAACACATCCACGGCGTGATTGGCATTTCCAAAGCGTACACCACACGGGTCGGCGGTGGTCCGTTCCCGACGGAGTTATTTGGCCCAGAAGGCGAAAAACTGCGCCACGACGGTGGTGAGTTCGGGACGGTCACGGGTCGCCCACGACGCTGCGGCTGGCTTGATGCCGTGGTCGCCCGCACCGCCGTGCGGCTCAATGGGGTGACCAGTCTGGCACTGACCAAAATTGATGTCTTAAGCGGCCTGCCAACCGTGCGCATTTGTACCGGCTACGCCTACCAAGGGCAGCACTACGACGAGGTCCCGGCCAGTGTGCACGTCCTCGACCGCATCACGCCGGTCTATGAAGACCTGCCAGGGTGGTCAGAGCCGTTGACTGACATTCGCAGCCTCGACGCCTTGCCCCTGAATGCGCGGCGCTACGTCGAACGGGTAGAACAGCTTGTGAATGTTCCCATCAAGATGGTTTCCGTTGGCGCGGGGCGCGAGGAAACCATCCTCATCCGTCCGACGTTTTTCTAATCCGCGCCAACGCGTGTTGGACTTCCGGCGACAGCATCAGCACCACGCCGCCGACCAGTCCCCCGCCCAGCCCTAGCATGCTCCACAGCAGCCCGAAGGCCATCGCTTCGGGCTGTCCAACGCCAATCAGCGCCAAGAACACCACGTAGATCGATTCGCGCACGCCGATCCCGCCAAAACTCACGGGCAACGCACTCAGAATGTGCACGAGGGGAATGAACAGGATTAAGTACCACAGCGGAACCGCCAGATGGAGCGCGTGGGCAAGCACCACCTGCAGGCTTAATTGCAACCAATGCAGCCCAAACGAGACCAAGCACGCATATCCCAGCAACGGGGCCTGATCGTGATACGGCTGGATGAGATTCCCCCATACGCGATGAAACGCATGGCCCGGCGTGAAAAGCACCGGCATCACTCGTGGGGCGATCCACCACCCAGCCACCGCAAGCACAGCGACGGCCACAACCCCATACGCGACCGTCGCCGGGAAAACCGTGGGGCCCAACACTAAGAACCCCGCGGCACTCACCCACAACAACATCACGACCCCGGTCACCCGATCGGCGAGCACGGACTGGAGAGCCGCGGACACGCGACCGCTCCGCGTCGCGAGCAACAACCCACGCCCCACGTCACCAGCGATCGTGCTCGGCACGAAGAGATTGAGATACATCCCAACGTAGTAGTAGACCCAAAACACGCGGAAAGGGAGATGAAAATCCAGCGCGCGGGCGAGCACTTGCCATTTATACGCACTGAGCACCTGCGTGAACAAATAGCCAAGGAACGCCACGACCACCAAATCGAGTCGCGCGGCGGTGAGTTGTTCTCGAAAAGCGTGAAAGTCAATCGAACGGAACAACAGCGTGAACAACCCAACACTGAGACCGAGCTTGAACCAGCGAGAAGAGAGGATACGTAACATGAGGACGTATCTACTTTAAATCCCAAGGCGGCCCCGCCATCAAGTCTGGACCGCTTGCGCTTTTTGCACGATCAAATCCGCCAGGGATGGGAGCTTGAATTGGCCGGTCACCCGGTCGTAAACGTAATCATAAAAGCTCACGCCCAGCTTC